>JASJIW010000001.1:0-16241 GCA_037624665.1 Flavobacteriales bacterium
TTTTCCTGTCCGCTTACAAAAAGCGAAATCAAGAATGCGACTATTAAAACAGTTATATGTTTATTGTATGCTATCATTAACTAATTCCTTTTCTTTAATTCCTTTATACTCGTTGTACATTTCAAAGAGTTTAACACTAAATTCTTCGGCTATTTTTTTTGCTCCTTTGGGGTTAAAGTGAATATAATCTGAAGAAGCTAAAGAAGGTTCTGCATTCACCCATTTAGGCATAGAGTTTTTTCCTCCCATCACTTCATACATGTCCCAAAACACACACCCAGAACTTATAGCAGCATCCTTCATGGCATCTCTAACTGCTTCTAAGTATGGGTAGGTAACATACTCAGTTTTTTCTTTAACTGACATGTCTCCTGGTCCAATAACTATAATAGCAGCATTAGGATTCCGTTTTTTCATGTAGCTAATTTGAGATTTAAACCAACTACCGTATTCTGCTGCAGATTTATCTGATTTTGTATAAGGAATCGTGTTTCCTCCAAACTCCATGATTATTAAGTTAGGAGATAATGCCGCGTACATATTACCCAAAAGCGTAGCATCCTGTTTAGAGAAGATTGTTCCTGAAGAACCTCTCAATGGGATATTATCCATTACAACTCCATTATTTCCTTCTAAAGAAATCCCATAAACGTCAGGACTATCACTACCGTTAAATGATATTATTATTTCCTCTGGGGTATTAGCAAAATTTGCTTTCAATGTTTGGAAAGGAGTATTAGCAGGAATCATTCCTTCAGATACACTAACACCATCAGCTAAAATACTGTAGTTAATATTAGTATGAGAGTTACTTAAGAAAACGCGCAGTTGAACATAGCTTTTTGTTCTACCATAAGATGCCCTAGGTTTTTTAATCTTTATCCAAGCCTCATAACTTAAGCTGTCGTTAACAATGTTAGTTTGAGGGATAGGAGAATATCTACAAAAAGCCATTAAAGCACCATATTTCATGTGCTTTACAGTGGTATCCTTTCTCCCAAAACCAGGAAAACGTTTCCAGTTTTCTGAGTATTCTGTATTTACACTCATTTTTGGAGCCACTTGTATAATAGGAAACAACCCAACACCATAACCACCAAATTTCTTTTGTAATTCGTTTCTCAGGTAAGAAGTAATTCTATCTGCTTCAATTTGAGAATCACCATAATGCATTATTCTTACTTTCTTTTTCTTAGCATTATCTAAATCAGCGAAAAAACGATTTATTGATGACTTGCCTTTTTCGTTTAGCTGTAAGCTTTGTCTAAAAGTCTTTAAAGAATCTAACTTTTGTTGAATAATAGTTGAGTCAATTTCAGTTACAACAACAGTAGAGTCAAACAATTGAGCTAAATCTTCCTCAAGTTTAGCAAGGCTATCTTCTTCAACTGGTGGTACAAAAAAATCGTTTACGGTAGGAAATTGTATTGTTGAACTTCCAATTTGTATTCCTTTAGCAGGAAAAATAAACATGATTAAACATAAGAGTCCCATTACAGCCAATAAGCTTATTAGCGTAATAAATGGAGAGATTTTTTTCTCGTCTTTATGTGTATTATTTTCTTCCATCAGTTACTTTGAAGCATGCTAATACTTAGGGATTTTTATTTTTTGTCCTATCGTTAAATCTATTCCAATACCATTAAAATCCATTAAGTTTTGTGAAGATACTCCAGAATATTTCTTCGCAACTATCCATAAGTTGTCACCTGATTTCACGGTGTAAACGGTTCGTATTTTTATGTTTTGTTGCTTCTTGTTAGTTGCTTGTTTTTTAATCTTCTTTTTTTCTGTCTTCTGTCTTGGTTTTTTAACTTTATATTTTGAACTTTTAGCATAAATGGTTAGTCTTTGACCAACATTAATCATCGTTCCATTTAAATTATTCCAAGCTTGTAATTGTGATACTCTCACATTATTCCTGTCTGCAATTAAACCTAAAACATCACCTGATTTAACTTTGTAAACGTAAGGTTCTCCTTCTTTAGGAATTATAAAATCAGGCTCTGTAGTCTTTGGTTTAAGTAGTACAGAATCTTGGTAAAAATAGATGCTGTCTTTGTATTTTGTAAATTCTTCGCCTTGACCTTTTGGTAAATAAGCTATGTAGTTTGAAGGGAAAATAGCTTTATTAAAAGTTGGGTTTAAGAATTTAATATTCTTTGTTTTTGTAGCCAATACGTGATTAATGGCTTCAAATTTCAATTTCCTATCTATTTTAATGGTGTCAGCTTCTATTGTTGGATTTAAGATTACAGCTCCATAAGAATCATAATTGTACACATAGTTCATCGCAACAAATGCTTGAACAAAATCCTTAGTCTGTTTTGGTAAATAAGGATAGATTTCTTTATACGTTTTTGCGTTATGTCTTTTTAACAATCTTGTTGTAGTTACTACACCAGAGGAGTAAGCTGTTAAAGTTAATTCCCAGTTTTTGTAAACATCATATAAATCTTTAAGGTATAACGTTGCAGCCTTGGTCGATTTATCAAAATCTCTACGTTCATCAATTAAATCATTTACCGTAAGTCCGTATTTAATCGCTTGCGGATAATTTAACTGCCAGTAACCAGTTCCTCCAAGCTGATTATTAGAGTTAGGATTAAATGCAGACAATACAGCGGGCACTAATTTTAATTCTTTAGGTAAGTTATTGTCTTTGAGGTTTTGATTTATAATTGGTTCATAATAATTTAATAAGCTAAAAAGAGTAGGGCATTTAGCCGTTTTTTGAGAAAAATAATAAAGTAAATAACTATTTTTATACGTTGCAGTATTTGTAGGGAAAGCCAGACTAAGTAAGTTTGAATTGAAATGAAATAAAGAATCTTCAGTATGGATTCCTCCTCCTTGATACTTATTCCATTTAGTATTAATGGTTTCTTTAGAGAGAGTAATCAATTGTTTTGTAAATTGATTCTTCCCCACATTTTTAAACTCAGTTTGATATACTGAGGGGTTCGTTTTCTGACTAAATAAAAAATGAGTACTACAAAAAAACAAAACAACGGTTAGGCAGTGTCTTAAGTGTGCAATTGATTTAACTTTTTTTTGTGTGCTCATTCCGTTTTAATCTAACTGTAAATATGCTTTATTCTTTAAGAATATACGCTACTTATAAACGTTGTTTATGAACATTCTAGTGTTAAATTTGAAATGAGATTTAAAAGATAGTATTTTGTTTTAATGATGATTTCTTTTTTTTAAACGTCTGTTTTTTATGCTCATAAAGATAATACTATTATCCGCCAACTTTTTTAGTTTGGGAGTATCCCATTTTAATTAAGAGTTCAAAAACTTTTTCTTTAAATTCACCTTGAATTAGGATTTCTTCATTTTTTGCAGCGCCTCCAACCCCACATTTAGATTTTAATAATTTAGATAAACTTTTTAAATCTTCGTCATCACCTATATAGCCTGTAATTAAGGTTACAGATTTTCCTTTTCGTTGTTTTCGATCTACTAAAACTTTTAATTTCTGTTCATTATTTTCTAATGTCTCAAAAGCATCATTTTCATCATCATAATTATAATCTGGGTTAGTAGAATATACTACACTTCTATTTTTTTTGCTCATGGTACGATAACATTCAATGATTGAGGAATAACTTCAACTTCTAATATATTATTCATTTTAATAGGCTCCCCATCAATATGAACTTCATTAGTTGAGCTGTTAAGAGTTATCTTTTTGGCAGATATTTCTTCGGTAAATTTAAATTTATCAATTTGTTGACTGAGGAGGTAGAAACCAAATATTGGTAAATAGATAAAAGGGAATTTTTTTACAATAATTAGTTTAACTAAACCATCATCAATTTTAGATTTAGGAGAGATAATGAAATTATTACCATACTGTTTAGAGTTAGAGAATGTAACTAACAATCCTTTTTTTATATTTTTTTCTTTACCATCATAAAAAACAGTATAGTCTGATGATTTATATGTCCAAAACCCTTTAAAAGCTACTTTTATGTAGGTTAAGAGTCCTCTGGTAGGAACTTCCTCAAATTTCCAACTAATGTAAGCATCAAATCCAACACCGGCAGTACCTAAAAAATAATCATCATTAATTTTAATGGTGTCAATTAATTTAGTTTTCCCTTTATTAATTAGTAAAAGGGCTTTTTTAATTTGCATTGGAATATGCAAATCTCTAGCCAGTCCATTGCCAGATCCTGCAGGAATAATGGCGAGCGTAGTGTTAGAATTAATTAAGGACTTCCCTATTTCGTTTACTGATCCATCACCACCAACAGCAACAATTATATCAAATTTATTAGCATTATTTTGGACGATCTCAATAGCATGTTTTGCTCTTTCTGTGTATTTTAACACAACAGCAAATTGCTTTTTGTCTAAATAAATATCAATAAATTTCTCAATTACTTTTTGTTTTCCAACGCCAGAAATAGGATTGATAATAAATAATATATTTTTCTTAGTACAGATAATTTTATTTTTTTAGGATTATTAATTGATTGTTAATTAGTCGATTATTGTATTGTTGAATAATGCCTTTTAAGTATTTTTCAGTCTTATTTTTTTCAATCAACTGTTGTGGATTTAAGCTGTTAATTAAGTTATTGGTTAAAAGAGAGTCGTTTGCTAAGTCATAATAATTGATTGTTTTAGTTCCATCAAAAATTAAAAATTTATTTTTTAATAGTATTTGATATGTATTGTTGATGAATTGAATAGCGAACTTTTCAGAATCATCAAAAGCATTATTCCCAAAAGAGATAGTCTCTTTAGTATTACTAACCAAACTTAATAAAGTTGGGGTAATGTCTATGTGCTGAAATTGTTCAGAATTTGTTCCTTTTAAATTTCCTGTAGGAGAATAAATGAAAAAAGGTACTGCATATCTTCCTATTCGTGTTTTGTAAAAAAATCTGTTAGATTGAGCTGAATGATCGGCTGTAAAGACAAACAATGTGTTTTTAAACCATGGCATGTTTTGGGCAGATTTAAAAAACTGTTTTAAGGCATAATCGGTATAACCAATAGTTTCATGTAAAGGAAGGTCTCCTTTTACGAATTTCCCTTTATATTGTTTAGGAATAGTATAGGGATGGTGTGAGGAGATTGTAAATATAGAGCTGAAAAATGGTTCAGGTTTTGCGTTCAATTCATTTGCAAAATAGTGGAGATAAGGTTCGTCAAAAACTCCCCAAGAGCCATCATAATCTTTATCCTTATTAGGGTATTCGTCTAAACCGAAATAATTATCTACTCCACTAACCCCAACAAAGCCATTAAAACCCATCGTTCCATTTGCACCACCATGATAAAAAGAGGTGTTGTATCCATCCTCTTTAAGGTGTTGAGGAAGTCCATTTATTTGGTTCCCAGCATAATTTGATAACACATAAGGAGTTGTCATTAATTGAGGAATCCCAGCTAAAATAGAAGGTAAAGCCTCAATAGATCTTCCTCCGTTAGCATAGGCATTTGTAAATGCATAACTCTCTGTTAATAAAGAATCTATAAATGGCGTATACCCTTTTCCATTATTAAAGCCACCTACATATTCTTTAGCAAAGCTTTCTAGAATTATTAAAACTACATTTTTCCCTTTGTGGTTACCGTAGTTTACAATGCTAGTTTTTGGGGTGTAAATTGTTTCAATTTCTTCTTCAGGATAGTAGTTGATTATTTCGATATTGTCTATTAAAATGGTTTTAATAATTGTAAATGGAGTATTTAATATAATTGGAATGTTTTGTGCTGTCGCATATTGTCCAGCATTTACGATATCTAAAGGTTTGTGTTGTAGGCCGCCTCTCATACCTATGGTTGTTAAGCCAGAAAATGAAATAAAAATGAGAGTATGGATAAGGTAGTTTTTTAGACTGTATTTTGTTTTCTTGATAATTGATTTGCAATACTTATTGTGTAAATACCAAGAAAGAAAAATTAAGGCAGCAAGTAAAATGTAATTGTACCAAAAGTCAATAATATAGTGTGGTAAAAGCTTGAGGAAGTCATCTCCAGTGCCAATCATTCCAAAAAAATCTGCGGTAGTTCGTTTTAATGTGAAATCAAAATAGGCAACATCAATAAGGTTAAGGCTAATAGCAATTGTATTGCCTAAATAAAACACAAAAGCTAATAGCTGTTGATACCATTTATAATTTCTAAAAGAAAAAGGGATTAATTGAAGGAGAATTAAAGGAGCGAAAAAATAGGAGATAGCAACGAGATCAAAACGTAGTCCGTAAAAAAATAAAGAAATAGAAATATCCGAAAAGTGAGCGGTATTAAAAAGTAAAAATATAATTCGACTAAAAGAAAAAATGAATAAAGCTATTCCTAATTTTTTGAGTAACAATATAGTGTTGTGGAAGTAAAAACGCATTAATAATTAATCTTTCTTAGGTTCGTTGTCAGCTAATCCACATTTATTACAATTGTGAGATTTATTCTTAATAAAAAATTTAACAAATAAATAGGCTAATGAAGCTAGAGCAATTGATATAACAATGATTTCTTGCATTTTAGGGCTTTTTAATGTGTTAACAATAATAACGATTTCAATTGTTATTAAATAAACAATTTCTAATGCAAAGTTACACAAATTCAATTAACTTTGTTTGCATAAAATGTTTATGATATGTCAATGAAATTCAATCGTAGAAAGTATTCTAATGAAGTTTTAGTTAACCTTTATAAAGGATTATTAAAGCCCCGATTAGTAGAGGAGAAAATGATGGTTCTTTTACGTCAGGGTAGAATTTCTAAATGGTTTTCTGGAATAGGACAGGAAGCAATTTCTGTAGGAGCTACAATGGCTTTAAATAAAGAAGAGTATATCTTGCCAATGCATAGAAATTTAGGAGTTTTTACATCTAGAGATGTGCCTTTGTATCGTTTATTTTCTCAATTTCAAGGTAAAATGAATGGGTTTACCAAAGGCAGAGATCGTTCTTTTCATTTTGGTTCTCAAGAGCATAATATTGTTGGAATGATTTCTCATTTGGGACCTCAAATGGGTGTGGCTGATGGAATCGCTTTAGGTAATTTATTGAAGAAAGATGAAAAAGTAACCTTAGTTTTTACTGGAGATGGTGGAGCAAGTGAAGGAGATTTTCATGAGTCAATAAACACGGCTGCAGTATGGCAATTACCAGTTATCTTTTTAGTAGAAAATAATGGTTATGGCTTATCTACACCATCAAGAGAACAATTTATTTTTAAAAACTTTGTAGATAAAGGAATTGGATACGGAATTGAAACCGAATTGATTGAAGGAAACAATATTCTTGAGGTGTACCATAAGATTAGTCAAATAGCAGAATCTATCCGTAAAAAGCCAAGACCAATTTTAGTAGAGTGTTTGTCTTTTAGAATGCGTGGGCACGAAGAAGCTTCAGGAACAAAGTATGTTCCTCAAGAGTTAATGGACGAATGGGGAGAAAAAGATCCTGTTGAAAATTTTGAGAAATACCTAATAGCAGAAAAGGTTTTAGATGAGAAAACTGTTAAAGAATTAAAAGCAACGATAAAGGCTGAAGTTATTTCTGAATGGGATAAAGCTTTTGATGAAGAACCACTAGTTGCAAATCTTGAAACAGAATTAAATGATATTTATGCCCCGTTTGAGTTAACTGAAACAGCTCCAGACACTTCCAATACAACAGAAAAAAGAATGGTTGATGCCATTTCTGATGGATTGTGCCAGAGTATGGAAAAGCATGATGATTTAGTGTTGATGGGCCAAGATATTGGTGATTATGGAGGTGTTTTTAAAATTACTGATGGTTTTGTGGCAAAGTTTGGTCGAGAAAGAGTTCGAAATACTCCACTTTGTGAATCAGCAATTTTAGGTGCAGGATTAGGGTTGGCCATTAATGGACAAAAAGCCATGGTTGAGATGCAGTTTGCTGATTTTGTTTCTGAAGGAATGACTCAGATATGTAATAATTTAGCAAAATCACATTATCGTTGGGGGCAAGCAGCAGACGTTGTTGTTCGGATGCCTACTGGTGGAGGAATGGCTGCAGGGCCTTTTCACTCACAATGTAATGAAGCTTGGTTTACGCAAGTTCCAGGTTTAAAAATAGTTTATCCAGCATTTCCTACAGATGCTAAAGGGCTCTTAAATAAAAGTTTTGAAGATCCAAATCCAGTTATGTTTTTTGAGCATAAAGGATTGTATAGAAGTATAAAAGAAGAAGTCCCGAATGATTATTTTACAATTCCATTTGGAAAAGCAAGTCTATTAAAAGAAGGGAATGATGTAACAATTGTAACGTATGGGATGGGAGTACATTGGGCATTAGCTGCCTTAAAAGAAAACCCTGAAATTTCTGCAGATTTATTAGATTTAAGAACATTAGTGCCGTTGGATACTGAAGCTATTTTTGATTCAGTAAAGAAAACTAATAGAGTAATTATTTTGCATGAAGCAACATTGTTTAATGGTTTTGGTGGAGAACTGAGTGCGCTAATTTCAGAGAACTGTTTTGAATATTTGGATGCACCAATTAAGCGTGTTGCGAGTATAGACACTCCTGTTCCTTTTATCAATCAATTAGAGCAACAGTTTATGCCTAACGAACGATTTAAAGAAGAGTTGATTAGTTTGGTAAATTATTAGCAACTTGCCTAAAGGCCGGGCTATTCACTAAATCTCCGATTAAAATCGGAGGATATCGCTACTATACCTAAGTCACAAAAAACCTTCCTAGAGATTAATATCTCTAGGAAGGTTTTTATTTTAAATTATTTAAAGTCTTAATACTTTTTCTTTTCAAACAGTCGTTCAATATATTCAATTCCTTTTCTTAGAAGATCAAAATAGAGTGAAACTATAAGTCCTAATGACATCAACCAGATTACAATTAAATTAGCCCAGAAGGTATCAATAGATTTCCCGAAAAGTCTTTTTGTTGGTGCATAAAAATGTGATCTAAATTTATTTGAACTTAAATAAATAGCATCAACTTTTTGAATTAGATGGCCATCAATTTCCATAATTCTAGTAGTAGAATTTTTATCTTTAACATAGCTAGATAATGCATCATTAGTATAGCTATCCTTCATTTTAATAAAGGTTGCTCTAGTTGTAGAGTCTTGGTTTAATTGAGCAGTTAATGCATCTTTTTTGTCATAAGTTCTTTTATATTTTTGTAGATAAAACGCATTTAGTTTAGTCAAATAGTAGTTGGTTTCATTAAGTATTTGTTTATCTAGTTTATCAATGTATAAGCTTTCTAATAGCTTAAACTTAACGTTAGGGTTTTGTTTAAGCTCTTTGCTAATTTCATTTCTTAATAGCGTTAAATTTCTGATTGTAGATTCTTCTTTGTCCTCTTTGCCAAAATTGTTTTTAACACTGCTTAGTTTTGCTGTAAGTTTTACTAACCAGTAGTTTTTTCTAAACCCATACTTTTTAAAGTCTTTGTCAACTTTAAAAAATAATTTTTCAAATTCATTGTCTTTAAACTGTCTTACTGCTAGTGCTTCATAAGCCCATCTTGAAGCCATTATTTCACCAACAAAGGGTACGTTTTGTTGAACTGTAATGGTTGGGTTTAGTTTGTCAAACTTAACCATAACACCACTCAATAATAATTGAGGTATTACTAAGAAAGGTATTAATATGTATATAGTTACAGCAGAATTAAAACTTGCAGATATGTTTAGTCCTAACATATTTGCAAAGCAAGAGGTAGTAAATAGTACTAGCCAGTAAGAAAAATACATTCCTTTAACATCTAGAATTAGATTACCGATAATTACAAACGATAACATTTGAATCGCTGAAATTAAAAACATCACACTTATTTTAGAAAACAAATAACCGCTTATACTGAGGTTAAGAAACTTCTCTCTTTTTCTAATTCTTTGATCTCTAAAAATTTCTTCGGCACTTACTGTTAGTCCAATAAAGAGGGCTACAATAACAGACATAAATAGATATGCAGGGAAGTTTTCATTTTCTCTAAAAGTATAACCTACGTCATTACTTAAGTCTGTACTATAAAAACGAAGTAGGTAAGCCAATATAAAAGCTAAAAATGGAGCTTCTAAAAAGTTGATTAAAAGGTATTGTTTGTTGGTTAGTTTTGAAAGAACATCGCGGGTAATAAATACTTTAAACTGTTTCCATTTATTTGGAATGTTAGAAATAATTTTTAAAGCTTCATTTGTTTTGTCAAAATTTTCAATTTTTTGAGCAACCCTTTTTTTATAAATGGCATACCATTCTGTTGGCGCTACTTTTCTGTTTTTTGTAGAATTACCATATTCATCGACAACCCGAGCTTCAATAATATCGAAAATTTGTTCTGAATTAACATTACCACAGCTCAAACATTCACTCTCATCACTATTTACGTGATTGGCAAGTTCTTTAAAATAAATTACTGCATCAACAGGATTTCCGTTATATATTGGATAACCACCAGTGTCAAGAATTAATAGGTTATCAAACATTTTATAAATGCCTGATGACGGTTGGTGAATTACAATAAAGATTAATTTACCCTTAAGAGACAACTCTTTTAGTAAATCCATAATGTTTTCAGAGTCTCTTGACGAAAGTCCCGAAGTGGGTTCATCCACAAACAGAACGGATGGTTCACGGATTAATTCTAGTGCAATATTCAGTCTATTACGCTGTCCGCCACTAATGGTTTTTTCCATTGGGCTACCAACTTTCAAATCTTTTGTTTCGTAGAGTCCAATACTGCTTAAAACGTCAACAACACGTTGCGTTATTTGAACGTCACTCATACTATCAAAACAAAGTTTTGCATTATAGTATAAGTTTTGAAAAACAGTTAATTCTTCAATTAGCAGATCATCTTGAGAAACATAACCAATTACCCCTTCAATTTGTTCTGGTTTGTGATGTATGTCAATGCCATTAATTGTAACCTGACCACTAGTAGGGGTGTAAGCACCATTTAAAAGGTTAAGTAAGGTAGATTTTCCAGCTCCACTTGCGCCCATAATTCCAACAATTCTTCCTGATTCTTCAGAAAAACTGAAAGGGTGCATACCTTGATTTCCTCCTTTAAATTTGTAGGTTAGATTTTCTACATTAAATACAATTTTTTCAGCGTTAACGTCTGTCATAAAAGAGCTAACGATATCGCTATAATAAATTGGGAGTACCTTAGAACTTCTTATTGATGAGCCTTGGTTTAATATACTAGAACGATTTTTGCTTAGTAAAATTCCATTGATATAGAGTTCTTCCTGTCCGAAATATCGGATAAAGAACATATTTACAGTTTTTAGTTTAATTACTCTTAAACTACCGGTAATTCCATCAGAATAGATGTGTTTACTTTCTGTAGAAAGACCTTTCGGACTATTATTAATTACGAGTGTATTGGGAGTGTCAAACCCTTCTTCTTCAGTATTTCTTATAAAATTATAACAGTTGTCAAATTCTGATTTAGGAATATTAAAAGTCTCTGCTACGGTTGACGCAAACTCTAATTCTTGTTCTGATGGTGTTCCTTCAGCAAAAATGAATTCTATTAAACGAATTAATACAATTATTTTTTGTTTTTGAGCTAGTTCTTCATTTATCTGAGTACAGATTAAAAGAACTTTAACCGAGTTTACTGACGTACGTTTTTTAGCTTTTCCGCTTTTTGATTTTCTATTTTTTGAGTCTATAAACTCATCATATAGTTTTAGGTATTCATCAACTAATTCTTGATTTAGCTGTTGGGTCAAAAAGGATTCAACTAATTCCCTACTATTATTAGAAATGTCTTCAGTATCAGAAATAATAGCGAAAAGTTGGATTAATGCTTTTAGTATTCTTTCACTCATAATTTAATAATGTTTATTCTAATAAGTAGTATATTGTAAATAAACTTCACTTCAAAAAACTAATTTTTACCAGTAGTATTCCGTGTTTACTGTTAGTCACTAAATATTTTCGTGTTAAACATATAGTATTTTAACACGAAAAAAGAAACAAGACTAATTGCTAAATTAATTAGCGCATAAGTATAATCTTGAAAAATTAATTTCCCAATAAAAAACAAGAGTGAATAGGTTAGCGCTGTTGCACTTAGCCAACAAATAATTAGCTCAGGTATTTGAGATTTTCTGTGTTCAAGATTTAATTTTTCTCTAATAGTATTCCAAGCACCTTCAGGCTCTACCTGTTTGTAGAATTTCATGAGTGTTTCATCACTTTCTGGTTGTGTAAAATAGGTGACAATTAGCCAAACAATGGTCGTGAAAAATGTAGTACATATTAAAATCCCTTCATTTTCAATAAAAGTGTTTTGAATTTCATCAGGTCCAAGCTCAATATTAAAAAGTGGTGCTAAAAGATATTTACTTATTGTGTATCCAAGAATAGGAGCAATGGTTGCAGAAATTTCGCTCCAAATATTAATTCTACTCCAGTACCAACGTAAAATTAAAACAGCTCCTAATCCTGCCGAAGATGCAATTAAGAATCTGGCAGCTCCATCAATAGTGTCAATAAACGAAGTAGCAACTAAAGCAATAACCATAATAACAACGGTAAATAATTTACCCATTTTAACCAATTGTTTTTGATCTATTTCTTTACCACTTTCTTCAGCTTGTCTTTTATATAAATCGTTACTTAAATAACTTGCTCCCCAGTTCAGCTGAGTAGAAATTGTACTCATATAAGCTCCTAAAAAGGCAGTAAATAAAAGTCCTCTCAATCCAACAGGCATAAAATCTCTCATCGCCATTACAAAACCGTTTCCTGCTTCATTCATTGGTAAATCAGGATAAACAACTAACGCACATAGTCCAACAACAATCCAAGGCCAAGGTCTTAATGCGTAATGTGCTATTTGAAAAAATAATGTAGCAAAAACAGCATGTTTCTCATTTTTGGTACTCATCATACGTTGAGAAATATATCCGCCACCACCAGGCTCATTTCCAGGATACCAACTTGCCCACCATTGAATGGCTACAAATGAGAAAAAAGCACCAATACTTAAGCCAAAAGTTCCTATTGCGGAGCCAGCACTATTTATATTAGGGAAAAAATCAAATCTCCATTCGGGTAGTTTTTCTTTTAACCCAACAATACCTCCAACTTGCTCGGAGTTTAACATAATTATAGCCAAAATTAAACAACCAGCCATTGCTAAAATAAATTGTAACGCATCTGTAATAGCAACTCCTAATAAACCCGATAGGGAAGAGTAAATTGCAATTAACACCATTAATACGCCAATGTAAATAAAGGCCGTTTGATAATCTATGTTTAAAAAGATGATGAGTATTTTAATCATTGCGGCATTAACCCATCCAATAATTATGGTATTAAAGAAGACACCTAAATAAACAGATTTAAATTTTCTGAACATTTTAGCCGCTT
Organism: Flavobacteriales bacterium; assembly: GCA_037624665.1. Lineage (GTDB taxonomy): Bacteria > Bacteroidota > Bacteroidia > Flavobacteriales_E > Vicingaceae. The sequence goes on from JASJIW010000001.1 coordinate 13,352, forward strand.
TACCAGAATAACGTAATTCTAAAAATTCTAATTCGGTTAAAACATTTGCTTTTCGCCACATTTTAGCAAAAAAGAATGTGGTTAACATTCCACCAATAAGCATGTTCCACCAGAGCCAGTTACCAGAAATACCGTTTTTTTTGATGACTTCAGCCACCCAAAGAGGTGTGTCAGCAGCAAAGGTTGTTGCAACCATAGAGATTCCAGCAATGTACCAAGGCAAATTTCTTCCAGCCAAAAAGAAATCAGTGAGTGATCCACTCGCTTTATTCTTAAATTTTAATCCTATATATAATGTTATACCTAAAAATATTACAACAATAATCCAGTCAACTAATTCTAAAACCATATCCAAATATTATAAGTGAAAAATAATAAAGTTTACGTATTCAATAGTAACTTCGAAAAATCGTTATTAACAATTAATGAGTTATAATATAGATATACAACAAATACAGCGTTATTCTAAATTAGAATTAATAGCTAAGCAGGTAGTAGAAGGTTTTGTTACTGGATTACACAAAAGTCCGTTTCATGGGTTTTCTGTTGAATTTGCTGAACATAGAATTTATAACACTGGAGAATCTACACGTCATGTAGATTGGAAATTGTATGGAAAAACAGATAAACTGTTTATAAAACGATATGAGGAGGAAACGAATCTTCGATGTCATTTAATAATAGATGCCTCCTCATCTATGTATTTTCCTGAAATAGATTACGAAAAAAGTGATCAGTTCAATAAAATAAAATTTTCGGTTTATGCTTCAGCTGCATTTATGCATTTGATGAAAAAACAAAGAGATGCTGTTGGTTTAAGTATTTTTTCTGATAAATTAGATGTGCATACTCCTGATAAATCGAGCTTAATTCATCGTAAACGATTAATACATGAATTGGAAGGGCTAATAGATAGTCCTAAAATTAATACGAAAACATCTACCATTAAAGCATTACATACTATTGCAGAGAGTGTACATAAACGATCGTTAATTATTTTGTTTAGTGATATGATGGAAAATGTAGCGGAGCAGGATGAATTGTTTCAAGCACTACAACATTTAAAATATAACAAGCACGAAGTAATTTTATTTCATACGGTTGATGTGGATAAAGAATTGAATTTTAAGTTTGAAAACAGACCTTACCAGTTTGTTGATCTTGAAACAGGGGAAGAAGTGAAGGTAAACCCGAACGATATTCGTGAAAAATACATTGAAGAAACAAAAAAAAGAAAAGAAAAATTAAAATTACGCTGCCTGCAATATGGAATTGAATTTGTAGAAGCAGATGTAAATCAAGGGTTTAACAACTTGCTTGAAACCTATCTTATCAAAAGAAAAAAAATGATGTAATTTTTTTCTTTTTTTTTGTTGTGTAATAAAAAGAAACTACTACATTTGCAATCCTTAATCAAGGAAATGATCTTTAAAAAAGTTGCTTGAAACTAGTCAAAATATTACTATTAATAGTAAGGTCTGGTAGTTCAGTTGGTTAGAATACCTGCCTGTCACGCAGGGGGTCGCGGGTTCGAGTCCCGTCCAGACCGCCAACAATGTTTCAAGTTGTTTATTAAAACCCTAATTCTTAACGGATTAGGGTTTTTTTATGCCTTAATCTCTGGTCTTTTGTAAAACATTTGTAAAACAATTTTCATTTTAATTAGTTTTTGAAGTCTTTTGTTCCTGAAATCAACAAAAAGCAATTATTGATATTATCTGCTTATGTCTATTGTAGTACTTGTTTCTTATATAGTATTTCTATTCAATCAATAGGGGGTGGTTTAATTCTAGGTAAAGTATATAAATTGACACTATCTTTAAACCTTCTTTTTCGAACTATTGTTTAAAACCTTACAGAAACAATGTATAACAAAGAAGAAAAATAGAGACTTGGATAAACAAGAATTACCAAGATGAGCGCTAAATAGAATTAATTAATCAATCTTTAATCAATAATTCAGCTAAATGATTATCTAAAAAGCAACCGAAAAGCAACCGTGTTTCTCCGATTTTTTAGTTATATCAAACGTTTGTCCAATTGAGATTGTACTTATAAATAGAAAAAGAATTAAAATGTTTTTCATGTAAAATTTGCTTTGCAAGTTGCATCCTCTCTTTTGTCGCTTATCCTACTTCTTATTTATTTAGTCAGTGATAAATATGATTTAATCAAAATAATTATTAGTTTTATCTAAACATAAAACGAAAAGCACATAACCAACACTAGCGTTAGTATTAATTAAAACTCTAAAAATTATGGCAATTAGAAAAAGTAAAGAGAAAAGTCTTCAATTTAATGGAACATTAGAAGAAGCAAAAATTAAATGTAAGTCTGCTTTAGAAGCTGGTGGCTTTAAAAAGATTGAACAAAATGACAGCCTTAATCAATTGAACGCAAAATTCAACAACTTTTTTGCGGTTGGTTCTTTAGATATTGGACTAGCAAAAACAGACCACGGAATTACTATATCATTAAAATCAACTGCGAATGCGGATAACATTTTTGCTTTATTTTCATCACCGAATGATAAAATCATGAGGTCTTTTAATGATAATTTCAAATAGACTAATACTAACAGTGTATAAGCGGCATTAAAACAGCCGATTATACTAAACGTTATGGGTAAGTTAGACAAACGACAACCAAACTGAAACCGACAGACACGAGAACAACCAACAATTTGGTTTGACAGTTCATGACAGTTTTGTCTGATAAAAAAAAGTGGAGTCTAGCGACCACCTTAAAAGCTGGAATTGTTCAACATGTTAGCAACTGGAATAGGCCTGTTCCAAAATTAAATTAACACATCAAAACCAGACAGCCTCTCTTCAATCAATTAAAGAACTAATATCAACTCTATCAGAATACATCTTATCAACTAATTGCC
>JASJIW010000002.1:0-7705 GCA_037624665.1 Flavobacteriales bacterium
ATTTAACATACTGAAAGAATTAACTTCTAATAAGAGAACACTAAAGGATTATAGTATCTATGAATCCAGGATACATCAACCAACCTCAATAAATACACAAGTATACTTGTGAGAAAAGAAATCCTTATATACAGATCTCTAACTTATATGCTATATATTTTATACAAGCTTCCCAAAAACGACTTTCTTTGCTAATATAGTCTGACTGACCCCTCGAGCTAAGACAAATAAAATCATTGCCAACCATAAACCGTGGTTTCCACAAAAATGAGCTAGAAAATAATAACTAGGTAAGAATACCAAAAAGGTAGAAAACAGCATTGTATTGCGCATAGCCTTAGAGGAAGTTAATCCGATATAAATACCATCCCAGATAAAAGGCACTACACTTAATATTGGAAAAACAATTAACCAACCGATATATTCCATTGCTAAATTGACTACTTCAACTTGATTGGTAAGTCCTTCTAAGATACTTTTTCCGAACACTAAATATCCCAATGCATAAACAAATCCTAATCCGAAGCCCCAATAGAAGCAATAACGTATTGCTTTTTTTAAGTTCGATTTATCGTCTGCGCCAAAGTACTTTCCGCTAATTGACTCTGCAGCAAACGCGAATCCATCAATACCATAAGTAGCAATAGAAACAAACTCTAATAATAAAATATTAGCCGCACCAATTACATCACCCTCTTTGGTTGACATAATTTTAAAAAAGGATAAGGAAAAAATCAAACACAATGTTCTAATAAGAATATCAGCATTTACCTCAATAAACTTTTTTATTGCTGATATCTCTAAAATTTGGCTAAATGCTTCTTTGGCTAACTCTTTACGATAAAACCCTAGAAAGAAAACAATAGCCATTGCGAAACCTAAATACTGAGCGATTAATGTTCCGAAGGCTACACCACTGATTCCTAAATTTACAGAACTTACCAAATAATAACTTATAAAGGCATTAAATATATTTACAGCAATAGTTACCACCATAGCTAATGTTGCATTTTGCTTACCTAAAAACCAACCTATAAAAACATATAGTCCCAATGTTGCTGGAGCAGCAAAAATTCTGATGCTAAAATAATTGGTGATTTGCTCATTAACCAACCCATTTGAATCAATTAAGTATAAAGCTAACTGCAACAACGCATCTTTAGACAAAAACAATAAAATAGCACCAGAGAAAGCTATAATTAATCCTCTAAACAATAAGCGAGAAGCTTCATTCGTATTTACCCTGCCAAACTCTTGAGCTGTCATTCCAGTAATACCCATTCTTAAAAAACCAAAAGCCCAATAGATAAAATTAAATATCATTACACCAAAACCTATAGACAGTATATAGGACTCATTACTTAAGTGCCCCATTAAAGCAACATCTACCACACTTAACATTGGAATGGATAAGTTGGCTAAAATATTGGGTATTGCTAGTTTTAGGATTTCTTTATTCAAGGAAAATATTTTGCTCTAACAAAAGTAGTATTTATAAATTTTTCACATAAAAAAAAGGAAAGCTATCCGCTTTCCTTTTTTTAATCTTTATTCTGTTATTAAAACACTATACTAAACACTCTTTTACAAGAGCCGAAATTAATTTTCCGTCAGCCTTTCCTTTTAACTTACCCATTACTGGGCCCATTACTTTTCCCATATCTTGCGGGCCGGTAGCTCCAACTTGAGCAATAGTATCTTGTACTACTTTTCTTACTTCATCCTCACCCATTTGAGCAGGTAAATAAATACTCAACACACCAATTTGGTAATCTTCATCTTTTGCTAAATCTTCTCTTCCTTGTTCTTTAAATATAGTAGAAGCATCTTTCCTTTGCTTTACTAATTTCTGAACGATAGCTACTGCAGTTTCTTCTGAAACCTCTCCACTACCACCTTTAGTTCCTTCTAGCATAAAGGCGGCTTTAACAGCTCTTAGCGCTTCTAATTTTTCTTTTTCTCTAGCCAACATTGCTTTTTTAATGTCTGCAGTTATTTGTTCTGGAAGTGTCATAATTTTAATTTATTTGTTCTAATTAAAAAGCTCTTTGATTCCGAGTAATTGGAAATAAAAAAGTCGCTTCCAAAACTACTAAGAAGCGACTTAAACTTTATCTTTAATATGGTTAATCTACATTATCATGTAAAAAAGAGTTGTCATCATTTAATCTAGGCTTACCTTCTTCATCATTAGAAAGTGTAAATCTAGAAATTGGGTTCTCAGAAGAATGAGCTGTTTCATCCAAGTTGATTTTTCTTCTCTTGTACGCTGGCTCATTCTCTAAATCATTGATTCCAGAGGGAGTTTTCATTCTTAAACCTAACTCCTTAATTTTCATAATTCTTTCTTGAGAACGCTTCATCTGTTCTTCATCCGGAATTCTGTTTGTATAAACAGGTCCTTCTTCAATATTATTTTGTGGCGTTTCTTCTTTTTGGATAAAAGTGATTTTTTGTTTTGGCTCCTCTTCAATATTAGCAGTAAAATCATTTGCTTCATTTACAACTTCTTCTTCAATCTCTGCTTCAACTTCATTATCGCTTAAGCTCCAAACAATACTTCTGCTGTCTGCAATCTCTTCCTCAACTAATTCTGATGATGGAGTTTCTACTTCTGAATTAACCTCTTCAGTCAATTCATTTTCAATGTTTTCTTCAACTTCAGCATTAACTGTATTTACAACAAAATCAGAAACCTCAGCAACAGGTGTTTCATCCTCAACATCTTCTTCTAAATTAAAGATTACCTTTTCTGCATCTTCCTTGATTGAAGCAGGCACATCAAATCTTTCTTCTACAATATGCTTAACCTCTTCAGTAGATTCTTCGAAATTTAAAGTCGGCTGTTCTATTTTTAAAGTAGGTTCATTTATTTCATTAGAAACCTCAGCTGTTTTTTCAACATCATGCAAAGATGAAGTGATACTTGTTGGCATATCAGCGTCTAAAGCAATTACCACTTTTTGAGGTTTCTTTGTAAATTCAAAATCACGAGCATTACCTTCTCCAAAACCAGTTGCAATAACTGTTACAGAAACTTTATCTCCTAATGTCTCATCTGTACAATTACCCCAAATAACTGTAGCATCCAATCCTGCTTCGCCCTGAATGTAATCAGTAATATCACCAATCTCATCCATTGTTATTTCTTCAGCACCTGAAGTAATATTTAATAAAATATAATTTGCTCCTTTAATTTCACTATCATTTAATAATGGAGATGCTAATGCCTTACATACTGAATCAATTGCTCTATTTTCTCCTTCTGAAATTCCAGTACCCATAATTGCAGTACCACCATCTTTCATTACTGTATTTACATCTCTAAAATCCGTATTTACATACCCTGTAACTGTAATTATTTCAGAAATTCCTTTTGCTGCAACAGATAATACATCATCTGCCTTTGCAAAAGCTTCACTCATCTTTAAGTTTCCATACATCATACGTAACTTATCATTGTTTACAATTAATAAAGTATCTACATGTTCTTTTAATTCCGCTAAACCTTGCTCTGCTTGTTGCTTTCTTATTCTTCCTTCAAATGAAAATGGAATAGTAACTATCCCTACAGTCAATATTCCCATCTCTCTAGCAGTTTGAGCAATAACTGGAGCAGCCCCTGTTCCAGTTCCACCACCCATGCCAGCAGTAATAAATACCATTTTAGTATTGTTTTCCAACACTTTTTTAATTGCATCTACATCTTCAATAGCTGCATTTTTACCAACTAAAGGATCAGCACCAGCCCCTAAGCCTTCTGTTAAAGTTGTACCCAGCTGAATTTTATTAGGAATAGGACTCTGATCTAATGCTTGAGCATCAGTATTACAGATAACGAAGTCTACACCTGTAATTCCTTGATTATACATGTGATTTACGGCATTGCTACCTCCTCCTCCAACTCCAATAACTTTAATAATTGACGCTTGATCTTTTGGTAAATCGAATTTCATAATATGGTGCTTTAAATTAATTTATCAATTGTTTAAACAATGTAGCAATCAAATTATTCAATTGTTTCATTCTTTCATTATTTACTGTTCGTTGTCCTCAAAAAACTTTTGTCCAACATTCATTATCTTATCAAAAAATCCACCTTTATTCTTTTTAGAATGGCTTACAACATCTCCAGTGTTTGCTGCATTTTTTGTTTTTATGCTTTCATATCCTTTAATTACTAGACCAACACCCGTTGCAAAAAGAGGACTTGTTAATTCCTCTGCATTTCCTTTTGCTAAATGTTCATTCGGATAACCAACTCTAGTATCCATACCTGTTACATACTCCAATAATTGAGAAATATGTTTCAACTGAGACCCTCCGCCCGTTACAACAATACCACAAATCAGTTTATTTTCATATCCTGAATTTTTGATTTCGTAATATATATTTTCAATTACTTCTTCCATTCTTGCTTGAATGATTTGAGCCAATGTTTTTAATGATATTTCTTTTGGATCTCTTCCTCTTAGCCCAGGAATAGAAACTATTTCATTCTCTTTACTTTCGCTCGCTAAAGCAGATCCAAACTTAATTTTCAATAATTCAGCTTGATTCTTAATAATTCCACACCCTTCTTTAATATCTTCTGTAATAGAATTGCCTCCGAAAGGAATTACTGCAGTATGTCTAATAATTCCATCTTGGAAAATTGCGATATCTGTAGTTCCACCACCTATATCAACCAATACAATACCTGCTTCTTTTTCTTCTGGGCTTAATACTGCTTCAGAAGAAGCTAATGGTTCTAAAATCAAATCTTCAACTTCTAGACCAGCTTTATGCACACATTTATAAATGTTTTTTGCAGCAGCTATTTGTCCCGTAATAATATGGAAATTCGCTTCTAAACGAACTCCCGCCATACCGATAGGATCTTTTATTCCTTGCTCATTATCAATTATGTACTCTTGTGGTAAAACATGAATAATTTCTTCTCCAGGAAGCATTACCAGCTTGTACATGTCATCAATTAAGGCATTAATATCGTTCTGACTAATTTCCTCTTCTACGTTATGTCTTACTTTAATTCCTCTGTGTTGTAAACTTTTAATATGCTGACCAGCAATTCCTACATTAACAACTTTAATGTCAACTCCAGATTTAGCCTCTGCATCCTCTACAGCCAATCGAATAGACTGAACCGTTTTATCAATATTTGATACAACGCCTCTAGAAACTCCAATTGATTCGGATTTCCCCATTCCTAACACTTCTAACTTTCCGTGCTCGTTTTTACGACCGACAATAACAACAATTTTAGTTGTTCCTATATCTAATCCTACTACTATTTCTGAAGCTGTGCCTTCCATTTTTTATCTATTTCTTTTTTTACAAACCACTTGATTCTTATACTTTAAGTTAATCTCAGCGTATTCATTCCACCCTGTTTTACTTAACCCTTTTTTATAAAATATCATCAACTTTTCAAACTTTCCTTCCAAGTTGGTAATCTCTCCAAATACAATTTTATGGTTTCCTACCTTTGGTATGAGTTCGAACTCCGACACTTTATTAACAACTATTTGTTCAATCTGAGCTTTCCAGAACTCGGATTTGTCGATATAATTGGCCAATTTGTATATATCGTCCAATATTGTTTTATCAACTAAAGAATCACTTAAATTGCTGTAATTGAATTTATACCGTTTAGCAAATGGCTCATTTACGTTACAACTTACCACCAATAATCTTGCTGAATACTTATGTGAAAGGGGCATTAAACGTCCTTTCTCATCAATATAATAACTTCCATCTTTAGAGAAGATTCTTACAATTGGTCTACGTTGCTTTACATTTACAATTAATTTTCCATTAACTGTTTTGTATACTTGCGCCTCTTTTATAGAATGGTTATTGTTTAATTTCTCTTCAATCTCATTCACCTTAAAATTAGCTAACAAAAGAACTCCTGTATCCGTTTGTGAGATAATTTGTGACAAAACATCTCCTTCACTAATAAACCTGTTCTCTGTTTCGTAATCAATATTAATTTGCGGTTTTAACATCACTGTCTCTTCCTTTGATTTCTCAACAAAGCCAAGTGTCACAATAATTAATACTATTGCAAGAGTCCAAATTGATATTTGTAGCCACTTATTCATAAACATCCATCTTTATCTCCCTTTAAAGGAATACTTCTTTTTAATAATTGCGCTTTAATTGGCTGTACAAAAACATCAATATCTCCAGCACCCATCGTTAATAATACTTCAATATTTTTTTCTGAAATAGTATTTAGCAAGTCTGCTTTCGCTACCACACTTTTATTTTCAATTGTTACTTTACTCTTAATTAATTCGGAATCAACCCCCTCTAAAGGAAGCTCTCTTGCAGGATAAATATCCAATAAAATCAACTCATCCAATAAAGATAAACTTTCTGCAAATTCATCAATAAAATCAAGTGTTCTAGTAAATAAATGCGGCTGAAATATTCCAGTTATTTTTTTATTTGGATATAATTCTCTCGCTGACTTTATACAAACCTCCAATTCTGATGGATGATGTGCATAATCATCTATATAAACTAAGCCTCTAGACTTAATATGCGTTTCAAATCTTCTGTACACCCCTTTATAACTTCCTAATGCAGCTTTTACTTGTTTGTGGTCAAGCTCTAATTTATCTGCAATAGCAAATGCTCCTATTGCATTTTCTACATTATGAATTCCTGGCAAACCTATTTTCACATCTTTTACAAGACTACTTTCTGTAGCTATATCAACATAATAATCTCCTTCTCTTATCTCAACATTTTTAGCTGCCGTCATAGCATCTTCTGATCCTGAGTAACTCGAGACTTTTATATCTTCTCTAATAACTAACTCTTCAATACAATCTTGTTTAGAGATTAATTCGCCTCCCTCTTTTATCTTACCAACAAACTCGCTGTATGCGTTTTTCATGGCATCTTTATCTCCATAGACATCTAAATGATCCGCATCTATTGAAGTAACTAATGCAATATCTGGTGAAAGCGTTAAAAATGAACGATCAAATTCATCAGCTTCCACAACTAGAGTTGTAGGGTTTTTACTTAATAATAAATTTGAATTGAAGTTTAAACTAATTCCTCCTAAAAATGAAATACAATTTACACCGCACTCATTTAAAATATGTGCCACTATAGATGACGTTGTTGTTTTTCCATGCGTTCCTGCAACGGCAATAGTAAAGTAATTCTCACTTATTAAACCCAACACTTCAGAACGCTTATACAACTTAATTCCCTGTTTTTGAAAAAAGATAAACTCTTTATTCCCTTTTGGAATAGCTGGAGTATAAATAACTAAAGTCCCTTCTTCGCTATTTTTTACTACTGTTGGGATTTGATTTATATCTTCATTATAATGAATAAGCACTCCTTCTGCTTCTAACTTCTCAGTTAAAATGGTTTTTGTTTTGTCATAACCAACAACATTACACCCTGAAGATTTAAAATAACGTGCAATGGCACTCATTCCGATGCCTCCAACACCTAAAAAATAAACTGTATGTAATTCTTTTAAATTCATTATCGTTTAATCAATTTAATCACCTCGTTTGCAATAATACTTGCTGAGTCGTTAAATGCCATTTTTGCAACATTAGCTGAAATTTTTCTCTGCTCTTCCTCATTCTTAACCAATTCAATTAGTGTAGGAATCAACGTTTCTTTTGCATCTGAATCTTTTACCAACAACGCTGCTTTATGATTTACT
>JASJIW010000003.1:0-17056 GCA_037624665.1 Flavobacteriales bacterium
TCTTTTAATTCAAAGCCTTTGTCGTCTCCATTAACAATAATCAGATTAAATAAATCTTCAGTTAGTGCATTCTCTATACTTTCTTTCAGAATAGGGTTGTACTTTTTAATTAGATCTTTTATTTTACGTTGTTCAGGATTGTTCATTTTGAATCTATAAATGTAGGATTTTTACTTGTTGTAATCGGCTGTTTTACTGTCTAAAACAATAAGCATAAGTTAAAATAATGAGATCAATAATTTTTTCTTCTTCTTGATTTTGTAGAAGAATTATACAAAAGCGATTGTGTAGAAGGAATATTACAACTCTGAAAATTACTTATGGCTAAATGCTAACTCTAAATTATAGGTGTACGTATTGCTTTGTGTTATACTGTTTATTTAAAGTTCTTCCAATTAATGGATTTATAGTAATGATTTACATTATAGAAACACGTTTATTCACGACAGGAAGAGTTCTTTAGCGGGTAATAATAATAAACATTACAAAATTTCTTATACTACTTTATTGTCTAAGAGGTAAAAAGTAGTACTTTTGCAATCCTTATGCAGGCGTGGTGGAATTGGTAGACACGCTAGACTTAGGATCTAGTGCCGCGAGGTGTGAGAGTTCGAGTCTCTCCGCCTGTACAAAAGAAAAAAGGTATAAGGCTAGCCTTATACCTTTTTTTAATTTAAGGATGTTCCATAATTAATTGTGGTAACTGAATGAATCTCAACGAAGAGTGGGGTTTAAATGTTAACCTTAGCCTTTTGGCTGAAACTTTATAAAACTAATATTATGAATATTTCTCAAGAAAAAGTTGATGATTTAAATGCAATCATTAAGATTGAAGTGAAACAAGCAGATTATCAAGAGAAAGTTGATAAAGTGATGAATACTCACCGTAAAAATGCAAACATTCCTGGTTTTAGAAAAGGTCATGTTCCTATGGGAATGATTAAGAAACAAGTTGGAATTACCGTTATTGTTGATGAAATTAATAAAGTATTGTCAGCTTCTTTACAGAATTACATTAAAGATCAAGATTTAAATGTCTTAGGAAATCCTCTTCCAAAATTAGATGAGCAAAATTCAATTGATTGGACCAATCAAAAAGATTTTGAATTTAACTATGTAGTTGGAATTGCACCAGAATTTAAGGTGGATGTACTTTCTAAATTAAAAGTAGAATATTATAAAATTAAGGTTGCAGATAAAGATGTAGATAAGTACATTACTGATGTAGCTAAGCGTTATGGCAAGATGAGTAACCCCGATGTTGCTACTGCTGATGATATGCTTTTTGGGAAGTTTGAAGAATTAGACGGAACAGGAAACGTTAAAGAAGATGGAATTAGTCATAATTCAATGATTATTATTGAAGCGGTAACAGATAAAAAAGTTCAGAAAGGTTTTGTAGGTGCTAAATCTGCTGATTCTTTTGATATTGATCCTAAAATTGTATCACCGAGTCCAACAGACCAAGCAGCTGCAATTGGAGTTGATGTAGCTACATTGGCAACAATTATTTCTAAATTTAAATTTACAGTAGATAAAATAAATAAAATTATTCCTGCAGATTTAGATCAAGAGTTATTTGATAAGGTTTACGGACCTGGAGTAGTTGCTGATGAAAAAGCTTTTAGAACTAAAGTTTCTGAAGAGTTAGGAAAAGGATTGTCTGCTGATGCTGATAGAAAGTTAAAAGCAGATATTCAGGATAAACTGATTGAAAAAGTAAAGTTAAAGCTTCCTGATGCTTTCTTAAAAAGATGGATAAGAGAATCTAACGAAAAACCAATTACTGCTGAACAAATTGAATTAGAATACGATAACTACGCTAAAGGTTTACAATGGCAGTTAATTGAAAACAAATTGATTCAAGCGAACGATATTAAAGTTTCTCATGCTGAGGTTGTTGAGCACACTAAAGGATTGTTATTACAGCAAATGGCTGGAATGGGATTACCTACCAACAATGATGATGAATTAACGGAAACAGCGAACAGAGTATTACAAAATCAAGAAGAGGCTAAAAATCTTTACATGATGATTTACGATACACGTTTACTGAAACTTTATAAAGAAGAAATTAAGTTAAAAGAAAAAGAAATTTCTTATGAAGACTTTGTAAAGTTAGCATACGAAAAGAAATAAAATTAAAGCCTCACATTGTGGGGCTTTTTTTTATATCATAAAATAGATTAAAAACGAAAATTAGACAACAATAAATATTAAATTGGTCCTTTAATTTTACTTCACAAAACTAAAACGATTACAATATGTTTGATAAAGATGAATTCAGAAAATATGCAACTAAGCATCAGGGTATTAGTAGTACTTCTTACGATAAATACACGTCTGTATTAGGAAACTATATTTCACCTACAATTATTGAAGAGCGTCAAATGAATGTTGCATCTATGGATGTATTTTCTAGATTGATGATGGATAGAATTATTTTTTTAGGAACAGGAATTGATGATCATGTTGCCAACATTATTCAAGCACAGTTATTGTTTTTAGAATCAGTAGATGCTAAAAAAGATATTCAGATTTATTTAAACTCTCCAGGTGGAGGTGTTTATGCTGGGTTAGGAATTTATGATACGATGCAATATATTGCTCCAGATGTAGCAACAATTTGTACAGGTATGGCAGCTTCTATGGGGGCAGTTTTATTATGTGCTGGTGCAGAAGGAAAGAGAACGGCATTAAAACATTCAAGAGTAATGATTCACCAACCTTTAGGTGGAGCTCAAGGGCAAGCTTCTGATATGGAGATTACCGTGAAAGAAATTATGAAGTTAAAAACTGAGCTTTATGAAATTATTTCTGATCACTCAGGTAAATCTATGGAAGAAGTTGAAGGAAATAGCGATAGAGATTACTGGATGACTGCTACAGAAGCAAAAGCATACGGAATGATTGACGAGGTATTAATAAGAGAAAAGAAATAATTTAATTTTAGTATATAGTTATTGGTTTTTGGCGTTTAGAAAAAATATTAAAAACCAATAACCATACACCAAACACAATGATATGAGTTATATAGCACAAATTCACGCAAGACAAATTTTAGATTCAAGAGGAAACCCAACTTTAGAGGTTGATGTAGTAACTCAGACTGGAACATTAGGAAGAGCAGCAGTTCCTTCAGGAGCTTCTACTGGTAAATATGAAGCGGTTGAATTGAGAGATAATGACCAAGGAATGTATATGGGTAAAGGTGTACTAAAAGCCGTTCATAACATTAATACTGTACTTAACGAAGAGTTAAATGGTGCATACATTATGGATCAAACATCTATTGATAGAGCAATGCTTGCATTAGATGGAACGGCTAATAAATCTAATTTAGGAGCAAATGCTATTTTAGGAGTTTCCTTAGCTTGTGCTAAAGCCGCAGCTGAAGAATCTGGTATTCCATTGTTTAAATATATTGGAGGAGTTAATGCTAACGTGTTACCAATACCAATGATGAACATTTTGAATGGTGGTTCTCATGCTGATAATAAAATTGATATCCAAGAATTTATGGTAATGCCTGTTGGAGCCAGATCTTTTAGCGAAGGCTTGAGAATGGGTACAGAAGTATTTCACCATTTAAAGGAGGTCTTAAAATCTAAAGGACACTCAACTAACGTTGGTGATGAAGGTGGATTTGCACCTAACTTAGGTTCTAATGAAGAAGCAATTGAAACGGTTTTGATGGCAATTGAAAAAGCTGGTTTCAAACCAGGTGATGATATGCACATTGCGTTAGATGCAGCAAGTTCAGAATTTTACAATGCTGAATCTAAGCTGTATGAATTCGAATCAACAGGAGTAAAGAAGACTTCTTCAGAAATGGTTTCTTATTGGAAAGATTGGACAGATAAATATCCAATTTTATCTATTGAAGATGGATTAGATGAAGATGATTGGAAAGGATGGTCAGAATTAACTGCTGCTGTTGGAGATAAAGTACAAATTGTTGGAGATGATTTATTTGTAACCAATACAGAGAGATTGAAAAGAGGAATTGAAGAGAAATCTGCCAACTCAATTTTAGTTAAAGTAAACCAAATTGGATCATTAACAGAAACTATCAATGCTGTTGATATGGCAAATAGAGCTTCATTTACATCAGTAATGAGTCACCGATCAGGAGAAACAGAAGACAATACAATTGCTGATTTAGCAGTAGCATTAAACACTGGTCAAATTAAGACTGGTTCAGCTTCTCGCTCTGATAGAATGGCAAAATACAACCAATTGTTAAGAATTGAAGAAATATTGGGAGACTCAGCAATTTATTTAGGAAGAGATTTTAAATTCCTAAAATAATAAAATCCCCTTCTCGAGGGTAAGAGCTAGGTAAATTAGCCTAATTCTAAAGGACGAACATTATATGGCAAGCATATTAATTATAGATGACGAAAGACCAATCAGAAATACGCTAAAAGAGATTTTAGAGTACGAAAAATTTACGGTGGATGAAGCAGAAGATGGTCATGCTGGTTTAGCAAAGATTAAAGCCGGTAAGTACGATCTAATTATGTGTGATATTAAAATGCCAAAAATGGATGGCATTGAGGTGTTGGAAGCTGCAGTTAATCAAGGGGTGGATACGCCTATAGTTATGATCTCTGGTCATGGAACTATTGAAACTGCAGTTGAAGCACTCAAAAAAGGAGCGTATGATTTTATATCGAAACCATTAGATTTAAATCGATTACTGGTTACAGTACGTAATGCTGTTGATAGAAAAGAGTTAGTTCAGGAAACCAAAAAATTAAGAAGAAAAGTAAGCGCAGGAAAAGGACAAACTCAAATAGTTGGTGAGTCTGCAGGGATATTGGCTGTTAAAGAAATGATTGCTAAAGTTGCTCCAAGTGATGCGAGAGTATTGATTACTGGAGAAAACGGAACTGGAAAAGAATTGGTTGCAAGAAGCATGCATGAGCAATCGAACAGAAACAAATCACCATTTGTTGAGGTAAACTGTGCTGCAATTCCATCAGAATTAATAGAAAGTGAACTTTTTGGACATGAAAAAGGAGCATTTACATCTGCGATAAAACAACGTAAAGGATGTTTTGAGCAAGCAGAAGGTGGAACACTTTTTATGGATGAGATTGGTGATATGAGCCTTTCTGCACAAGCAAAAGTATTAAGAGCCTTACAAGAAAGTAGAATTACACGTGTTGGTGGAGAGAAAGAAATTAAAGTTAACGTAAGAATACTTGCTGCTACCAACAAAGATTTAGTGAAAGAAATAGCTGAAGGAAACTTTAGAGAAGATTTATACCACCGCTTAGGTGTTATTCTGGTGCATGTACCTTCCTTAAATGATAGAAAGGATGATATTCCAATACTAGCTGAATACTTTTTAAATCAATTGTCGCAAGATCATGGGAGAAACATTGCTTTTGATGCAAAGGCATTAGAAGAATTAAAAAATGTTGATTGGACAGGTAATATTAGAGAGTTACGAAACATTGTGGAGCGTTTAGTAATACTTTGTGAGAAAATTATTACTGCAGCTGACATTAAGATGTATGCCAACCCTAAAGGGTAGTAAAGAATTTATTAAACCCTATAAGAGGAGTGAAGAGGGAGATTTTTAACAACCTCCACAATCTTAAATGCTCTCAACAAATTGTAAAAATATTTTTTTATGAAGTTCAAGATCCATATTCGGAGAAAGTGCTACACGTGCAATATAATCTTTATCACCTTCTTTAGTTGTTCCTTGGGTAGATGTTGCGGGTATTGTCCAGTAGCATCCATTTAACTGACCATAACTCACGCAGTATTTACTTTCGTGTGGAATTTCTGTAATCATTAAGTTGATTAACTTTAAATTCAACGCTCTTTTATAATTTTCTCTTTCTTTATGAGTATTACCTTTAGTAGGAAGATCTAATGAAAATACAGATGGCGTAAATCCTTGTTGTGCTAATTCTTCTGAAACAAAGTTGATTTTAGCTGTAGGCAAAGTCTCATTGATAAAGTTTACAAACTCACGTGTATTTTTATAAGCATCAATTATTCTTTGTTTCATTGATGGCAATTGTTTGGCTAATATCTCATATTGAAGATTTGTAGCTTCGTTATCGCAAAGACTTAGATGTAATTCTATTTTATCCATCAAGGCGTCTGTTTTCTTATTTCCAATACAATAACCAGCAGTACATTTTCCACCACTAGGGAATTTCGATCCACTAGCAAATGAGATAGTTCGAACTGTAGAAAGGATTTCATCATCACCTAAAAAGTGCACATTAGGACAAAATGTTTGGTCTAAAATAAAAACAGGATCAATAGCAATTGTACCTTTAGCAGTGGTACGTTCTTTACTTAAAACATCTCTTAATTGTATAAGGTCTGGAACTTCAACTCTTGGGTTTGTTGGTATTTCTGCAATGATGTAAGGAATTGCATCTTCGGCAGCAATTTTGGTTAAAACGATATCAATGCTTTGCACCATATCATTATCACCATCAACGGGTAAATCCATTACTTCAACATTATCAATACAGGCAGCAACACGTCTTGCTTGGTCATTTGTGCCACCATAACAATTTGGAGGAACAACAATCTTAATCGATTTTCCTTTATGTTGTTCTAAAGCATCGTGAATTAGCCCCATCAAAATAGCATATTGAATAGACAGTCCGCTAGAGGCAACAAGTGCCTTTGTATTTGAACCGGTAATTGCTTTAATTGAATCTAAGACTAGTGTTTTGTTGGTTTCGTTATTGCTTTCCTTATTAGCGTATGAAGATTGTATGATTAGAACGTTTAATGCAGCAAGTGAATTTGCTGGAGTCATTGCAATGGTTTCTCTTCTTCTAACATGCTGAATTTCTGAAATATAACTTTCATTTTCTTCGCCATTTACAACTAAGATACTTCCTAAGTGCGGATGAGCATTAATAAAAAAGTCAACATTAGGGGTTAACTCGAAATTGCAAATTTCATCTTGTTGTGAAATAAAAATGGTGCTACCGTTAAACGCTGAAATATCTGAGGCTTTTTCAACCTGCTTTAATTCAAATTTATAATCATAAATATTCTGTAGTATTTCAACATCAAAAAAATGGGGAATTTCACCAGTGTAAATGATTTGCGTGTTTGTATTGTCTAATAAATTTTTTCGTAGAATAGCTAAAGCAGGAATCGTTTTAGATGAAAAACTGATTACATTATCTGGTGCTATATTATTTAGGTTAGCAATTGCCCATTCTAAGATGCAGGATAATGGATGGCCTAATCGAATGTAATCGAAAGCAGTAGGTAATTCATTAAGTGCCAATGCCTCAGAATTATTCTCTTTAAATAAGGCTTTAAACTGATCTAGAAATTGAGTTTTGGCTAATTTTTCATCATAAATATCTAATCTGTGGGTTGTTAAATTCAACCAACCAGTTGGCATATTTTCTAATACGGTCTTAATATAATTTAGCATTTTATTCTCTTCCATAATTTTCACCTTTAATAGGTCGGCAAGATACATTAAATCCATTTATTTAAAAAGTGTTACCAAACGTTTTGTTACATTATTGAGTGTTTAGTAATAGTTTGTGTTAAGATTATGGCCATTGCTAACATTAAGATGTACATCCACCATATTAGTTGCAAGAATCGGCAGAAAGGAAACCTATCTTTGCTCAAAAGGAAAACCAATTGATGATGATGGATATAGAGGTAAACAAGCCAGAACCTGTTGTGGCTGTAAATGAAGTTGTAGCGTTTAAACGTGGTATGGAATTCCGAGAGGCGATTGAAGAGCTAGAGGCTGGTAACTCCATATTAATAACATACTTCTTTAGTGATGGAATATCTCTTCTTCAGGAGGTACACAAACATCTCGGGCTAAAACTGCCTAATAAATCATTTGTTGAACAGCGGGAGTATAGAGCAGCATATCATAAGTTATCAAACCTTATTTTATTAGAAGTTGTCAATCAAAAACTCCGCGCAAAAAAATCTCCTAGCATTGGTTGGTTAGAAAAGTTTTATCCAGAAAATAACCGTTTCTTTTTAACTTTCCCACAAATACAAGGATTAAATAGCGCCTGGCAATGGCACATAAATGGAGTTTCAATTCCTGTGTTACGGAACAAAATGTATCCTTATTACGGAACTTATTTTCCTACACGTTTTGAGCATTTAATACTTTTTGACAATTGGTTGAAGCGTTACGAAGGAGCTAAAAAAACAGCTATAGATGTTGGTGTTGGATGTGGTGTATTGTCATTGCAGATGATACAACATGGTTTTCAAAAAGTTTTTGGAACGGATATAAATCCGAATGCAATTGTTGGGATGAGAGCGTTTATGGGAGAAACAAAGCTATCTCGAAAGATTGAGCTAGACTTCGGACACCTTTTTGGAAAGTGGGAAAAACAAACAGAAATGATCGTTTTTAACCCGCCTTGGTTACCAAAAATACATGATTTAGGGCGAATTGATGATGCTATTTATTATAGCGAAACCTTGTTTCCTGACTTTTTTGCTGAAGCAAAAAAAAGACTCTTACCTGAAGGAAAATTAGTCATCATCTTTTCAAATTTAGCACAAATAACGAATGTAACAGCTGAGCATCCTATAGAAAAGGAACTGGCTGAAGGTGGTAGATTTCAATTGGATAAATGTTTAAAAAAAGCGGTAAAAACTGCATCTACTAAAACAAAAAGAGATCAACATTGGCGTTCTTTAGAGGAGGTAGAACTTTGGGTGTTAACCAATATTTAGGATTTTATATTATTGAAGTAGACACTTTTATGCTCGGTACTTCTCAGCGATAAAAAATTGGTTGCCGAACGGTATAATTCAGCTGTCTTAGAATTGTCTATTCTCGTTTTGAAGGATAGTTAATTGTATTTAATAGTTAATTTCGAAACGAGTATCTCAAGTTTTTTTATTTAAGTATTATTGCTAATGTACTTGTTGGTCGCGTTAAAATTCGACTTACATTGTGTTAAACGAAGTTAGTGTTTTTTCAGGAGAAAATCAAGTACTTATTTCTCTATATGAAAGCGATAAATCAGTCTCATTTTAAAGACTAAACCATCTTTAAAAGTTGGATTTAAAACAGTTCTGTCATCTCCAAAACGAAAAGCAGAAACAGCTAAATCTGCTGCATCATTATCATTATAAACTTTATAACTTCTTCCAAGAGTGTAGCCAGTTTTAGTTTGGAGTAAAATACTTTTAGTCAAATTAAACTGTAAATAAGCAAACACATCATTCGATTTTTTTACTACGTAAGCATTGTTCTCGCTTAAGTGGTAACTTCTTACAAAAGCAGAAAAGTTAGCCCCAACTTTTACAATTTTATTTAGTTTGTAATTAATATCAGCCCAAATAGGTAATGTTAAGTTGGCTTCAAATTTTCCGTTTTCACTTTTGTAATATAAACCTAACAACGGAACAATAAAAGGACCGAATAATTCTCCATTATAGTAAACTCCAAAATTGTATTTTAAGTTTATCTTTTTGTTGTATTTCATTAAAGCCAACGCTCCAAACTGATAACCTTTACTGGTAATATTCTTAAAATCAGAAGAGAATTTTGGTAAAAGCATATATGTTCCGCTCCATTTTTCAGAATGTTTTTTGTTGTATCCAAGCTTTAAATTAATAGTTGAAATAGTTATTGGGCTTGATGATGGATGAAGTTTCGTGGTAATCTGGTCAATATTAAACCCAGTTAAGAACACATTGCTTTCATTTAATTTAATTGGCAAAGTAACATCTAAGCCAAAATCTTCAACGGTAGTATTACCGCCAATACTATCAAATTCGTTTTGTGGAGTAGTACTGTAATGAAAACGCGCTAAATCGACATAATCTTGTCCAAAAGAGACAAAAGAAAAGAGGCATAAGAAAAGAGTAATAGAGAGTGTTTTTTTCATAAGACATTAATTATCAGGCTTCACTGAGAGTAAATACCGTAATTTCTGGCAATATACCAACTCTTCCGGGATAACCCAAAAAACCTAAACCTCTGTTTACATATAACTGTTGATTTTTCTCAGCATACAATCCTGCCCAATTTTTATAGATATACTGTGATGGACTCCATTTAAATCCAGGAATCTCTATCCCAAACTGCATTCCGTGCGTATGTCCAGAAAATGTAGCAGCTATATCAGGATGATTGGTAGTAACATGTGAATCCCAATGTGATGGGTCGTGACTTAATAATAATTTCACATCATCGGTTAAACAACCTTCCTTAGCCTTGTCAATGTCGCCATATTTCGGAAATCTTAATTCACTCCCCCAATTTTCGACACCAATAATAGCTAGGCGTTCATTGTCTTTTTTTAGGATGTAATTTTTGTTCAGTAATAAATTCCAACCCAATTTTCTATGGACAACTTTCATTAAATTGTAGTTGTGCAATTTTCCTTCAGTATCATCTTTCTGATAAAAATAATCGCCATAATCATGATTTCCTAAAATAGAAAACACACCTAATGGTGCTTTAATTTTACTTAAAGTATCCATAAAAGGTAACGCTTCTTCGGTAATTTCATTCACTAAATCTCCAGTAAAAAAAATAATATCAGGTTGCTGGTCCTCAATTATCTTAATTGCTTTTTCAAGCGGGGCCTTAGAAATAAAGCTTCCGGTATGGATGTCAGAAATTTGAACAATTTTTAACCCTTTAAAAGCATTGGGAAGGTTAGGTATTTTTAATTTTTGGTTATGAATGGTGTAATCAAAAGCAGATTTTAATACCCCAAACATTAATGTGCTAAAAGGGATGATGGAGGCTATTAATGCTGTTTTTTTTAGAAAATCAATTCTTGAAATAGAGATTTTATTTTCGGGATTATTACTTTGTGATGGTGTTTTATTAATGATCCAAATAATGAATTGAAAAATGTCATGGATTAAAATAAATATGGTTCCAATAAATTTAGAGACTCCAATAATCATAATAACTCCCATAACATAAGTACGCGCAAATTTGGGAGGTGGAGTATCGCCTAAAAAGTAAGAAGCGGCAACAACCATAAAAACAATTGTAAATAGGGTAAATACCCAGTAGCTAATTTTAAGGGTTTTTTGTAAGATAGGTTTGAAGTTTTTTACAAAACTTTTTAAAGCTCTATAGTAATAAACATCAATGCTAAGGATTAATAATGTGGCTATTAAAATAAATTTTAGGTACATATATTAGGTTGAATTATGGAGGGTAAAATTGAGAATAAAATCATAAGATTTTTAATTTTTAATAAAATGAATTATTTTTGTGGCAGTTAAGATTGTCTTTGAATAAAAATAATTACATTTGCATCCGTTTTTAAAGGAAATTAGTATAAAAATTACAAGATGAGAAAAGATATACACCCAGAAGAGTACAGATTAGTAGTGTTTAAAGACATGTCTGTTGAAGAGTCATTTTTAACGAAGTCAGCAGCTGCTTCTACAGAAACTGTTGTTTGGGAAGATGGTAACGAATATCCATTAATTAAATTGGAGGTTTCTGCAAAGTCTCACCCTTTTTATACTGGTAAAATGACGTTAGTTGATACGGCTGGTAGAATCGATAGATTCAAGAACCGTTATGCAAAACACACGAAGAAATAAAAAGAATATTAAAGAATATTTTTAAAAAGTCCTAGTTTTTTAACTAGGACTTTTTTTGTGGATTAAATTCCATTTTTAGTATTTTTATAGCATGAATATTATATTTTTTGAAGATAGCAGGAGCCAATTTTTACCATTGGTTTATACAAAGCCCCTTGCTAAGGTTAGAGTTGGGATTTTAACGATTGAAGATAAATGGAAACATTATTTTCTAAAACACGATGTAACGATTGCTACATCTTATGTTGCTGAGGATTATTTATCTAAAAAATTCCCGTTAAAAGAAACACAAGAAAACATTTTTATTAATACACGGTTTTTTCCAAACGAGCGGCTAGTAGACTTCATTATTAATAATATGATTAATGATGAGGCAATTCTGTTTGGAGAGAGTGTGGTTGCTTCAAAATGTACGTTAGAGCAATTTAAAACGAAATCTTACTCCGTTAAAGCGTGTAATGAAAGCTTTATTTCAATTGAGTTAAAATCAGTTACTGATATATTCTCAAAAAATGATATTGCAATTCAACATGATTATGATTTACTAACTGCTGGAAGACAATCAGTAGAATTAAGCAGTACCAATACTTTAATTGGAGATAATATATTTATTGAGGAAGGGGCAATTGTTGAAGCATCTGTTTTAAACTCAACTTCTGGACCAATTTATATTGGGAAGGACGCAGAAATTATGGAAGGATGTTTAGTTCGTGGGCCTTTAGCGATGAGTGAAAATTCAGTACTTAAGATGGGGGCTAAAATATATGGAGCTACAACGCTAGGAAAATTCTCTAAAATTGGTGGTGAGGTTAATAATTGTGTTATTCAAGATTATTCAAACAAAGGGCATGATGGATTTTTAGGAAATTCCTTAATAGGAGAGTGGTGTAATTTGGGTGCAGATACCAATACTTCAAATCTTAAAAATAATTATGCAGAAGTTAAATTATGGTCTTATGATAGTGAACGATTTGCTAAAACTGGCTTACAGTTCTGTGGATTAATTATGGGAGATCATTCTAAATGTGGAATTAATACAATGTTTAATACTGGAACAGTGGTTGGTGTGTCGTCTAATATTTTTGGTAGTGGTTTTCCTAGAAATTTCGTTAGCTCTTTTAGTTGGGGAGGAGCAAGTGGTGTTACTACTTATCAAGTGGAGAAAGTGTTTGAGGTTGCAGAAATCGTTATGAAACGAAGAGGGGTTGAGTTGACAGAGGATGATAAAGCCATTTTAACTCATGTTTCTGAGCTAACAGCTAAATTTAGAAAGTAATCTTAGTCAGAAAAGGTTTGCAAGTCAGATAACTTTTTGTATACCCCAGGGTTTTGTAATAATTCGGTGTGTGTACCGTGTTCAACTATTTTTCCTTTTTGAAGCACAAGAATTGCATCAGCGTGTTGTATTGTAGAAAGTCTGTGTGCAATTACAATAGAAGTTCTGTTTTGCATTAGTTTCGATAATGCATCTTGGACTAGTTTTTCAGATTCAGTATCTAATGCAGAAGTCGCTTCATCTAAAATTAAAATAGGAGGATTCTTTAATACAGCTCTTGCAATACTAATTCGTTGACGTTGACCACCAGATAATTTACCGCCTCTATCACCAATATTTGTTTCGTAACCATTTTCCATTTCAGAAATAAAGTTGTGTGCATTGGCAATTTTAGCAGCTTCAATAACTTGTTCTTTATTTGCGTTTTTAGCTCCTAAAGCAATGTTGTTAAAAAGAGTATCGTTAAATAAAATAGATTCTTGTGTTACAATACCCATTAAACCACGTAAATTCTCTAAACTAATTTCTTTAATATTGATGCCGTCAATAAAAATTCCACCGTCTTCTATGTCATAAAAACGAGGTAATAAATCTGCAAATGTAGATTTTCCACCACCAGACTCACCAACGAGAGCTATTGTTTGTCCTTTTTGGATAACTGTATTTATATCATTTAATACAGGTTTACCATCATAGCCAAAGTTTACATTCTTGTAGGTAATGTTATTTGAAAATTCAACAATCTTTTTTGGATTTTCAATGTCGGTTATTTCATTTTTTGCTTGTAAAACTTCTTCGAGTCTATCAGCAGAAGCGGCACCTTTTAAGATGACTGCATAAGCTGTAGAGAATGCTTTTACTGGAGTAAGTAATCTAGCAAATAGCATAATGTAAACAATAAATTCACTTCCGCTAAAACTGGTACTTCCTTCTAAAACTAAGCTTCCACCGTAATAAACTAAAGTAACCATAACAGTAATTCCTAAAAACTCACTAATAGGAGATGCAGCATCTTTTTTACGTGCCATTTTAAGTGTTAGTTTGGTATGGATGTTATTTATATCGGTAAATTTATTTTGAACGTGTTGTTCTGCATTAAATGCTTTAATGATTCTTAATCCGCCTAATGTTTCTTCAATGCTAGATAATATTTGCCCAATCATTTCTTGAACTTTAGAGGAAGATCTTCTTAGGCTTTTACCTAATTGACCAATGATTAATCCACTAATTGGAAGTAAAATCATTGCAAAAAGGGTAAGCTTTGGACTCATCGCAATAAGTAGCGCAATGTTAAGTACCAAAGCTAAAGGCTCTCTAAAAACCATTTCTAAAGAACTTAATATAGACCATTCAACTTCTTGCACATCAGAAGTCATACGAGCCATAATATCTCCTTTGCGTTGCTCAGAGTAATAAGATAAAGGAAGCTCTAAGGTTTTTTTGTGAGTTTTCACTCTTAAATCTCTAACAACACTAGTTCTTAGTACCGAAATGTAGAACATTGCTAAGTATCTAAATATGTTTTTTGCTAAGGATAAAATTCCAACTAGAACACACACAAACAGTAGGGCTGCAACCTTATCGTTTTCACCAATGTATTGGTTCATGGTGTAGTTGAAGTAATTGGCAAAAAACTCTTTAGTATAAGCAAAAGTAGGCTCTACGGTAACTGCTTTTGTTGTTTGAATAAATAATAAATCTAATATTGGCATGAAAAGCATGACCGAAATCAATTCAAATATAATTGATAAAATATTGCATAAAATATTGATTAAGGCATATTTTTTATAACCACCAGCGTACTTGAGTATTTTAAAAAAACTTTTCATCTGCTTGTAAATGTAATTATTTTGAAAAAAGGAGTTTATTTAATTAGCTGATAGTTTTTATATTCTCCAAACTGATAGTTTAATTGGTGTTCTATAAAATGTAAAAGTTTAGATTTTATAGAAAGACTATTTTGCGTGGGATCAAAAGTAAAGCTCCAATTGACACTTTTAATTCGTTTTCCCATTGTTTTTGGATGACTTTCTTCGAATTTATTCAGTATATCAATGTTGGAATAATCAAATTCATCAACCTTCTTGACATTATTATCTATCCAATTATTGTCGTGCCACATTTTATTAAAGCTCAATTGCTTGGCTTGTTGGTATTTTGGATGTTTAACCCATCCGTAATGATAAATGCTAGCGTCAATTTTTTTAACGTTTAACTTTTCGCCATCTTTTCTAAAACCTTGAGCATCTTTATAAGATCGGATGGATTTGTTGTTTCGGATAATTCGAATTTCATTTTTATACCAACTTCTTGAAATTCCTACAAAATCATAAGAGCCATAAAAATGCGTGTAGTTAAACAGAAGTCCTTCTACTTTCGGTTGCTCTAAATGGGTTTTCATTGCTTTTTTTATGCTGGGCAAATACTTCTCATGCACTACCTCGTCACTTTGTATGTAGAAGCACCAATCCATATCATCACTAATGGCGTCCATTGCTTTATTGGTCTCGTCAGCCAATACATGTCCTCCAATACGTAAATTATCATTCCAAGTGGTTTGTATAATTTTTATTTTAGGAGAATCTATACTTTGAATTAAAGCGAGCGTTTCATCATCAGAATTTCCTACAGCAACAACAAACTCATCACAAATCGGAAGAATTGAATGAATAGATTCAATTACAGGGTAATCAAATTTAATGGCATTTCTGATAATTGTAAAACCGCAAATTTTCATTTAAAATAGCTCAACTCCAGTAAAATTGTAAGGAGTAATTTGTTTTAATTCTGTTTTAATAGCATCACTAACGTTTAAACCATCAATAAAATTCGAAATGGACTTACCATTTATTTTTTCATTGGTACGCGTTAATTCTTTTAATGCTTCGTAAGGTTTTGGATACCCTTCTCTTCTTAAAACTGTTTGAATTGCTTCTGCAGCAACTACCCAGTTGTTTTCTAAATCTTGTCTTATTTTAGGCTCGTTAATTAAAAGCTTGTTCATTCCTTTAATTAAAGAAGTTAATGCTAATAGTGAGTGTCCGATAGGTACTCCAACATTACGCAATACAGTAGAATCAGTTAAATCTCTTTGTAAACGTGAAATAGGAAGCTTAGCTGAAAGGTGCTCATATAATGCATTTGCCAACCCTAAGTTTCCTTCAGAGTTTTCAAAATCAATAGGATTTACTTTGTGTGGCATTGCTGAAGAACCTATTTCTCCTTTTTTTATTTTTTGTTTGAAATAGTCCATAGAAACGTAAGTCCAAACATCTCTATCTAAATCTATCAGGATAGTATTTATTCTTTTTAATCCGTCAAAAAGAGCAGCTAGATTATCATAGTGCTCAATTTGTGTTGTTGTTTGAGAACGATCTAAACCTAAACCATTGTTTACATAATCATTTGCAAAATCTACCCAGTTTGTATCTGGATAAGCAATGTGATGTGCATTTAAGTTTCCTGTAGCTCCACCAAATTTTGCTGAAAAAGGAACAGCTTTAACTTGTGAAATTTGTTTTTCTAAACGCTCAACAAAAACGTAAAATTCTTTTCCTAAACGAGTAGGAGAAGCTGGTTGACCGTGTGTTTTTGCTAACATCGGAATGTTTTTCCATTCGATTGCTCTTGCTCTAATCAGCTCAACAGCTTCATCTAACATAGGAAAAAATACATCATTTAACGCTTCTTTTAAAGATAAAGGAACAGATGTGTTGTTAATATCTTGAGATGTTAAACCGAAGTGTACAAACTCTTGTTGTTCGTTTATTCCTAATGCAGTAAATTTATCTTTGATAAAATATTCAACAGCTTTAACGTCATGGTTTGTTACTTTTTCAATTTCTTTAATTGCTAAAGCATCAGCTTCAGAAAAATCGATGAAGATGTTACGAATATTACCATATAACGATTTATCAAAATCAGCTAGTTGAGGTAACGGCAATTCACAAAGTGCAATAAAGTACTCAATTTCTACTCTTACTCTATATTTAATTAAAGCAGCCTCAGAAAAATAAGTTCTTAATCCTTTAGTTACCCTTCCGTATCTACCATCAATTGGTGAAATAGCTGTTAATTCTGTTAAATTCATCTGTTAAAATTTGTTAAGCTGTAAAAGTAACGCTTTTGCTATAATATTTGGGTGGATTAATTGGTATATTTGAGCAAGTTATTAAAGGTTTAAATGAGTCTATTTAAAAATTT
>JASJIW010000004.1:0-4415 GCA_037624665.1 Flavobacteriales bacterium
TGTAGCTTAAGCGGAAACCATAATTCATAAACATAAAAAAGCCGCTCATAATGAGCGGCTTTTTTATGTTTATGAATAAATTCCCAGTCAAGCTGAGAATGACATTTTCTTTAGTTATTCAACATAACTGGCATAACCAACATTAGTACCTCTTCAGCTTCATCAGTCTTTTCGCATGGTGTTAAAATACCTGCTCTATTAGATGCAGACATTGCAATATTTACATCATCAGATTCTAAATTAGATAACATCTCAATTAAAAAACGAGAGTTAAATCCAATTTCCATGTCTTCACCTTCATACTGACATGTTAATCTTTCATTTGCTTCATTTGCAAAATCTAAATCTTCAGCAGAAATGTGCAATTCACTACCAGTCATTTTTAAACGAACTTGGTGTGTTGTTTTATTTGAGAATATTGAAACTCTTTTTATAGAGTTTAATAAAGCACTTCTTCCAACAGTTAAACTATTTGGATTTTCTGTAGGAATAACAGCATTGTAGTTCGGGTATTTACCGTCAATTAATCTACATTGCATTTTTGTTGAACCAAATACAAACATTGCATTAGTTTCATTGTACTCAACAGTTACAGATTCACCAACACTTCCTAAAATTCCTTTTAGTAATGTTAACGGCTTCTTTGGTAAGATAAAAGAAGCTCCTTTATCTCCTTTTAAATCTGTTCTTCTATACTTTACTAATTTGTGCGCATCCGTTGCAACAAATGTGATATCATCTCCACTTATTTCAAAAAACACACCTGACATAACTGGTCTTAACTCATCATTACCAGTTGCAAACAATGTTTTATTAATTGCGCTTGATAAAATAGAAGCATCAGCATCAATTTTAGATGGTTGTTCTAATTTTGGTGTTTTAGGAAATTCAGTTCCATCATGCCCATTTAATTTATATTTACCGTAATCAGAAGATATTTCGATACCGAAAGTAGCTGCATCAATTGTAAACGTTAACGGTTGATCAGGAAATGTTTTCAATGTATCCAACAACAATTTTGCTGGTATAGCAATTACACCATCTTCTTTTGCTTCAATAGAGATTTTAGTTACCATTGTAGTTTCTAAATCAGAAGCAGTAATGCTTAACTCTCCTTTTTTTATTACGAATAAAAAATCATCCAAAATTGGTAAGGTATTGCTTGAGTTTAATACTCCTCCAATTAATTGTAATTTCTTTAATAAAATTTCGCTTGATACTATAAATTTCATGGCTGTCTTTTTTATTTTTTCCTTAAAGTAAGGCTAACAAATTTAGTTTTTTTAAAAAGGAATATTTTTTATTTTTTTCAGAAATTATTAACAGTTGTTTATATCAAATTAAGCAATCTTTAAAGCTTGTTTAACTTTTTGATTTGTAAGCGCTAAATCAACCACTTCTAACATTGTTGCAACATAATGAAACGTTAATCCTTTCAGATATTTCTCATTAATCTCTTCAATATCTTTACGGTTATCTTCTGATAAGATAATCTCTTTAATATCAGCTCTCTTAGCTGCTAAAATTTTCTCTTTAATTCCTCCAACAGGCAATACTCTACCTCTTAACGTGATTTCACCAGTCATGGCTAATTTACTTTTTACTTTACGTTGAGTAAATGCCGAAGCTAAAGCTGTTAACATCGTAATTCCAGCAGAAGGTCCATCTTTAGGTGTCGCACCTTCTGGCACGTGAATATGGATGTCCCAATTTTCAAAAACTTCTGGCTTTAAACCGATAGATTCAGCATGAGCTTTTAAGTAAGCTAAAGCAATTACAGCTGACTCTTTCATTACATCTCCTAAGTTTCCGGTTAAAGTTAATTTCCCTTTCCCTTTACTTAAAATCGATTCAATAAATAAGATATCTCCACCTACTGAAGTCCAAGCTAAACCTGTTACAACTCCAGCCACCTCATTTCCTTGGTACTTATCCATAGAATGACCAGGTCCTAATATTTTTAACATTTCTTCTAAAGAAATCTTCGCTTCAAATTCTTCTTCTAAAGCAATTAGTTTTGCTCTATTACGAATAACCTTAGCAATTTTCTTTTCCAACCCCCTTACACCAGATTCTCTCGTGTAATCAGTAACTATTTTCTCTAAATTAGCTTTAGAAAGGGTTAAATCCTTTTTCTTAATCCCGTGGTTTTTTAACAACTTAGGAATTAAATGTTTATTCGCAATTTCAATCTTTTCTTCTACAGTATATCCTGAAATTTCAATGATTTCCATTCTATCTCTCAACGCAGGTTGAATGGTAGATAATTCGTTTGCTGTTGCAACAAATAACACCTTCGATAAATCGTAATCTAACTCTAAAAAATTATCATAAAACTTATCATTTTGTTCTGGATCCAACACTTCTAACAATGCTGAAGAAGGATCTCCTTGATGACTTGTTGCAATTTTATCAATCTCATCCAACACATAAACAGGATTAGAAGATTCTACCTTTTTAATGTTTTGAATAACTCTACCTGGCATTGCACCAATATATGTTTTTCTGTGCCCTCTAATTTCAGCTTCGTCTCTTACTCCACCTAACGACATTCTTACATACTTCCTATCCAATGCTTTGGCAATAGATCTTCCTAAAGAAGTTTTACCAACACCTGGAGGTCCGTACAAACATAAAATTGGAGATTTCATATCTCCTTTTAGTTTTAAAACAGCCAAATATTCTATAATTCTTTCTTTTACTTTTTCTAAACCAAAATGATCTTTATCTAGTATTTTTTGAGCTCTTTTTAAATCAAAATTATCCTTCGTATAATCATTCCAAGGCAACTCAATTAATGTTTCCAAATAATTTAATTGAACAGAATACTCAGCAGATTGTGGATTTAAACGTTGAAATTTTTGAACTTCTTTTTCAAACCTTTCTGCTACATTTTTATTCCATTTCTTTTTCTTGGCTTTTTTTAAAAAATCTTCAATCTCTTGTTCTTGAGGATCTCCACCAAGTTCTTCTTGTATTTGCTTTATTTGTTGATTTAAAAAATACTCTCTCTGTTGTTGATCTAAATCTGTTCTAACTTTAGACTGAATGTCATTTTTTAATTCCAACAGTTGTAGTTCTTTCGTTAAATGAACCAACAAGGCATTCGCTCTTTCCTTTACCTCCGGAATTTCCAATAAGCTCTGCTTCGTAATCACATCAGCCTTCATATTAGAAGCAATAAAATTGATTAAGAAAGTTGGACTTTCAATATTTTTTATCGCAAATGTAGCTTCTGAAGGAATTGTTGGTGATTGCTCAATAATTTGAGACGCTAAATCCTTAATTGAAGAAACCAAAGCCTCAAAACTTTTCCCTTTTGGTTTTTTAACCTGATCAAAAGCTTCAATTTTAGCTTTTAAATAAGGATCTTCTTGCGTTATTTCCTTTACCTTAAAACGCTTTTTACCCTGAATAATAACAGTAATATTACCGTCAGGCATTTTTAGCAATTTTAAAATATGCGCTATAGTGCCAATAGAGTTTAAATCGTCTGCTGATGGGTCTTCAATTTCATCATTCTTTTGAGAAACCACACCTAAAGTTTTATCTCCTTTATTCGCTTCCTGAATTAATTTTATTGATTTATCTCTACCAACAGTAATTGGAATTACCACTCCCGGAAACAACACTGTATTTCTTAAAGGTAAAATTGGTAATTCATCTGGCGTTTCTTCTGCATTAATTTGCTCTTCATCATCTGGAGATAACAATGGAATAAATTCCGCATCCTCATCCAACACATTGCTAATTACTACACTATCCATATCAAAACTATCTTTCATCTTCTTTGCTCTTTAAAATTTACATTGGCAATATATCCAAGCCAAAATGACAGTTACCCTCTAAATACATAAAGAATAATTGTTTCCCTGCCTATTTTCAAGAGTTGTGCCATTCATCAATAACTGAAATATTGACGGTATTATTTGTTGTATTCTATTATTAATTCAAAAATGGCAGTTAATACTTATTGAAAAAACTGAACAAGATGATAGTGTTAATCAACTTATTAAAAAAGCAGCAAAAAAGGCAAAAATCAAAAAAAATGTTACAACTCATATGTTACGACATAGTTTTGCAACACATTTGTTAGAAGCAGGTACAGATTTACGCTATATACAAGTACTATTAGGGCATTCAAGTACTAAAACAACAGAAGTTTACACCCAAGATTCAACCTACTGATATCGGTTGCTCTTCGGTTGCTTTTTAGATAATCATTTAGCTGAATTATTGATTAAAGATTGATTAATTAATTCTATTTAGCGCTCATCTTGGTAATTCTTGTTTATCGAAGTCTCTATGTTTCTTCTTTGTTATACATTGTTTCTGTAAGGTTTTAAACAATAGTTCGAAAAAGAAGGTTTAAAGATAGTGTCAATTTATATACTTTACCTAGAATTAAACCACCC
>JASJIW010000005.1:0-2922 GCA_037624665.1 Flavobacteriales bacterium
GCCAATCATATCTTAGGAAAAGGCCAATTAAGTTTAGCAAAATATTTATTTATTTCTAACAAAGCTGATGCACCTGATTTATCGTGTAATAACATTAAGGAATACTTTATACATCTATTAGAGCGAGTTGATTGGAGAAGAGATATTCATTTCCAAACCAAAACTACAATAGACACATTGGATTATAGTGGTACTGAAATCAACCAAGGATCTAAGGTTGTTATTGCTGCAGTTGGTGATACGAAAAGAGAGTTATTAGACTCTGGAAATAATGAAATTTTAAACATGTT
This sequence comes from Flavobacteriales bacterium, assembly GCA_037624665.1. Taxonomy (GTDB): domain Bacteria; phylum Bacteroidota; class Bacteroidia; order Flavobacteriales_E; family Vicingaceae. The sequence goes on from JASJIW010000005.1 coordinate 291, forward strand.
ATTTCCTGGAGTTATTGCTATGTATGCACAAGCTTTTACGACTTATGAAAACGCTGAAAAAGAAATTGAAATATTAAGTTCTTCTCTTTCTTCTGAGAACTTAGATGGAATTATGTTAATTGTTTTAACTGATGACGCTAGTTTTATTGAAGCGTCCTTAAATAATTTTTTATGGACCACTTTTACAAGAAGTAACCCCGCAAACGACATTTATGGTGTTGATTCTTTTACTGAACACAAACATTGGGGATGTAATGGTCCACTAATTATTGACGCCCGTAAAAAACCGCATCATGCTCCAGCTTTAATTAAAGATACAAAAGTTGAAAAAAGAGTTGATAAGCTATTTGAAGAAGGTGGGTCTCTTTTCGAGGCTTAACCCCAATTTAAAGGGCAAGACTTACAACAGTTCTTGCCTTCTTTTTTGAATTTCTCACAACAAACATCCTTCATCTTTTTCTTCTTTTTGGCTTTCACCGAAAAAGAGTCTTGAAGACTGGGTAATACAATGTTTGTTTGCTGTTTCATACACGGCAAATATACTATTTAGAATCATTCTAAACAAGGATTAGAACAAACTATTTATCCCTCCATTTTATACTTCATTATAGCACCAATATTTTTAGCACTCGCCAGCATTCTATCAACCCTATCTCCTTCAAAGTTAGCACGCACAGTTTGATTTAATAAAAACAGCTACCGTTCAAAATGCTCTGGCTTTAATTTTTCTTTACCATTTAATAAAAGATGAATCCCCATTACATCCTCTTTATATCCATTTGATTTAAACAACATGTTTTCCCAAAAGTTGGTTAATGAAGGAAGATGTTTCTCCAAGTCTAATTCAGCAACTTCAGTAAAAATATAACCAATGGTATCATCTATTAACATTTTAGAATAAAATTCTCTCATCAAAAAAGCTAAATCTTCTCTTGTTTCTATATCTTTTATTAATGTGGTATGTTTGGATTATCGTAACACTTCTTAATCATTTCTTTCAATACTTCTTTATCTATATCTGCCAATTTATTGACATACAAACATCCCTTACCAGCTTTATGTTTACCAAACCTAGTTAACATCTTTTTATGCATAGATACATCACATCCACTTAAATATAAGGATATCTTAGTTTTCCTTGGCGAAAACCCAACTTTAAACCAATCACCCTCTCTCCCACTTGCATATTTATAATGTAAATCTCCAAAACCAATAATTGCTGCACCCCACATTTTTGGATCTTCCCCCGTCACATCTTTCATCATCTCCAAAATCTCAAAAGCATCTTTTCGTTTACCTTCATGATCTACCGAATTAATAAAATCCTCTACACTTACTTCCGCTTTTTGAGTTTTATTTACAGCCATAATCTAATTATTTTGTGATTAAGTAAAAATAAGAAAAGTTTAAAAAGAAAAAGCTCCCCAAATTGGGGAGCTTTTTAACAATAGAAATATTTTCTAACTAGACCCCCAGTCAAGCTGAGAATGACTAACAGGTTAATCTAAAACTTCATTGTTATACCTGCTAAAAAGTTTGTTCCAGCTTGAGGGTAATAAAAATTATTCGTTCCTAAATATTGATAAGTATAGCCATTACTGCTATACATTGTGTTTAAGATATTATTTGCTAAAACACTAAACGATATTTCCTTCATCTTCTTAGGGAAGATCGAATATGAAATTCTAGCATCAAATGTTTGATAAGCTGCAATTTTTCTATCAGAACTTGATGTATTGTCTAAAAATTGATCTCCTACATACTTTGTTTGAACCATTAAGTTTAAACTCTTAAATGGATTGTATACTAAAGATGCTGCAGCTATCATATTTGGAGAAAATGAAATATCAGTATTTGAATGATCGACTTCAATAGGCTCAGAAGTAACATCATCTGGCTTAAACTCTGTAAAATCTTTAATCTTATTTTGAGAATAAGTTCCATTCATATTCAATTTCAATTTTTTACTAATTAAAAAAGTTGTCATCAATTCAAATCCTGCTCTATAACTTTTAGCAACATTCACTCTTATACCAGATCCTACATCATTAACTGCTCCTGTTAAAATCAATTGGTTTGTATAATCCATAAAATAAACATTACCTTGAACTAATACTTTTTTGAATTTTAATTCAGCTCCTAACTCATAATCTAACATAGATTCATGTTTAGGTTGTTTGTCTTCATCACTATCAATAAAATCGTTTCTACTTGGCTCTTTATTTCCTATTGCAGCAGAAGCAAACGCTCTTACTTTCTTACTAAATTTATGACTTACACCTGCCTTAGGGTTAAAAAACACAAAACTTGTATCAACTACTATCGTTTGTAAATCGCTATCAATTCCTTTAGCTGTATAGTCAATTGTTCTAACTTGCAAATCTGCAAAAAATGTAGTTTTCTTTGCAAAAGTATAATCGACCTTTAAGTAAGAATTGAAATCAGTTTTTAATCCATTATTATCATAATAACGATCTCTAATATTTGTTGAATTTGCAAATTCAGCCCAAACAATTTCACCATAATGATCCCCATCATAAATATTGTAAGCACCACCTAGCGTAGCATTAAACTTGTCAGACTTGTAATTAAGATTATATGTTGTTCCATAAAAATCATTATCCAACCATCT
>JASJIW010000006.1:0-45228 GCA_037624665.1 Flavobacteriales bacterium
AAGTATTTTGAAAAACATGAGAAAGGAAAAGGTTCTGGGTGGAAAGGCTATCAAAGATGGAGAAATGCAAATGAATACAAATATTATCCTGACGGTGTAAGAGCTAACGTAGACCCTTATTTTGTAGAAAATGCTTTTAAAGTGTTTAAGTCAAAAGCATCTCCTACGAATAAAAATCTTTTTGGTAGTGGCTGGAATGAATTGGGACCTTTTAGTATCGATAGCGTTTCTGGAGCATATTCAACAGGTCTGGGTAGAGTAGAAGATCATTATGTTGATCCCACTGATCCAAACAAAATGTATCTTGGTTCTAGAAGTGGAGGGTTTTGGAAAACGATAGACGGAGGTGTAAATTGGCAAGGAGGTTCAACCGACTTTTTAATGGCATCAGGTGTAAATACTATTGCTGTTTCTCCAACAAATTCAGATTCAATATTAATTAATGTAAGGAATTCAGGAAACGGAAATTCACACGGATTATATCGTTCAATTGATGGAGGAAATACATGGGTAGTCTCAAATTTTAATCCACCAAATATAGGATTTGGAGGATTAGGGTCTTCTTTTAAAATCTACGAAGTAAGGTATCACCCTCGAGTTCCTAATTTAATATTTATTGGTACCAGTAAAGGGATTTATCGTTCTGACGATAATTTAGCTACTTGGACGCTACTGATTAATGGTGGAGACGTTGAAGAAATACAGTTTCATCCTACCAATAATAATATTATTTATTTGTACGATAGCTACTACTGGGGATCTAATCATGATTATGTAATGCGTTCGGTAGATCAAGGGTTGAGTTATAATCAATCATCTCAAATAACAGCTAATGCAGGAAATAGAAGTGTTCATCTTTCGGTAAGTACAGATTGTGCTAATTGTTTATATTTTGCTTCGAACAATGGAGTATGGAAATCTATTGATGATGGAATGAACTTTACATTTTTATCAAACCCAAGCCAAAGCTGTGGAGGGTTTGCTGTAAATGACTTAGACACCACCAAAATGATTTATGGTTATTTAGATGTTGAGGCAAGTACTGATGGAGGTTTTAATTTTAATCAAGTAACTAGCTGGAGTTTAGGTAATACAAATGGTGCTGGCTCAGGACATCAAACAAGCTTTAACACAAGTACGGATTATGTGCATGCAGATTTACATCCAGCAAAATGTGTTAATGGTGTTTTTTATATTGGAACTGACGGTTTGTTCTGTAAAAGTTCAGACAATGGTGTTACTTGGGATATATTGAGTCAAGGTGTAGCAATAAGAGAAAACTATAAATTAGGTGTAAGCCAATCGAACCACTTTAGAAGCATAAGTGGTTCTCAAGATAATGGTACAAGTATTAAGCATCAAAATACTTGGATTGAATTTTATGGAGCGGATGGAATGGAAGGGCTTATCCACCCGTTAAATGATGATTGGATGGTTGGTAGTTTGCAGTATGGAGGAAGAAGAAGAACTAAAAATGGTGGGATTACGCAAGATGGTGTTTCTCCATCAGGTCAATCTGGTTCAGGGAATGGTGGTTGGGTAGCTCCAATTACATATGATCCAAACAATCAGATGTCTTTATATAATTTTGGTACAGCAATTTATAAAAGTGAAAATTTTGGTTCATCATGGGACTCTATAGGAGTACCTACTACATTTACAGGAACAATTGGTAAGGCTGCTATTGCTGAAAATAATTCTGATATAATTGTTATATCTAGTGGAAGCGATATTGAAAAATCAATTGATGGAGGAGTTACTTTTGTAAGTATTAAAAATAATTTACCAAATTACTCCATTCAGGATATTGCATTTGATCCTAATGATGATGCTGTAATTATGGTTGTTTACGGACGCTATCAAAATGATGGTAAAAAAATATATATAACTACAAATGGAGGTACTAATTGGACTAATATAACTCATAATTTAGGTGATATGCCAATTAGGTCTTTAGTTATAGATCATACTAATGCTTCCAATATTTATATAGGTGCAGAAATAGGTGTTTATACCAAACCTATGAGTTCAACTTCGTGGGCTTTGTATAATACCGATTTACCAAATACAACAGTTGAAGAGTTAGAAATAGTTTATGGTTCTAACACCGTAAAAGCAGCTACTTGGGGAAGAGGAGTATGGGAATATTCTTTGGTAGGAAGAAATTCCTTTCCAGCAATTGTTACCACAAAAATTACTGATCAACCAACTGATGAGTTTCCTAAGATTGGAATGGATCAATTCGTAACATCAACAATATCTTATGACAATACTCTATCTAGTGTTTATGTAGAATGGTCAGCTAATGTTCCAGTATTTGGGAATGTTATCACAATGTCAAATACAGTTGATAGTACTTGGGTTTCTGATTTAGCTTTGCCAAACCAAGGGATTGGAACAAGAATGTATTTTAAAGTGTTTGCAGTAGGGAGTGCTGGCGACACAACTGAAACGTATAAATTTATGTACACGGTAAAACAAGATTGTATCTCCTCGGGGACAATGCAATGGCAAGGAAACATTAACCTTGTTAATTTTAATACCATTAATAAAGCTACAGGAAAAACGGATCCTTATTCGGATTATTATATGACTGATACCACTGAGGTAATCCTTGGACAGGCTTATGATTTATCCGTAAAATTAAATACCGATAATGGTAATTATACGTATCATTCAACAGCATGGATTGACTGGAATAATGATGGAGATTTTTTAGACCCAAATGAGACCTATCAGTTGGGGTCAGTTCAGGATGATTCAAATGCACTAACATCTTTATCTCCTTTAAATATAAGTGTTCCTGCAAATGCATTTATAGGGAAAGTAAGAATGAGAGTTGTATGTCTTTATAATCAAGTTCAAACAGATCCTTGTGCGAATGGATTTGATGGAGAGGTTGAGGATTATGGGTTAGTTATTCAGAATGTGTCAACTAATGTAGCAGCTCAAGAGATTAGAAATGCTTTGATTTCAGTAATATTTCCAAATCCAACAAGAGATATATTTACTGTTAAATTAAACAAGATAGTAGGTTCTGTAAAGATTGAATTGATTAATCCTTTGGGACAAAAAATTGTTTCGAAAAATGTAGAAGACAAAAATGAAATAAGGGTTAATATTGAGAGATATGCAAAAGGTGTTTACTTTTTAAATATTTATCTGAATAAAGAAAAATCTATTTTTAAAATTATTAAAGAATAAAGATGAGTTATTTTAATCATGAAACGGCTATAATTGATGAAGGGTGTGATATTGGTGAAGGAACCAAAATTTGGCATTTTTCTCATATTATGTCTAATTGTATTATTGGAGAGAATTGTAATATTGGTCAAAATGTAGTGGTATCTCCAAAGGTTATATTAGGTAAAAATGTAAAAATTCAGAATAATGTTTCAATTTATTCCGGAGTAACGTGTGAAGATGATGTGTTTTTAGGCCCTTCAATGGTTTTTACCAACGTAACAAATCCAAGGAGTGGAGTTAATAGGAGAGGAGAGTATTCAAAAACGATAGTGAGAAAAGGAGCTTCTATTGGCGCTAATGCAACTATTGTTTGTGGGTATGATATAGGGAGGTATGCTTTTATTGGTGCTGGAGCGGTAGTTACGAAAACTGTTTTACCCTATGCATTGGTTGTCGGAAATCCCGCAAAACAGATAGGTTGGATGAGTGAATTTGGTCATCGATTAGAATTTGATGAAAATGGTAATGCAAATTGTGCTGAAAGTGAAGAAAAGTATAAGTTTGCGAATAATAAAGTGATAAAAATTTCAGAATGATAGAAGAAAATAAAAAAATAAAATTTGCAGTTATTGGTTGTGGTCACATTGGAAAACGTCATGCTGAAATGGTGATAGGGAATGATGAAGCAGAATTAGTAGCCTTATGTGATGTGAGACCTGAATCAGATCTAGGAATAGAAAAGTATAATGCGAAATTTTTTCAATCTATTGAAGAGTTATTAGCTGCTGATTTAGATATTGATGTAATTAATATCTGTTCACCAAATGGTTTACATTCAGATCAGGCATCTTTAGCATTGGATAAAGGAATCCATGTTGTTGTTGAGAAGCCTATAGGGTTGTCAAAAGCAAAATGCGAAAAAGTAATTTACAAAGCATTAAGAAATCATAAACAAGTTTTTGCAGTAATGCAAAACAGGTATTCTCCTCCTTCTGTTTGGATTAAAGATTTGATTGATAAGAAGGTGTTGGGTGATATTTTTATGGTTCAATTAAATTGTTATTGGAATAGAGATAGCCGATACTATAAAAAAGGGGGATGGAAAGGAACTCATGATTTAGATGGGGGAACTCTATATACACAGTTTTCACACTTTATAGATATAATGTATTGGTTGTTTGGTGATATCGATAATATTCAAGGGAAATTTAAAGATTTTACACATAAGAATTCTACAGACTTTGAAGATTCTGGTTTTGTTTCTTTCGACTTTATTGATGGCGGAATGGGAAGTTTGAATTATTCAACTGCTGTAGCCAATCAGAATTTAGAAAGCAGTATTACAGTTATTGGAGAAAAAGGTAGCGTTAAAATTGGTGGTCAATATATGAATGAGGTTGAGGTTTGTAATATTGAGGGTTATAATATGCCCGAATTAGAGGAAGCAAACCCTCCTAATGATTACGGGCCTTATAAAGGTTCCGCAGCTAATCATCATTACATTATAGAAAATGTAATAGATACACTTAAAGGAAGAACAACAGCAACAACTAATGCGTTAGAAGGGTTGAAAGTAGTTGACATTATAGAACGAATTTATAGTTTAAGAGATGAAAATCTTTTGAAAAAATAAAATATTAAGGATATGGGAATTTATAAGCAGTTAAAAAATAAAGAAACAAAAATCGCAGTAATAGGCTTAGGGTATGTAGGTCTACCTATAGCCTTGGAGTTTGCTAAAACTATGTCGGTGATTGGGTTTGATATCAATGAAAAAAGAGTTGATATGATGAAAAATAATATTGACCCTAGTGAAGAATTAGATGCTTCAGCTTTTGAAGGGCGTCATATTGAATTTACAACAAACTTAGATGATTTAAAGGAAGCAACATTTTATGTTGTTGCAGTTCCAACACCAATTAATGCTCATAAACTTCCAGATTTAACGCCATTGATTGGAGCCTCGACAACAGTAGGTAAGGTGTTGAAAAAAGGAGATTACGTAGTATATGAATCTACAGTTTACCCTGGTTGTACTGAAGATGATTGTGTCCCTGTATTAGAGAAAGTTTCTGGATTAAAATGGAAAGAAGATTTCATGCTAGGATATTCTCCAGAAAGAATAAATCCGGGAGATACAGAACACACGTTAACAAACGTAATTAAAGTAGTTTCAGGGTGTTGTGAAGAGTCTTTAGATGAGATTTCTCAAGTTTATGAAGAGGTTGTTCAGGCAGGTGTTCATAGAGCAACAACAATAAAAGTTGCAGAAGCAGCAAAAATTATTGAAAATACTCAAAGAGATCTGAATATTGCTTTAGTGAATGAGTTGTCTATCATTTTTAATAAAATGGATATTAACACATACGATGTATTAGAAGCTGCAGGTACAAAATGGAACTTTTTAAAGTTCTTCCCTGGTTTAGTTGGAGGACATTGTATTGGTGTAGATCCTTATTATTTAACTTACAAAGCAAAAGAATTAGGTTATCATGCTCAAATTATTGCATCAGGACGTTTTGTCAATGATTCAATGGGTGGATATGTAGCAAAACAGACCGTTAAAAAAATTATTGCAGCAGGAAAACACATTAGTGAATCTAAAGTGTTGGTGATGGGTGCAACTTTTAAAGAAGACGTAAGTGATATCAGAAACTCGAAAGTAGTAAATGTGATTAATGAATTAATTTCATTCGGAACTACTGTAGAAGTTGTTGATCCTCATGCAGATTCGGACTCACTTAAAGAGGAGTATGGATTTGGTTTGGTAACAGAAATGGCAAATAATTATGATGCTGTTATTGTTGCAGTTAGCCATAAAGATTATAGTGATTTTGATGAATCATACTTTAATTCAATAACATCTGAAAACCCTGTTATAGTTGATATAAAAGGTGTCTATAGGAATAAGATTAATAATTTATCGTATTGGAGTTTATAAAAACAATATTAGTAACAGGTGGCGCAGGGTTTATTGGATCTCATTTGGTAAAACTTATGGTCAATAAATACCCAAATTATAAGATAATTAATTTGGATAAATTAACCTATGCGGGGAATTTAGCTAACCTAACAGAGGTTGAAGACAAATCTAATTACGAATTTGTAAAAGGAGATATTGTAGATGCTGATTTTATCAATCAATTATTTGCTGAGAATAATTTTGATGCAGTAATTCACTTGGCTGCAGAATCTCACGTTGATAGATCTATTGAAGGTCCTTTGGAGTTTATTATGACCAATATTGTTGGTACAACAAACTTATTGAATGCAGCGAAAGACGCATGGAATAATGATTTTTCTGATAAGTTGTTTTATCACGTATCTACAGATGAAGTCTATGGCTCTTTAGGAGACGAAGGAATGTTTTTAGAAACAACATCTTACGATCCAAGAAGCCCTTATTCAGCATCAAAAGCAAGTTCGGATCATATCGTTAGAGCATATCATCATACTTACGGAATGCCTATCGTTATTTCTAATTGCTCAAATAATTATGGGTCGTACCAGTTTCCAGAAAAACTGATTCCTTTATTTATTAACAATATTCAAAATAATAAACCATTACCAGTTTATGGTAAAGGAGAGAATATTAGAGATTGGTTATGGGTGAACGATCATGCAAAAGCAATAGATATAATTTTTCATAAAGGAAAAAATGGAGATACTTATAATATAGGTGGTCATAACGAATGGAAAAATATCGACTTAATAAAAGTGATGTGTAAAGTGATGGATGAAAAACTAGGTAGACCACTTGGTGAATCTGAAAAGCTAATTACTTATGTTACCGATAGAGCAGGGCATGATATGCGTTACGCTATAGATGCGACTAAGCTAAAAGATGAATTAGGCTGGGTTCCTTCATTACAGTTTGAAGAAGGAATAAGAAATACTATTGAATGGTATTTGGATAATGAAGAATGGTTAAATAATATTACTTCAGGAGATTATCAAGAGTATTACAATAAACAATATACAGCAAGATAGATGCACGGTAAACAATTTCAGGCACAAGATATTTCTAAATCTTCTTTTTTAATTAAAGGAGGAGCAGGATTTATTGGGTCTAATATAGTAACGTATTTAATGAAGTATAATGCTGGGAAGGTGATCGTTTTAGACAACCTTTCAAATGGATATTTATCCAATATATCGCAGTTTATAGGTAAATCTAATTTTGAATTTATAGAAGGAGATATAACCGATTTAGATACCTGCAAAAAAGTGATGGAAGGGGTTGATTATATTTCTCATCAAGCCGCTTGGGGTTTAGTTCCTAAATCAATAGAAAGTCCGGAAGCAACAAATTTAGCGAATACTATAGGTTTTTTAAATATTTTAACAGCAGCAAAAGGTAGTGCTGTCAAAAGAATTATTTTTGCAAGTTCGTATGCAAACATATCTTTAGCGCAAGAGCTAATCAATTATAATCCAGAATTTGGAATTGATGAGGGTATAGCTATTACGATTGATTGGTTAAAAAAAGAATTTGTAAATTAGTTACGTGAGCTTTTTAAGTAAAATATTCAAATCAGAACCAAAATTAGACCCAATAAACCTATCAGTTTTTGGTGCAGATATTCATTCCCATTTAATTCCTGGAATTGATGATGGTTCGCCAAATATGGAAACTTCAGTAATGCTGGTAAAAAAGTTTGTTGAATTAGGATTTAAAAAGATTGTGACTACACCGCATGTTATGTGTGATTATTATCAGAATTCTTCTGATAAAATATTAGGAGGTTTAAATGATTTAAGAGAAGAACTTTTAAAGCAAAACGTTAAAATTGATATCTCTGCAGCAGCCGAATATAATTTAGATGATGGTTTACAAAACTTAATTGATAATAAAGATATTTTAACCTTTGGTGATAACCACGTATTGTTTGAATTGTCTTTTATGCAAGAACCAAGAAACTTGCAAGAGATTATTTTTAATTTTCAAATGGCAGGGTATAAACCCATTTTAGCTCATCCAGAACGATATACTTATTGGTACGATACTTTTGAACGTTACGATGAGCTTAAGGCAAGAGGGGTTCAGTTACAGTTAAATTTATTATCACTAGCAGGTCATTATTCTCCTCAAACCAGAAAAGTAGCCGAAAAAATGGTAGATACTAATTTAGTAGATGCTGTTGGAACAGATTGTCATCGAATAGAACATTTAATGCTGCTAGAAGATAATTTAAATCTTAAGCATATCCATAAGTTGGCTAATCAAGAGAAGTTGTTTAATAAGACGCTTTAAAACCTATTGCTTTGTTGCGCCATATAACTCTGTAAAATAATGGTAGCGCTAATTTCATCAACTAGAACTTTGTTTTGTCTTGCTTTCTTTTTTAAACCACTGTCAATCATTGTTTGAAAAGCCATTTTAGAAGTAAAACGCTCATCTACTCTTGCAATCTTTTTGTCTTTAAACTTTCTGCTTAAATGTTTTACAAAGGGTTCTATCACTTTGGCCGATTCTGATGGATTGTTTTGTAAATCTTTTGCTTCGCCAACCACAATACATTCAACCTCATTTTTACTAAAATAGTCTTCTAAAAAAGTAATTATTTCAGTAGAATGAACAGTTGTTAATCCACTAGCAATAATTTGTAATTCGTCAGTAACAGCAATTCCAACGCGTTTACTTCCATAGTCTATTGCTATAATTCGAGCCATTAAGTTGTTATTAGTTGAGTTTAATTCGTTATTCGCATAAAATTACTCATAGCTAACTATTGATACCTCTTTTCGAATGATTATTTTTGTATCTAAATACGATATTAATGGAAAAAAAGTTAAATACAATAGCGGAAGCGATTGAGGACATCAAAGCAGGAAAGGTTATTATTGTTGTTGATGATGAGGATAGAGAGAATGAAGGAGACTTTTTAGCTGCAGCCCGATCAGTAACACCTGAAATGATAAATTTTATGGCGACACATGGTAGAGGTTTAATTTGTGCGCCATTGGTAGAGCAGAGATGTGATGAGTTGGGATTAGACTTAATGGTTTATAACAACAATGCAGCATATGAAACACCATTTACGGTTTCTGTAGATTTAATGGGAAACGGTTGTACAACTGGTATTTCTGCTAGTGACCGTTCTAAAACGATACATGCATTAATTGATCCTGATGTTAATCCGGCTGAATTAGGTAAGCCAGGCCATATTTTTCCGTTAAGAGCTAAAGTGGGTGGCGTTTTGAGAAGAGCAGGTCATACTGAAGCAGCTATTGATTTTGCTCGATTAGCAGGGTTTGAAGCAGCAGGAGTTATTGTTGAAATAATGAATGAAGATGGTACAATGGCTCGTTTACCAAATTTATTAAAAATAGCAGAAAAGTTTGATTTAAAAATTGTTACAATTAAAGATTTAATTGAATACAGATTAAAACACGAAACGTTAATTAAGAGAGAGGTACAAATTAAATTGCCAACAGAACATGGTAATTTTGAGATGATAGCTTACAAACAAACGACCAACGAAAAAGATCATTTAGCTTTATTTAAAGGAGAGTGGAAAGCTGACGAACCTGTTTTAGTTCGTGTGCACTCATCTTGTATGACTGGAGATATTTTTGGTTCTTGTAGATGTGATTGTGGACCACAATTGCAAAGATCAATGGAAATGATTGAAGAAGCGGGTAAAGGAGTGATTGTTTATATGAACCAAGAAGGAAGAGGTATTGGTTTAGTTAATAAGTTAAAAGCTTATAAACTACAAGAGGAAGGAAGAGATACGGTTGAAGCAAATATTGAATTAGGGTTTCAAGCCGATGAAAGAGATTACGGTGTTGGAGCTCAAATTTTAAGAGATTTAGGCGTTTCAAAAATTAAACTAATGAGTAATAATCCTAAAAAACGGACAGGTTTAATGGGTTATGGATTAGAAATAGTTGAGAATGTTGCGATTGAAATAACGTCTAATGAACACAATAAGTTTTATTTAGAAACAAAGCGTGACAAAATGGGACACTTACTAAAAATGAAATAAGAATTTGAAAAGAGGATAGATCATAGAAAAAGGCTGTTTATCTTTTGATTGAATAAAATATATAAGGATTAGAAACAATAGTCTAAACTCTTGTATCTAATATCTTTAATATAAAAAAAAGTATGGGTAGAGCATTTGAATTTAGGAAAGCAAGGAAAATGAAACGTTGGGGCAAAATGGCCAAAACGTTTTCAAGAATAGGGAAGGACATTGTGATGGCTATTAAAGATGGTGGTCCTGATCCGGAAAGCAATTCTAGGTTAAGAGCAGTAATGCAAAATGCTAAGGCTGCAAACATGCCTAAAGATAATGTTGATCGTGCTATTAAAAAAGCAAAAGATAAGGATACAAGTAATTACAAGGAAGTAATATTTGAAGGGCGTGCTCCACACGGTATTGCTGTTTTGGTAGAGTGTGCTTCGGATAACAACAATAGAACGGTTGCCAATATCAGACACTGTTTTAGTAAGAAGGATGGCGCTTTAGGAACTTCTGGCTCAGTTGATTTTATGTTTGATCATACCTGTAATTTTAGGATTGTAAATGATGGAACAGATCCTGAAGAGTTAGAATTAGAGCTCATTGATTATGGCGCAGATGAGGTTTTTATTGATGATGATGGTATAATCGTTTATGCTCCTTTTGAAAGTTTTGGTTCTATTCAAAAATATTTTGAAGATAACGAGAAAGAGATTCTTTCATCTGGATTTGAGCGTATCCCTCAAGTATTAACTAAGTTAACATCTGAGCAAAGAGAAGAAGTAGATAAGCTATTGGAGATGCTTGAAGAAGATGAAGACACGCAAAATGTCTATCATAGTATGGACGAAAGTGAAGAGGATTAGGCTTTTGCGTTGAATCTAAATATATTTTACTTTAAGTTTTTTTATTCCAATTTAAAAGTTCACTTTTGCAGTCGCTAACCAAGTAATGGATAGCATTGTGAACCAGCCAATTGGTTAAAACACTCCAGCGATTAAGTCCCGCTTTTACGTTTTATACCAGTTCGGTATAAAATATATAAATATGACATTTAAAGACTTAGGCTTAAGTGAGGAATTACTTAAAGCCGTAACTGCTATGGGGTTTGAAACTCCATCAGAAATTCAAGAAAAATCTATACCAGAATTATTAACTTCTGAAAGAGATTATGTAGGGTTGGCCCAAACAGGAACAGGTAAAACTGCTGCTTTTGGTTTACCAATGATTGATCAAATTGATACATCGTTTAAAGCAATACAAGGATTAATTCTTTGTCCAACTCGTGAGTTGTGTATACAAATCGCAAGAGAAATGAGTACTTATGCTAAGTATTCTGATGGTGTAAAGATTGTAGCTGTTTATGGTGGAGCAAGTATTCAAGATCAAATTAGAGCTATTAAAGGTGGAGCTAACATTATTGTTGGAACACCAGGTAGAACAATTGATTTAATTGGTAGAAAAGCATTAAAATTTGATAATGTATCTAAAGTAGTTTTAGATGAAGCTGATGAGATGCTTAATATGGGGTTCAAGGAAGATATTTCTGAAATCTTAGAGTCTACTCCAGCATTTAAAAAAACTTGGTTGTTTTCTGCAACAATGCCTCGTGAAGTTGAGCGTATTGCTAGTAACTATATGGAAGATCCTATTAAAGTTACTGTAGGCACAAAAAATAGTAGTGCTGCAAATATTGAACATAAATTTTGTTTAGTACAAGGTAGAGATAAGTATTCTGCTTTAAAACGTTTTGCTGATCATTACCCAGGTATGTTTGGTATCGTTTTCTGTAGAACAAGAAGAGATACGCAAGAAGTTGCAGAAAAATTAATGAAAGACGGTTACAATGCTGATGCATTACACGGAGACCTTTCTCAAGGACAGCGTGATAACGTTATGAAGAAATTCAGAAACAAAACTATTAGTATGTTGATTGCAACAGATGTTGCTGCCAGAGGTATTGATGTTGATGATGTTTCTCACGTATTCCATTATGATTTACCAGATGAAATTGAAAGTTACACGCACAGAAGTGGTAGAACTGGTAGGGCTGGGAAGTTTGGTATTTCTATTGCTTTAATTGCACCACAAAAATCTGGGAAGATTAAATTGATTGAAAAGAAGATTGGGAAACCATTAGAATTGGTTAAAGCTCCTTCTGGACAAGATATTTGCGGAATGCAATTATTAAAAATGATTAAAGGTGTTCAAGAAGTTGTAGTTAACGAAAAGGAAATTGCTCCTTTTGTAGCTCAAATTCACGAATCATTATCAGAATATAGTAAAGAAGAATTAATAGAGCGTTTTGTTTCTGTTGAGTTCAACAGTTTCTTAAAAGAATACGCTAAATCTGGAGATATTAATGTTGATCCAAGTAGAGTAAGAAAAGGAACTGACGAAAGATTTAACGATAGAGGAAGAGGCGGAAGAGAAAGAGGAGAAAGAAGCGGAAGTCGTGATGGTGGAGAAAGAAGATCAAGTAGAGGCGGAGAGACAAATACTAAAAGAGTATTTATCAATGTTGGAAAAATGGATGGTTTTGAAAACAATGGTCAACTGTTAGGTTTCCTTTGTAACCAGTCTGGTGTTGATGGAAGTTCTTTAGGTAAAATTGATTTATTTGATAGTTTTGCTTTTGTAGGTGTTGATGATGGTGTTGGAGAGAAAATGATTAGCTCTATGAACGGTCAAAATATTGAAAACAGAGACATTAGAGTTGAATTTTCTCAAGATAAGCCACAAGGTGAAAGAGGTGGCGGAGATAGAGGTGGAAGTCGTGGTGGAGAAAGAAGAAGTAGTGTTGGAGATAAAAGACGAAGCAGTGGTAGTAGTGAGAGAAGAAGTAGCGGTGGTGGAGATAGAAGAAGATATTCTGGATCTACTGAAAGCAGAGCTGGTGGAGAAAGAAACTTCAGAGAAAGAAGAAGGAGAGATTAAGATAGTTAATAGGTAGAGGGTTAGAAAACCGGAAATTCAGCAATGGATTTTCGGTTTTTCTTATTTAGCTAATTTCTCTAAGTATTGTTTTTCAATTAAGGTACCATCTTTAATTACTTTTTTCGCCCAAACAATTAGTTGGTCTAATTTATCATCCTCAGATAATTGCCAATTAATATCAGAGATTTTTAAGCGTTTACTTAATTCGTATAAGCAAATAGAAGCTGAAACAGAGATGTTTAGGCTTTCGGTAAACCCATACATCGGAATTTTTACAAATCCATCTACATTTTTCATGGCAATGTCAGACAGACCTGTTAACTCTGTTCCAAACATTAGTGCAACTTTATTATCTAATGGAATGTCTTGAATTAAGCAATCATCTGTATGAGGTGTTGTTCCATAAACTTTATAACCGTCAGCTTTAAGTTTATTAATGCAATCTAAAGTGTTATTTTCTTTTTCGTTATACTTATGCAGGTTGATCCATTTAGAGGCTCCGTGAACTACTCTAGGGTTTACATTGTACTCATTGTCATTTTCTATAATATGAACATCTTGTATTCCGAAAATATCAGCGGTTCTTAATACTGCACTTGCATTTTGCGGTTGGAAAATATTTTCTAAAGCAACGGTAACATGTTTTGTTCGATTTGCAATAACTTTTTCAAATAGGTTCATCTTATTCTCTGAAAGAAAATTGTAGAGGTAGTCTAGCAAATCTTGTTTCTCGGTTGTTGTCATTTTTCGAAAATAAAAAAAAGCCTTCGATTTTCGAAGGCTTTTTAAAGTCGTTAGCTGTAAACTAGTTTACAGAATCAGATAATGCAGATCCTGCTTTAAATTTAGCAACTTTTTTAGCTTTGATTTGAATCGTAGCTCCTGTTTGTGGGTTTCTTCCAGTTCTTGCAGCTCTTGCAGAGATAGAAAATGTTCCAAATCCGATTAAAGCAACTTTGTCACCTTTTTTAAGTGCGCTAGTTACGTTTGAAGTTAAAGATTCTAATGCTCTTTTTGCATCAGCTTTTGATAAGTTTGCATCAGATGCCATTGCATCGATTAATTGTGCTTTGTTCATAGTTTTTAATTTTTTAAGTTAAACAATTGAATTTCTTCTATTAATTGATAACAAAAATAAACGAATTGACGACCTACGCAAGTTTTAGCCAATAAAAACGCTATAATTGTTGATAAATAGAGGGCTTTGTTAATAACTACATCTAAATACCACTGATATCAAGGGGTTTAGCAATTGATTTTTTAATTTTCAAATAGCCTATCTTTTCCTGAATATTCTGGAGACTCTATAGACAGTACTTTCATAGCTTTTGTGGAAAATACTTTTAAACTATGAAATGTATTTTCTGGAATTCTAAAATAGTCGCCCGATTTTATATCGAACGACTTTTTATTAATTGTCATAACTCCTTCGCCTTCAATTACAGAAATAATTTCGGAGTGAGTTTCATGTTTGTGAGATTTTATTCCCTTCTTTATTCAAATAATAAAAGAAGTAGAGTTACTACCTGTATCTAATTAAACTTTAGAATTGAAATAGGCTATTGTTTCTTGTTCTATATCAACTGTTTTTTGATAAATGTCTTCAGCTCTTTTAATAATGTCTTCTGCAAAAACTCTATCCTTAATATCTTTAGCATTAATCTTTACATTAAAATAAGCTCCAGTAACCGCAGTTTTAGCACATAAAATACCAACTGCAGCATCAGATAAAGAGGATTCCATTCCATCTGTTAACATTGCTTTAGAAACTTCCATTGAGTTGTATGCAGTTTCCATTACTTGAAATGGGACTTCTGTAGCATACATAGTTGCTATCTCAATAGCATCTAGTCGAGCAGCTATTTCTTCAGCTGAAGATTTAGGCATTCTAAAACCATCAATAATCTTATTAAAGGCATTCGTATCTTCATCTACTAAATAAAGTAATCTCTTTTTGTAAACCTGTCCTTTTTCTGCCCATTGTGAGAATTCTTCCCATCTATCATCCCATCCAGCTTTGTGTCCTGATATATTTGCAACCATTGTTCCTAAAGAAACACCTAATGTTCCAGCATAAGCAGCAATAGATCCGCCACCTGGTGCCATAGCTTCTCCCGAAGTTTCATCAGCAAAATCAGATAAGTTGAAATCAACTAATTTTTGAGCATCGTTATCTAACATGTACTCAATAATCTTTTCTTTAGGATTGAATGGTTTTAATTCATCTAATCCTAAAGATTTAACAGCAATCTTAATTTTTTCAGATTCAGAACACCCTAAAGAGCGCTGTTGTTTGATTAAGTAATAATCAGCACAATCTAACATTGCTTGCAATGGAATTAATCCGATTAGCTCAGAACCTGTAACTCTTAAGCCACGAGCAGTTGCAGCTTTGTCTGTTTCATCAAAAGCAACATGCATGGATGTAATGCTGATGTTGGTTAAGTTGTATGATATTTGAGCAACACCATATTCTTCAATAAACCAACCAATACCTTTTACAGCTTTAAGTTTTCCAGGAATACGAATCCCTTCTCCGTTTGCATCTAAAACCTTTTTACCGTTTTCTAATTTAAAACGACCAGCTTCTCTAATGTCAAAAGCAACAGCGTTTGCTCTACGAGTAGAAGTTGAGTTTAAGTTAATGTTGTATGCAATTAAGAAGTCTCTTGCACTAATTGCAGTAACTCCAGTTGTTTTTACTCTGTCGGTGTATTCAGCTGGTCCGAAATCTGGTTTCCAATCGGGGTTATTTAATTTCTCTTTTAAGCCTTCGTATTCTCCTGAACGACAAGTCGCTAAGTTTTTTCTTTTTTCTTCTTGAGCAGCATTCTCATAACAGTATATAGGAATGTGTAATTCTTCTCCAACACGCTTAGCTAACTTGTGAGCGTATTCAACAGTTTCTTCCATTGTAATTCCACTAATAGGAACTAAAGGGCAGACATCTGTAGCTCCAAAACGTGGGTGAGCTCCAGTTTGTTTACTCATATCAATTAATTCAGCAGCTTTCTTAATTACTAAAAATGCAGCTTCAATTACTTTTTCTGGTTCACCAACAAAAGTAATTACCGTTCTATTAGTAGCTTTTCCGGGATCTACATCTAATAATTTCACACCTTCTATAGTTTCAACTACATCAGTAATTGCTTTAATTTTTGCGGCATCTCTTCCTTCACTAATATTAGGAACACATTCTATAATTTGTCTGCTCATTATCTTTAAGTTTTAAGAAATGTAAAGTTAATCGTTTGATTTTGAAAAAGGAATATGAGAGACTTTTATTTTTTTACAGGGAGAGTATTGAGTAAGTTGTTTGTTTTTAGAGGTAGTGTTCGTAAAACAGAATTTAATCTACCTTATTAATTACGTAGGATTTAGTATTAAATGAGAAAGAGTCGTTTTCTTTTTTCTGTATTAAGAGTTGCCCAATTGGCGAAATACTAGAAATTGCGAAATAGGTAATCTCGTTTAGTTCTATTTTTCCAAGGCTAGCAGAGATAAAAAAGTTTCCGTTAGTCGTAATTACTAAACTTCCTAAGCCGATTAGTTGGTGCTTTCCTTGCGGGTTTATTTTATGCAATAATTCAGAGAGTTTTAAAGCTTCTCCGAGTTGTTTGGTTAGCTTTTCAGTTTCTAACTGAGCCATTGATCTTCCGGTTTCATGCTTATCGCCAGCGCTACTTTTTGTTTCGTTATTAGCTGCATGTTGAGCTTCCTTAATAATAAGTTCTAAATCAGTTATTCTTTGTTGAGCAATGCTTACAAATTTGTGATAAAGTTGTTCTTTTAAGTTAGTCATTAAACCTTTGTAGTTATTATAGGTCATAAAGGTAATTAGAATGACATTAATTGCTCAAAGGATGAGTACATTTGTTTCCACAAAATAAAGAATGAAAAATTTATTACTATTATTACTACTCGCTCTTAGTATTTCCTTGTTTTCTCAAAGAGGTGGAAAAGGCGGTAGAGCAGGCAAGTTAAAAAAACCTTCAATTACGTATAGTTTGTTTGGTCAAGTTTTAGATGATAAGGGTAAAGGATTGCCTTATGTTTCTGTCGCTTTTTTTTATAGTAAAGATTCTAATTATGTAAAAGGATCTGCAACTGAAGCAAACGGAAGGTTTACTGTTCAGGTTCCATCAGGAGCATATTTTGCTAAAATTTCTTTCTTAAGTTTTGAGGATAAAACCATCAACAATATTTTAATTACAGATAAAGATGTTGAGTTGAAAAAAATTAAACTGAAGCCTACTGTGAATGATTTAGACGAATTTGTAATAGTAGAAGAGAAACGTTTGATGGAACTCGATTTGGACAAAAGAGTGTTTAATGTAGCTAAAGATGTAACCAATCATGGCGCATCAGCTACAGAAATTTTAGACAATGTTCCTTCGGTAGAGGTTGATATTGACGGAAATGTAAGTTTAAGAGGTAGCGGAAATGTTAGGGTGTTAATTAATGGAAAACCATCTGGAATGATGGGGATGACCACGGCTGATGTTTTAAAACAAATGGATGCGACATTAATTGAGAAAGTGGAAGTCATTACGAATCCTTCAGCTCGATATGATGCGGAAGGTGAGGTAGGTATCATTAACATCATAATGAAAAAAGATAGAAGAGAGGGTATAAATGGATCTGTAAACGCCAATTTCGGGTATCCTAACAATTATGGAGGCGGGTTTAATGTTACATTTAAACAAAAGCATTTTAATGTATTTACTGGTTATGGGGTAAGTTATAGAAACTCTCCAGGATCGAGTGCAAATAAGCAAGAATTTACGTATCCAGATACTACATTCAGTTATACTGCAGATTCTAAAACAGATAGAATAAGTTTAAAT
Organism: Flavobacteriales bacterium; assembly: GCA_037624665.1. Lineage (GTDB taxonomy): Bacteria > Bacteroidota > Bacteroidia > Flavobacteriales_E > Vicingaceae. The sequence continues at coordinate 17,942 of JASJIW010000006.1, forward strand.
GAGAACTTTAATTTGGGAACTGAAGTGTTTTTAAACCCATACAATTCATTTACTGTATCAGGTAGGTATAGTTTTGGAAATGGAGAGAATAAAACAAACTTATTGTATACGGATGCTGATCAGTTTGGAGATATATTTCAAACGGTAAATAGAAATGAAAAGGAAGTTAAGGATCGAAGTTCATATAGTGCTTCTTTTAATTATCGGAAAACGTTTAAAAAGAAAGAGAGATTATTAACATTTAGCGCAACTAGATCTGATAGAATAGACAATGAGAATTCTACTATTTTACAGACAAGTAGCAACGTTTCTTTACGAAACATTGAGCAACGCATTTTTAACAATGAAGGTGGGGAGAATTGGCTGTTTCAGACAGATTATATTCATCCAATAAAGAAAGGTAAAATAGAGTTTGGTTTAAAGCATACAATTCAAAAAATTGATGATGATTATGGGGTTGAACAATTTAGTATAGTTTTAAATGATTGGGAATATGTTCCGCGCTTTAAAAATTTGGTATTGTATGATGAGCACATTTCTGCAGCATATTTAATGGTTGGTAAAAAGATGAAAAAGTTTTCTGCTCAATTAGGTGTTAGAACAGAGTTTACAGAGGTTGAAACACAATTAGTAACTACCAATGAAATTAATAAAAGAGATTATTTAAATTTCTTTCCAAGTGCTCATTTCTCGTATCAGTTAAAAAACGATAATTCTATACAGTTAGGGTACAGTAGAAGAATAAGAAGGCCGTATCATTATTGGTTGTTGCCATTTTTTAGTTTTGTTGATTCGCGAAGTAACGCTTCCGGTAATCCGAATATAAATCCTGAATATACAGATGCTTTTGAATTAGGACATTTAAAAAATTGGAAAAAATCATCACTGTTGTCAAGTCTTTATTATAGGTATACTACAAATACAATGGATTGGGTAACGGTTTCAGATGTTGAAGGGATTACACGAAGAATGCCACAAAATTTAGGAATTAAAAACTCTTTTGGCTTAGAATTTTCTGGTTCGCATGAAATTGTAAAATGGTGGAATGTTAGAGGGAGTTTTAACTTTTTTAGAGAGTTAAGAAACGGTTCGTTTCAGGGCGTAGAGTATGATGTAGATACTTATGCTTGGTCTACACGTTTAAACTCTAAATGGACTATTAAAAAGAAGGTTAACCTACAAGTTTCTGGGAATTATCGAGCACCTAAACAATCGGTGCAAGGAGAAAATTTAGCACGGTATTCAATTGATGCTGGGTTCTCTTTCGATTTGTTAAAGGGGAATGGAACATTAGCATTTAATATAAAGGATGTTTTAAATTCTCGAAAACGCCAAAGTACATCTGTAGGAGCAAATTTTGTCTCTGAAAGTTCTCACCAATGGCGATCACGTTATTTTAGAGTGAGTTTTACCTACCGTATTAATCAAAAGAAAAAACGAGGAGGAGATAGAAGTTTTGGTGGTGGAGATGAAGAAGGAGGTTGATTCTTTCAACGTACTTGTTGAAAACGTTGTAACCCTTCGACAAGCTCAGTATAAATTAGACTTACATGTTGTTAAAAGAAGCCACAGTTTTACATAAGAAAATCAAGTGTCTTAATCGGTTACCCTATCAAAAAGATACACTGTCTTTTCTGTAAATTAATTTGAGTTTTTTTCCATTCAGCAATTGTCTTTGTTGTAATTTTTTCGTTAGACATTGTAATGTCAACAGCAATGCACAATTTTGTTGTATCGAAACAAGTATTCAGTAGATCTTCATAAACATGCATGTTTCTGTATGGTGTTTCGATAAAGAGTTGCGTTTGCTCTTTCGTTTTCACTAACCTTTCTAAATCCTTTAGTTTACGAGAACGCTCTTTCTGATCTTTTGTTAAGTATCCATTAAAACAAAAGCTTTGACCACTAAATCCACTCGCCATTAATGAGAGTAAAATAGAAGAAGGTCCTACAAGAGGTACTACCTTTATTTTTGAGCGTTGTGCTAAATCCACAATGTCAGCTCCAGGATCTGCAATTCCTGGACAGCCAGCTTCAGAAAGTACTCCAATGTTCTTTCCTTCAGCAATTGGAGCTAAAAAAGTAGGTAAATCAGCTACTTCAGTTCTTTTATTTAATTCAAAAAAAGTAAGTTCACTAATTGGTTTAATGATACCGGCTTTCTTTAAGAACCTACGCGCAGTTTTAATGTTCTCAACAATGTAAACATCAATTTCATTTAAAAGCTGATTGTTGTATTCAGGTATTACCTGAGTTACTGGAGTTTCTCCCAAAGTAATTGGGATCATATATAGTGTGCCTTTTTTGCTCATTACTTTAGTTTTAATTTGTCATTCTTTTGTCACACTGAGTTTGTCGAAGTGTTGACTAGAAATCTAATTTGTCATTTATTTTATTGTTCCAATAAATTTATCGCAGGCTTCATTTAACATCTGGTAAACATCCTCAAATCCTTGTTCTCCGCCATAATATGGATCAGGAACGCTTAGATTCATATCGGGCTGACTAATATTTAAGAATAATTCAATCTTGTTTGTGTCAGCCTCATTTCTAGCTAATTTTAAAATGTCAAATTGATTTGATTCGTCCATTGCAAAAATGTAGTCAAAGTTATCAAAATCTTCAACACAAAACTGTCTTCCTTGTTGATTGGATATGTTTAAATGATGTTCAATCGCTTTTTGTTGCATTCTTTTGTCAGGTGCTTCTCCAATGTGGTAATTCGATGTTCCTGCAGAATCAACCGTCATATTTAATGCTTGTTTTTCAATTTTACCGTTTAGTATTCCTTCAGCCATTGCTGAGCGGCAGATGTTTCCTAAACAAACAAATAAAACTTTAGACATAGTATTCAATATTGGTAAGCATATAAAATGGAGGCAAAGGTACTGTTATCTATCTCAGCTTCAATAATTATTTCAGGTATTGCCTGTTAAAAGATATAAAATGAAAGGATATAGAGTAGGGTGCATGCCATTACCGTAATAATGGTGTAGAAAAGCATGCTCTGCCATTTTTTACCAATAGGTTGGTAATGCTTAGGGATTTCGTATTTTCTATTTAAAAAAGTCATATAATAAAAAACAGGAACAAATTAACGTTCCTGTTTAGTTAGTGCAATATAATGAGAATCATTAAGTGTTGCTTCTTTTAGCTTATGATAAGCTTATTTTTTTCTTTAAATCATCAATGTAACCTCTAAATCTCTTATCAGTATCCATTAAGTTATTTACAGTTTTACAAGCATGTAATACAGTTGCGTGATCTTTACCACCACAGTGCATTCCAATTGTTGCTAAACTAGATTTTGTCATTTGTTTAGAGAAGTACATTGCAATTTGTCTTGCTTGTACAACTTCTCTTTTTCTTGTTTTTGATTTCAATGTATCAATTGCCATATCAAAATAGTCGCAAACAACTTTTTGTATGTAATCAATAGAAACCTCTTTGGCAGTATTCTTAACAAACTTGTCAACCATTTGTCTGGCAAGGTCAAGGTTTACTGCTTTCTTATTAAGAGATGATTGAGCTAAAATAGAGATTAAAGCACCTTCTAGTTCTCTAATGTTAGTTGTAATACTGTAGCCAATATATTCAACAACGTCTTTAGGTAATTCTAATCCTTCTTGATACATTTTCATTTCAAGAATAGCAATTCTTGTTTCTAATGCAGGAGCTTGTAAATCAGCTGCTAATCCCCATTTAAAACGAGAAAGTAAACGTTGTTCCATTCCGATTATGTCAACTGGAGCTTTATCTGCAGTTAAAATAATTTGTTTTCCAGATTGGTGTAAATGGTTAAATATGTGGAAGAAAACATCTTGTGTTTTTGGTTTTCCACTAAAAAATTGAACATCATCAATAATTAACACATCTATCATTTGATAGAAATGTATAAAATCATTTTGTTCGTTGTTTCTTACTGCATCAATAAATTGAGTTGTAAATTTTTCTGAAGAAACATATAACACCGTTTTATTAGGGAATCTGTTTTTAACATCAATTCCAATAGCGTGAGCTAAATGTGTTTTTCCAAGTCCAACACCACCATAAATTAATAATGGATTAAATGCTGTCCCTCCTGGGTTTTTTGCTACTGCAAAACCAGCTGAACGAGCTAATCTGTTACAATCTCCTTCAACAAAATTGCTAAAAGAGTAGTTAGGGTTTAATTGAGAATCTACATTTATTTTTTGAAGACCAGGAATAATAAAAGGATTACGAATAGATTTCTCTTTATTTAAATCCATAGGCATTGAAACAGGAGAGTTTTTAATCGCTTGTCTGTTAGTCGCAGGAATTTTAACAGTGTATGGTTTAGTTCCGTTTTGGCTATTCTCCATAACAATGCTGTACTCCAGTCTACCTTCGGCACCTAATTCTTTCTTAATTGTTTTTTTAAGAATACTAACGTAATGCTCTTCCAACCATTCATAGAAAAATTGACTAGGCACTTGTATTGTAAGTACTTTGTTTTTAAGTTTGATAGGTTTGATTGGTTCAAACCAAGTCTTATAACTTTGTAAACTAACATTGTCTTTAATTACCTGAAGGCAATTTTCCCAAACTGAGTTAAAATCTTTTTCCATTTTATAAAGTCCTCATCTTAAAGTGATAAATATAAATCCTCCTATTCCCCAAAGGTTGGGCGTCATTCTTAAGATTTGATTGTTGATAAATAAATCATCTTTTCAACAATATATAACCTCTTGAGAATCAATACTTTTAAAAGTAAATAGACTTCCTTGTTTAGTTCTAACAAATATTTGAATAAAAAAGTGAAAAAAAAAACTTTTTAGCTATTGTTTTTTTAATTTTTTTTGCTATCTATTGTAAGATTCTGAAAACTAACTGAATAATTTTTGTCTGTTTGAATATAAAAGTCCAAACGACCAAGATTAATGCCTGCCCAACCAACTTGTGTTATTAGTGTCTCTTTGTTGGATAAGTTTCTGATTCTTGTAGGTTTATCTAGGGATGTATGCGTATGTCCACCAATAATTAGGTCAATATGTTTTGTTTGGGCAGCTAATTTTAAATCTGAAATTTTATCAGATTTATATTCATACCCTAAATGTGAAAGACAAACAATTAAATCACAATATTCTTCTTTTTTGAGGATATTAACAATTTTGGTTGTTATAATAACTGGATCGTTATATTTTGTTTCTTTATAAAGTCTTTTATCAACAAGTCCATCCAATTCAACTCCAATCCCAAAAACACCTATTTTAACGTTATCTTTTGTAAAAATATGGTAGGGTTTAACCTTTCCTTTTAATATGGTATTTGTAAAGTCGTAGTTCGCATTTACAAAGGGAAATTTGGCATGAGGAAGCATTCTGTCTAGTCCATCAATTCCGTTATCAAAATCATGATTTCCTATTGTAGCCGCATCATATTGCATGAGAGACATCAATTTAAAATCAATTTCACCTTCGTATAGGTTAAAGTAGGGAGTTCCTTGAAAAACATCTCCGGCATCTAAAAGAAGCACATGTTCTTCTATATTTCTAATAGAATTAATTAGAGAAGCTCTTCGAGCAGCTCCTCCTAAGCCTGGGTATTTTGGATCGTTATCCGGAAAAGGATCAATGTGACTGTGCACATCATTGGTGTGAAGAATGGTTATTTTAGTGTGTTTCTTTTTTTTAAAGGCAAATAACGAAAGTGGGAATAGGTTTAAACTTGCTAAGCCAAGTCCGCTAAAAAGTGTCTGTTTTATGAATTTCCGTCTACTCAAAAGTTATCCTCCCGTCTATTTTACCTGTTAATTGATGTCCTTTTTTCTGTTGCTCCTTACAGTGCAGAATAATAGCATCTCTTAATTTAATGCCTATAGGTTCTGTTTTAATTGGGTTTAAGAAGAAATTCATCTTATCACCTCCATTAGCTAGGTAGTCTGAAGTGATAACTTTGATCTGATTATCATTGCCGTTTAGCTTCCAATATTCAAATACATCAATAGTGTTTAGTTTAGAAGTGTTTAATCTAAATCCTGCTATTGGTTGGCCGCCACCTGTTTTTAAATATTCAAGTAATAGGTTGGCTTTTGCTAAGGATAGTGTTATTACAACCAATTCGTTTTCAAAAGGCATGAGTTCGAATATTTTTCCTCTTGTAATTTCTCCTTTCGGTAAGGATGTTCTAAGTCCTCCAAAGTTTAATAAACAAAAGTCAATACTATCTTGATGTGTTTTTGTGTAGTGCTTGTTCCCAATTTCTAAACTTAAATCTGCAACAAAGTTGCCGAGTTTGGTTTCTGATTTTCCTCTTTCTTTTGGGAATTCATCATTAGAAATAACGAGTACTTCGTTCATTTCGGCTTCTAATTTTATTTTGTAGGGTTTAATTAGTTTGTCAACTTGAGTGTTGTTTACAGTTGTAGAGTCTAATTGAAGTGATGTATTGTCCGATTTAAAATAAGAGGAAGGTTTACAACTTATTAAGTTGAAAACTATAGTGAAAAGGAGTAGGGACTTTATTAAAATGCTCAAAAGAATATCATTATTTTCGTTGACTAAATTAAGACTTTAATGTAAAGTTAAAATTAAATTAAGATGTATAAATCAAAAACAAAAGTTAGAGTAAGGTATTCTGAAACCGATATGATGGGATATTGCTATTACGGTAATTATGCTACTTATTTTGAGGTGGCTAGAGTAGAAGCGATTAGACAGTTGGGTTTTAGCTATAAGAAAATGGAAGATGATGGGATAGCTTTGCCTGTTTTAGAGTTTTCTATAAAATACTTTAAACCAGCTTTTTATGATGATGAATTAACTATAGAAACAACAGTTATTGAAATTCCAAAAGTTAGAATTCAATTTGAATACAAGACTTTTAATGCTGAAGGAATTTTGTTGAATGAAGCTAAAACTACCTTAGTATTTATCAATAAAACGACTATGAAACCATGTGCTGCACCAGAAGATTTTGTGCAAGGATTGAAAAAACATTTTTAAGATTTTGAGTAAATAGTTATTTAATCGTAATATTGCGATGGATTAATTATGGGAACAACAAAAACAAATCAATTTACTGCGAATCAAAACAGGAAGGCAGAGCTTTATAAGGCATTAGGGCATCCTGCTCGTATCGCAATTATCGAATTTTTAATTGATAAAGCGTCATGTGTTTGTGGCGATATTGTAGAAAACCTTCCTTTATCACAATCAACAATATCACAACATTTAAAGGAATTAAAGAGTGTTGGGATTATTAAAGGAGAAATAGAAGGATCTAAAACGTGTTACTGTATTGATAATGCAGTTTGGATAGAGTTAGATGATATTTCCAAGTTGTTTATGAGTAGTTATGTTCAAAAAAGTAAATGTTGTTAATTAAATATAGAAATTATGAAAACATCTGAAGAGTTAAAAACGGTAGTAAAGGAAATGTACACTGATATTGCGAATCAAAGCAAGGAAGAAAACGAAACTTCTTGTTGTGGTGCTGGTGGTTGCTCAACAGTTGATCATGCTGTTTTTGCTGAAGATTACACGAAGTTAGGTGGTTATAATGCTGATGCTGATTTAGGGTTGGGATGTGGAATTCCAACTGCTTTTATTCAGATAAAAGAAGGGGATACTGTATTAGATTTAGGTTCTGGAGCTGGAAACGATTGTTTTGTTGCTCGAGCTATGGTTGGAGATTCTGGAAAAGTGATGGGAGTTGACATGACTGACGTGATGGTTGAGAAGGCTAGAGAAAACGCAGAAAAACTAAATTTTAATAATGTAGAATTTAGAAAAGGAGATATAGAAGATTTGCCTATAGGTGGGAATCAAATTGATGTAGTTATTAGTAATTGCGTATTAAATTTAGTTCCTGATAAAGAAAAAGCTTTTGCTGAAACGTATAGAGTGTTAAAATCAGGAGGTTCTTTTAGTGTGAGTGATGTTGTATTGAAAGGAGAGTTGCCAGAAAACTTAAAAAATGATGCAGAAATGTATGCGGGTTGTGTTTCTGGGGCAATACAAATGGTCGATTATTTAAATATTATTCATAATACAGGCTTTTCTGATATAGAAGTTCAGAAAGAAGCAGTTGTTGATTTGCCAGATGCAATTTTGTCAAAATACGTGTCTGAAATAGAAATGGAAGATTTTAAAACTGGTAAAGTAGGAATTTACTCTATTACTGTTAGTGCAACTAAACCTGAATGCACTCCTGGAGGAGGATGTTGTTAGTCTTTAAAATTGATAGTTGATTATGAGTAAGATAAGTATGAGGAATTATATTTCAGAAATAATAGGAAAATACGGTGTTGAATTTAATGGATTTGAATTTGTTTTAACCAATAAAACAACGGCTTGTTTAGCTGAGGATAACTGTGGAATTCCTGTAGTTAAACAAAAAGTAAGCTTATCTGAAATCCTAAATGAAGGAAGTTGTACGCCAAATTCAGGATGTTGTTAATTATAATTTAATAAAAATGAGTGAAATTAAAAAAATAGGATTCTTTGAGAAATATTTAACTCTTTGGGTTGTAGCATGTATAGTCGCAGGAATTATTATAGGTAAAGTTGCCGGAGAGAGTATTCATGTGTTAAGTGATATGAATGTGTTTGATGTTAACCTCCCTGTAGCTATTTTAGTATGGTTAATGATTTATCCAATGATGGTTCAGATAGATTTTACTGCTGTAAAAAATGCAGGAAAAAAACCTAAAGGTTTAGTTTTAACTGTTGTCATGAATTGGTTAGTTAAACCATTTACAATGGCCTTTTTTGCTTGGGTATTTTTTGATCATATCTATTCAGCATATATTTCACCTGAAGATGCAAAAGAGTATATTGCTGGAGCAATCTTACTAGGTGCAGCACCTTGTACGGCAATGGTTTTTGTTTGGTCTTATTTAACTGATGGAGACCCTGCCTATACTTTGATACAAGTTTCAGTAAACGATTTAATCATTTTAGTCGCTTTTATTCCTATCGTTGCTTTATTATTAGGTGTGTCAGATGTGGAAGTTCCATATAAAACATTAATATCTTCTGTAATTATTTTTGTAGTGATACCTTTAGCCGCTGGAGTTTTAACAAGAATATTGTTGCTTAAATCTAAAGGAGAGGAATGGTTTGCTAATGTGTTTTTGAAGAATTTAAAGCCAATTTCAATTATCGCTTTATTAACTACGTTAGTATTATTGTTTGCTTTTAAAGGGCAAACTATTTTAGATGATCCATTAATTGTAGTGTTGATTGCAATCCCATTGGCTATTCAAACATATTTTATATTTTTTATTACATGGGGATTAGGTAGGTTTATTAAATTGCCGCATGCAACATGTTCTCCGGCTGCGATGATAGGGGCGAGTAATTTTTTCGAATTAGCAGTTGCAGTTGCCATTGCTTTGTTTGGAATAGATTCTGGAGCAGCATTAACTACTGTGGTTGGTGTATTAATTGAAGTCCCAATTATGCTTTCATTGGTAAAATATGCAAATAAGTATAAATATTAAAAATTATGAAAAAGGTATTATTTGTTTGTGTAGAAAATTCATGTAGAAGTCAAATGGCTGAAGCTTTTGGAAAAATGCACGGAAAAGGAATTATTGATGTGTATAGTTCTGGATCAAAACCATCAGGAATTGTAAACCCAAAAGCAATTGCAGCTATGGCAGATGTTGGTTATGATTTAAATGAGCATATATCTATGGGATTGGATAAAGTGCCTCAAGAAAAATTTGAGTACGCCATTACAATGGGCTGTGGAGACGAATGCCCAATGATAGATGCTAATAATAGAGAGGATTGGGCATTGCCAGATCCAAAACACATGGATCCTATAGAGTTTAATCGTGTAAGGGATATTATTGAATCAGAAGTAAAAGAATTGATTGGAAAAATTAGAGCTGGAGAATGATTTTTTTTGAAACTTACTTTTACTTGACAAACGAACGTTATAAATGGATTAGTGAATCATTTCAACTAGCTGAATACATTGATTCGCTTCTTTAACATCGTGCACGCGTAAAATTTTTACGCCTTGTGTTAATGCTAACGTATTTAAAACAGAAGTTCCATTTAAAGCTTCTTCGGGAGTAGTGTTGAGTACTTTGTTGATCATCGATTTTCTTGAGAATCCAACTAAAACGGGTAGTTTGAAAGAATTGAATTGGTTTAGATTTTTTAGTAGTTCGTAATTATGTTCAACTGTTTTTCCGAAACCAAAACCAGGATCTAATATAATATTGAATATTCCCTTCGTATTTAATTCGCTTATTTTTTCTGTAAAGTATTGGTGTACTTCTTTTGTGATGTCAGAGTAGGTAGGATTGTCTTGCATATTGGATGGATCTCCTTTAATGTGCATCAAAACATAGGGAGTCTTTAATTGAGCAATAGTATCAAACATTTTAGCATCTAAACTTCCGCCTGAAATATCATTTACAATATTAGCTCCAGCGTTAACACATTGCTTAGCAACACTACTTCTAAAAGTATCTATTGAAATTAATAAATCACTAAAGTTTGAACGGATTAATTTAACAATTGGTAAAACTCGTTTGAGTTCTTCCTCTTCTGAAATTTCTGCAGCCCCAGGTCGGCTAGAATAGCCTCCAATATCAATAATTTGAGCTCCGTTAAACTCCATAGAATTTACTTTTCGGATAATATCGGCATCATTAATATGCTGTCCTCCATCAAAAAAAGAGTCTGGCGTAACATTTAGTATGCCCATAATTATAGGTTGGTCTAAATTTACTCCATTCAGGCTTAATTTTATAGACTTATTTGTATCTTGCGGAGTTTCAATTTCTGATTGCATAAATTTGATATATGAGTAATACTTCTGAACAATACGATTCAATAATAAAGATTTGTACTGACATTTTTACAAAAAAAATGAAAGATTATGGAAGTGCGTGGAGAATTTTAAGAACAAGTTCGCTAACCGATCAAATATTTATTAAAGCAAAGCGAATTAGGAGTATTGAAGAAAAAGGGTTTAGTAAGGTTGACGAGGGGATAAGATCGGAATATATTGCCATTGTAAATTACTGTGTAATGGCTTTGGTTCAAATGGAGTTAGGAGAGAGTAGTGAAAATACTGAGTTGGCTTATGATAAAGGTGTTGCGTTGTACGAAAAACACTTCTTGGAGTCTAAAGCATTAATGGAAAATAAAAATCACGATTACGATGAAGCTTGGAGAGATATGAGATTAAGTTCTTTAACGGATTTAATTTTAATGAAACTCTTAAGAACAAAGCAAATTGAAGATAATGATGGGAAAACGCTGATTTCTGAAGGAATAGATGCAAATTATGCAGATATGTTAAATTATGCGGTTTTTGCATTAATTAAAATTGAAGGAAATAGCGTTAATTAATTGTTAAGCGCTAAGGGAGAAAACGCCTTTATATTTAAGTTTGATTAAAAATTAAACACATGAAAATATTAGTTTACATATCACGAATTTTTGTTGGAGCTTTATTTATTGTTTCGGGTTTAATAAAAGCCAATGATACTTTAGGGTTCAGCTACAAACTCGAAGAGTATTTTGAGAATGGAGCATTGGCTTTCCGAATTAGAAACTGGTTTGGTTGGGATTCATTTTCATTGGAATTTCTAATGGAATATGCATTGGTGCTAGCCGTTATAATGTGTGTTGCAGAAATCATTTTAGGGTTTTCTATATTATTCGGAACAAAAATAAAATTCACAGTATATTCATTGTTAGGATTAACAGTACTATTTTTCTTTCTAACATTACATACTTGGCAATGTGATCCTTTAGCAACTTATAATGAAGTAACAACTGTTGAAATTGGTTCTCCAGAACATACCCGTTTTATTTCTAGGATGGAGGCAAATGCTAAGATTGTAGTAAAAGAAGAAAGTGAAAAAGAAATTACATATCAAGAAGCAATGCCTGTACAATGTGTAACAGATTGTGGTTGTTTTGGTGATGCAATGAAGGGTTCGTTAGGTAGACCAATGAAACCATTTGAATCTTGGTTAAAGGATGTTATTTTGATGCTCTTTTTAATTCCGATTTATTTATTTAGAAAAAAGATAAAAATAAATGTCCTTCGTGAAGATTTAATTATTGGAGGTGCTTCATTTGTCTTTGTCGGTATTCTTTCATGGGTGTTCGATTGGTATTTTCCAATGCTATTCTTTGCCGTTGGAGGTTTAGGGTATTACGCCACAAAACGACTCTTGTTTAATACTTATTTAAGATGGTTGCCAATTTTGGTTGCTGCTGTAATTACATTAATATTTGTTATTTATACCTTAAGTCACTTGCCAGTTAGGGATTATAGAGCTTACGCTGAAGGGAAAAGTATTCCGGAGCAAATGGTATTACCAGAAGGGGCAATTGAGTCAGTTTATGAAAACATGTTTTATTATACAAATAAAGCAACTGGAGTAGTAGAGGAGTTTTCTGAAACAAATTACCCTTGGGATGATGAGAATTATGAATTTTCTGATAGAGTTACCAAGTTAATCTTACAAGGTGATATGGCTGCTATTACAGATTTTACTATGATGGCAGATGATGGTAATGATTATGCTGCAGATTATTTTAATGAAGAAGGGTACATTTTTATGTTTGTAGCTTACGACATTAATAAGACGAGGGAAAGTTCAATGAAAAAGATGAATACTTTTGTTGATCAATGTAATGTAAATGGAAGCTATGTTATAGGTTTAACAGCTTCCCTTTACGGTGATGTTGAAGATTTTAGACATAAAAATCAAACTATGTTTGATTTTTATACATGTGATGCAATAACTTTAAAGACTATTGTTAGAGCAAACCCAGGAATTGTGTTAATGAAGAAAGGTCATATTTTAGCCAAATGGAATTTGAAAGATTTGCCTGAATATGATAAGATTAAAGAAAAATATTTAAACTAGTAATTAGATTTGATTCAGTTTATATTAAAACGAATATCGTACGGTTTTTTGGTCCTAATGGGAGTAGTTACCGTAGTGTTTTTACTTTTTAATGTGCTCCCTGGAGATCCTGCCAGAATGCTAATGGGGCAACGTGCCGATGAAGAATCTCTAAAAATTATCCAAAAAGATTTAGGATTAGATCAGCCATTATCAAAGCAATTTGTAATGTATATTAATGATTTATCACCATTGTCATTTCATGATAAAAACCCAGAACATTATTTGTTTTTGGATGATGATAAGTATGATTATGCAGAACTTTTTAACTATGGACCCTTAAGTGTTGCAGTACTAAAAACGCCTTATTTAAGAAGGTCTTATACTACAAAAAGAAAAGTTTCCGAAACATTGATGGATTATATGTTAGAAACTGCAGTTTTAGCATTAGCATCAATAATTATAGCATCGATATTAGGCGTTTTATTTGGTATAATTGCAGCCTTAAGAAAGGACTCTTGGGTAGATAGATTGCTATTGTTTATCTCGGTATTAGGAATGTCAGTTCCTTCATTTTATTCAGCAATTATTCTCTCATGGTTATTTGGTTATGTATTGTCTGATTATACGGGCTTAAATATGACGGGTAGTTTGTTTGTTTATGATGATTTAGGAAACGGAGAAATGATTCGTTTACAAAACTTAATTCTTCCAGCGTTAACATTAGGAGTAAGACCAGTTTCTGCAATAATGCAATTAACAAGAAGTTCTATGTTGGATGTAATGTCTCAAGATTATATTAGAACTGCACGGGCAAAAGGATTGAAGTTTAGTGCCGTAATAATAAAGCATGCATTAAAAAATGCATTAAATCCGGTAACTACAGCTATATCTGGAATGTTTGCCAGTTTGTTAGCTGGAGCCTTGTTTGTAGAGTGGATTTATGGTTGGAAAGGTATTGGATGGGTATTGTTTGATGCCTTGCAACGATTTGATTTGCCAATAGTAATGGGAGGTGTATTGTTAACCGCAACCATTTTTGTAATTATAAATATTTTAGTAGATATAACTTACGGTTTACTCGATCCAAGAGTAAGGGTTAAATAGAATTATAATGAGAAAAAATATAGTAGCAGGAAATTGGAAAATGAATAAAACTCATTCAGAAGCAATTGAGTTAATTACAGGAATAGTAGAAGCTTCTTACGATGATGCTGTTCAATTAATTGTAATACCTCCTGCAATTTTTGCAGCTGAAATAGAAGAGATTTCTTCAGACAGTAAAGTTGGCGTTGGTGTTCAAAATTCATCACAACATGAATCTGGAGCTTATACAGGAGAACTTTCTGCAGCTATGATAAAGTCAATAGGTGTAGGATATGTTTTGGTCGGTCATTCAGAAAGAAGAGAGTATTTTAATGAATCGAATGCCGTTCTAGCAGAAAAAACAAACCAGTTGTTAAACAATAATTTAACGCCTATTTTTTGCTGTGGAGAGGTTTTGGAAGAAAGAGAGAAAGAGAATCATTTTAACCTAATTGAAGCACAATTAAATGAAGGATTATTTCATTTAGATTCAGCTCAGATTTTAAATTGTGTTATTGCTTATGAGCCAGTTTGGGCAATAGGTACAGGTGTTACTGCAAGTTCGGATCAGGTGCAAGAAATGCACCATTTTATTAGAGAACTATTCGTTGCTAAATACGGAGAAAATATAGCGAATGATATTTCAATACTTTATGGAGGTAGTTGTAAGCCAAGTAATGCAAAAGAGTTGTTTGCAAATGCTGATGTAGATGGAGGATTGATAGGTGGAGCATCACTAAACGCTGCTGATTTTATTGCTCTTGCAAACTCATTTTAGATTATAAATGTTAAAAGGGAATTTAAAGAGCACAATTTTATTGTGCTTTTTTTTATAAAAAAATAATCAAAAATTCATCACTGCCTGATGAATTTATTTCTTTTTATCTAGGATAAGAAATGGTAATCTAATACGTTAATAATGAAAGAATCTGCTAATTTAGCATTATAATTAAAATTGGAATTGTGATATTTATTAGTCAGGGTTATATAGGAGTGAGAAAAGTACTTACATATAGATTTTTAGCCGTTGTAATGATAAGTTTATTATTGTTGCAATCTAACGTTTCTATGGCTCAGTGGACTGCTGATATCATAGGGTCTGTAAAGAAGGAAGAAGATAAAAAGAGAATGGAAGGGGCTACTATTACTGTAAAAAGAAATGGAGTTGTATGGAAAACTATCATTGCTGATGCTAGAGGAAGATTTGAGGTACCTTTGTTGCCTGAAGCAGTTTATATAATTGCGGTTTCTAAACCTATGCATGTCACTAAGCGTGTCGAGGTAAGCACTAAAAATATTCCGGCAGAAGATGCTAAATTCGGGTTTGAGTTCCCTTTTGAGATTAGTCTTTTCGAAAAAAAGGAGGGATTAGATGTTTCTATTCTTGATAAGCCAATTGCGAAAATAGCATTTGAACCTGATTTTGGGACTTTGGAGTTTGATCCTGCTTATACAAAGTCTATAAAAGCTCAATTAGATCATTTGAAGAAGGAATTGGAAGCACGTTTAAGAGCCGAGGCGGAAAACAAAAAGTTAAACCAGAAATCATATGATGTGGCTATACTTGCTGCTGATAAAGCCTTTAATACTGGAAAGTACGAAGTAGCAAAACCTTTGTATGAAAAAGCAGTAAAAATTTTCCCAGAAGAAACATATCCAGAATTTCAATTAGGAGATATTTCTGATAAGTTAAGGGTGCTGGAAGAAGCCAATAAAAGGTATAAATCAGCTATAGTTAGAGCGGATGCTGCATTCAAGGCAAGAAATTGGTCAAAAGCTACGTCTGAATATGAAGCTGCAGCTGGTTTAAAAGCAACAGAACAATATCCTAAGGATAAAATCAAAGAAGTTAAAGGGATTATTGATAACGAAAAAAAGGCTGAAAAAGAGTACGCTGAAGCAATTTCCTCAGCTGACCAGCTTTTAACGGCTAAGGATTACGAAAAATCTAAAACAGCTTATGAAAAGGCTGTGGGTTTAAAATCGTATGAACAATATCCAAAAGATAAGTTGACTGAAATTGAAGTCTTATTAGCTAAAATAGCCAGGGAACAGGCAGAAGCCGAAGCAGCAAAAATGGCAGCAGGTGAAAGAGACGCTAAATATGATGAAACGATAGCTTTAGCAAATACTGCATTTGACAGTGAAAATTATGAGGCTGCTAAGTCAAAACTGAACGAAGCATTAGGAATTAAACCGAGTGAACAGTATCCAAAAGATAAGCTAACTGAAATTGAAGGAATATTGGCTGATTTAGCAAAAAATAAATCTGCAGAAGATGCTGCAAATTTAGCAGCTTCACAAAAGGAAGAGAAATATAATCAGGCGATTAATTTGGCAGACAAAGCATTTACAGCAAAGAGTTTTAAAACAGCAAAAGGAAAGTATAATGAGGCCATAACTATAAAGCCAAGTGAACAGTACCCGAAAGCTAAATTAGCTGAAATTGAAATTATTCTTACGAAAAGGATTACTGAAGGTGCTATAGCAGCGGAATCGAAAAGAAAGAAAAAAGAATATTTTAAGGCATTAATTGCTGAGGCTGATGGAGAGTTTCGAAAGGAAAATTATGAAGGTGCAAAATCGAAATACAATCAAGCTTTGGGTGTATTTTCAGAAGATCAATATCCAAAAGATAAACTAAAGGATATTGCAAATATTCTTGCCGAACTTAAAGCAAATAGTGAAAATGCTGCTTTAGCAAAAAAGCAATTAGAAGAGAATTGTAAAAAAATGATTACTCAAGCTGATGCTGCTTTTTTAGATAAGAATTACAAAGCAGCTAAGTCGAAGTATAAACAAGCATTGAACTTAAAAAGTAGTGAGCCTTATCCTAGAAATCAGTTGGCTGAAATAGAACGGATTTTTAGCGAAATTGCTGCTAAAGAGTCTGTGATTACGTTAAAGAATAATGCTCAAAGACAAAAAGAAGAAGTTTATGCAAGCTTTATTCAGAGGGGTGATAATCAGTTCTCAAGTAAACAGTTTAGGAGTGCATTGTCTAATTATAAACAAGCAATAGAAATTAAACCAAACGAATCTTATCCAAAAGGAAAGGTGAATGAGATTAATAAATTATTAGCAGATTTAGTAGCAACTGAAAGAGCGAATCGTTTGAATACACAGGCTGAAAAAGAGAAGAGAGCTGAATACAATAAAAGAATCTATAATGCGGATAGAATTTTCCGATTAAAGGATTATGAAAAAGCTAAGAACAAATATAATGAAGCTTTAGGGCTTTTTCCTTCAGAACAATATCCTAAAGAGAAGATAGTAGAGATTGATGTATTGTTAAATCCAAATCCTAAAGAAGACATTATAACAAATAATACGAATAATGGTGATAGAGAAAAAATTAATGATGATAATGAAAGGGAAATAGAGAAAAGAATGCCGTTGATGATGGGAAAATCAATTGATAAAAATGAAAAGAGATTAGAAAAAGATAAACTAGATTATAATCATCAAGAAACAATACGAATTACTGCAGGAGTTGAGAGAACAATTATTGCGAATAATGAGTTTGAAAAATATACAATACAAGAAAAAGAATTTTTAAAGAAACAAGATGAATTAAACATTGAGAAAACTAAAGATCACCATCTATATGTTGATAATTTGGAAGAAGGAGATCTTTTATTGAAGGAACGGTCTGAGGAATTAAGAGCTAGTAATAGAAAAGAAGTAAAACAAATTGCAAGTGCTTCAGAAAAAAGTAAAAGAAGAAGCAGAAAGATGCGAAAGCAGAAAGAAGTGAATGTTTTAGAATTAAAATCAAATGTTGCTAAACGAGAAGAAATTCGATTAAGAGCGTCTATAGGTAGGACTATCCAAAATGAGAATGATATTAAGCGTTTGGCAAAAGATATGAATAACATGAAATTGGATCGAATTGATTCGTATAAAGATAATGTTGTTGAAATAGCTGCTTTTAAAGAGGCGCTGAATGCTGTTAAAGCTGAAAAGTTGAAGAGCGCAGAAAATGATAGACAGGTTAATAAAAAGGAAAGAGATAGGGTTTATGAAGAGTCTAGAAAAGATTTAAAAAAACAAAATAAGCGTTATTATAAGGATATACAAAAAGTTGATGATTTTAGGAATAAAGTAAATAAACAAGATCCTTTATACCGGAAAGGTGCAGATAAAAGAAGAGAATTATCTAATTCTGAATTAACAAAAGAAAAAAATAAATTAGGTGAAGTTACATTAGTACAAAAGAAAAAATATGAAGATTTTCATTTAAAATTAAAAGAAGAGCAAGAGATGAATAACAATTTCTTAGCTGACTTACAGTTACTTGAAAAAGACAAAATATTATTAGCGAATACTACCTTAAATGATGTGTATAGAGGTGAAAATAAATTAAGTGAAAATAAAGCATTAGCAAATAAGTATTCACAAGGAATTACAGAAGAAACTCTGGAGTCGGGAAGCTCAATTGTTATTAAAAGAACTAAGGTTGCAGGGAATCATGTAGATATTTATGAGAGAGTTTTTTATAAGTGGGGAGGTAGTTACTTTCTGAAAAATGGAAAAAACATTACTCAATCTCTTTGGGATAAAGAATCTATTGACTAAATAATCTTTTACAGGTATTACTAATTCTATTTCCATTTATATATTATTGCTCTATTATTTTAAATTCATATCTCTTTTCAGAAAAATTATATGCTAAGAAAAAACATAATAAAAAACATGCTTTATCGATATTATAATATCGGCTATTTTGGGTTTATTGATAGGTTGATTTTAATGTCTTCGCTTTTATTTTTATTAGGATGTAATGCTGAAACAAATAATAATACAAGAATTGTAGCTGAAACTGATTTAGAAAAAAGTGTTAAATATGCTGAAGGATTTACAATTAAGAGCTTCGAAGATTATAAGATTGTTACAATAAATGAAGCTTGGAAAGATGTAGGTGAAACGTATACGTACGTGTTGTATGAAAATGAAAAGCCAAAAAATATTTCAGCAGCTACTTTTATAAAAGTTCCTATTGAAAGAATTGCATGTATGAGTTTAACCCATGTTGCTTTTTTAGAAGTGTTAGGAGTAGAGAATTCTATAGTTGGTATTTCGGGTTGCGATTATGTTAGTAGTCTTAAAATCAATGCTAAGATAGCGAATCATGGCATTAAGGAAATTGGAAAGGATAAACATATTAATTATGAAATATTAATAGAAAATTCACCTGATATTGTAATGGCTTACGGGATTAACTCATCATCAAATGGGTCTATTAAAAAAATGAAAGAGTTGGGTTTGCAAGTGGTATTAAACTCTGAATATATGGAAACACATCCATTAGGAAAAGCAGAGTGGATAAAATTTGTAGCTGCATTTTATAATGTCAGTAAACATGCTGATTCTATATTTAATACGATTGAAAAGGAGTATTTAGAATTGTTAAATCTTACGACAAATATAAAGAAAAAGCCAACTGTTTTTACAGGGATGCCATGGAGTGGTTCTTGGTATGTTCCGGGGGCTAAGTCTTTTCAGGCAAAACTTTTTAAAGATGCAGGTGCAGAATATTTGTGGTTAGATAATGAGAAAAAATCTAGTTTAGTAAAATCGAAAGAAATTATAATTGATGAAGCATTTGAAGCTGATTATTGGTTAAATCAAAATAGTTATAATAGTATTAGCGCTGTAACTGATTTTGATGAAAACTTCAAGAATTTTTTAGCAGTTAAAAAACAACAGTTATATAACAATAATAGTCGGTTAAATGATAAAGGAGGAAATGACTATTGGGAATCGGGAGTTATAAATCCCCATTTGGTGTTAAAGGATTTGATTGAGATTTTTCATCCAGAATTGGTAGATCATAAGCTCTATTATTATCGGAAAATGGAATAAAAAAAAGAGGCATTCATTAAATGCCCCTTTTTTTATTTTAAGTTTAATCTACTTAACTACTTCCACATTAGCAGATATATTTAATGTAGTTGAAATAGGGTTAGTGTTTGCTGTAATTGTAATTGTTTTATTTTGACTTCCTTGTTGTTTTCCAGGGCTATAAACTATTTCAATCTCTCCTGTATCACCTGGCTTAATAGGCTCTCTTGGGTAAGAAGGAACAGTACATCCACAAGATCCTTTAGCGTCTTCAATAATTAATGGCTCAGAACCAGTATTTGTAAATTTAAATGTTTTTGTATTTTTAGAATCTTGTTGAATTGTTCCAAAATTATGGTTCATTTCAGCAAAAGAAACATCCGTTTTAGCTCTCCCTTCCGATAGTTGAGCTGGAGGTTTTGGAGGAGTGATTGCTGTCGAAGCATTTGTTTGTAAAGGTGTTGCTGCAATATTACTTTGTGGCGCAACATAGTTTTCTGGAGCACTTTTTCTTTGAGGTGCATCATCAATAAAAAAAGTATTCACAATAAGTGTTAATGCTATGACTCCTAATAATCCTAATTTAATATTTTCTTTCATTTTTTTAATTTAAGTGTTGCGTAAAAATACAAAACTTATTTATATACTAATTTTTCCTTTTTAAAAGTGTTACTGTTTATTTCTTCAATTGCTCTTATGTAAGAATCGTTTAATTCGTTGGCAATTTGATAATATGCTGAAGTATCCCATAAGTTTCGAGCAATTAAGGCTTTTAATCTAATGATCAACAGTTTTTTTGAAGTGTTAATTTCCGCCTCATTTTTCTCAATTTCATTTTTAGCTGCATACTCAATAAAATCATTTAAAATTTCATCTTCAGTATTAAACGAGTTTTTAAAACTTAGTACATCTTTATATTTTTCATTTAATTCTTTTCTATGAGAATCCATATAAGTTAAGATGTATTCATTTAATAAACCAGAACGAATTACTTTTCCGAAATACGCTGAAGACTGAGATGTGTCAATTGGAACAAAAACATCTGGCATAATACCACCTCCACCATATACAGTTCTTTCGCTATTTAATGTTTTAAATTTTAAGGAATCAGGAAATGCAATACTATCTTCACTCATGTATTCGCCATTCTTAAAGCGTCTTGAAAACTCTTTGTAATACGCCTCTTTTCCTTCATTGTATGGCCGTTGTATGCATCTTCCCGAAGGAGTGTGATATCTTGCAACTGTCAATCTAATAGCAGACCCATCAGGAAGAGTAAAGGGTTTTTGAACTAAACCTTTGCCAAAAGATCGTCTTCCTATTATTAACCCTCTATCATAATCTTGTATAGCACCACTAACAATCTCAGATGCAGATGCTGAACCTTCATCAATTAATAGAACTAATTTCCCTTGTTCAAAACCACCATTAGTAGTTGTGTAGTATTCTTGTTTAGGTTTTTTAGCTCCTTCGGTGTAAACAATTAGCTTTTTATCCCCAATAAATTCATCAGCCAATTGTATAGCTGTTCTTAAATAACCACCGCCATTTCCTCTTAAATCAAGGATGAGGTGTTGCATGTTTTGAGTTTTTAGTTTAGACAAGCCTTTCTTAAACTCATTGGTTGTGTTTTTCGCAAAGCGATTCACTTTAATATAACCAATTTCAGAAGTTGCCATATAACTTGCATCAACACTAAAAATTGGTATTTTATCTCTAGTAATTGTAAAATTCAATAGTGTTGTCTTATTTCTTCTTTTTATTCCAAGGTTTACCTTTGTTCCTTTATCACCTCTTAATTTTTTTTGAACATCGCTATTTTGTAATCCTATACCTGCAATGTTTTCTCCATCAACTTCAATAATTTTATCGCCAGCTTGTAGACCTACTTTCTCAGAAGGGCCACCTGAAATTGGAGATACAACTAATAATGTGTCATGAAAAATATTAAACTGTATTCCAATCCCTTCAAAATTACCTACCAGAGGTTCATTCATTTTTTTTAATTCCTCTTTCGGAATATAAACAGAGTGCGGATCTAATTCTTTAAGTACAGCAACAACTGCATTTTCTACTAAATCGTTTTCGTTCGTAGTATCAACATAGGTATAATTGATAAGCTGAAGGAGGGCATCAAATTTTTTACTTCCTTCACTTGGTATGTGCTGAGAAAATCCTAGCTGACTAATTAATATTAAAGTAAGTACAGCTATTATATTGAGTTTATTCATAGAATTGAGTTTGTAAATACAAATTTAACTAAAATTAAAATTGTTTTTTATTAAATAAGATAAATCGTTTTTAGTATGAAGATAACAATCATAGTTCCAACGCTTAATTTATTAACTGATCAATTATGAATCATAATATAAAACATCTATCCTGTATAATTGATTCATAATTGATTCATAATTTATTAATTAATTATTTAAAAGTCAATAAAACCAAGCTAATCTATATTAATATAGCTTTTATTTTAAAATAATGATAATAATATAAAATTTTATAATACATTTGAAAACAATTTAATGTAAATTTTTTTTAAAAAAATATGGTAAAAAATAATTTAATCAAGTCAAAAATAATATTAAAGTTAACGTTAGTTGCTTTTATATTTTCGGGAGTCCAAGTAAATCAAACTTATGCTCAAAAAGAGAAAGTTGATAAAAAACAGGTTGATATTGAGTATAGACGAAGTTCAATGACTATGGTGTTGGTTGAAAATCCAGGATTGGGCGAATATAAAGATCAAATTGTAAAAGCTTATAATGAAAATCCGTTTCCAGACAAATACAACCAACACAAAATAAATGATCAGCAATTTGATGTTAGTGAGCTGGTTCTGTCTGATTCAGACTTAATTGCATCTGGGTTTTTAACAGATACGCTGGTGTCTATCAAGCTAATGAAAGCCAAAGCGCTGCTTAAGAACTTAAGATATCTTAAAGAAGATAGTACTGTTGCCGTATTATTACCTAGTAAAAAGCAAGAATTTCAAATACAGCTAGAGAAATACTTAAGAGAAAAAGAAATTGCGAAACAAGTGGTTTCAACTTGGTTTAATAGAGGGGTTGACGGGAAAATGGATTGGAATTTGATAAAGGAGAGAGGTATGTACTCTGCTTCTGCTGAAACTATGGAGGATTCAAAAAAACAAGCTGATCCCACAAGTTTTTTGTTGGATTTTGATTTGTTAGGAAATACATTCGTAGTTTTTAACAAGATGAATTTTTATGAAAATGAGCCTGTTGCTGCTTTGATTCGTGATGCAGCAAAAATATTTGTTGCGGAAAAGTTAGCTAAAGCACCTCCAGTTTTGTTGGAAAAAGCAATGGCTAAAATAGATACTCTGTATGAAAAAACGAAAGTAGGGTACACAGTAAAATGCAACACGTTTTTATACCAGTTAAATTGGGACGAAGATGTAGCTAAAAACTTTAAAAACTATTTCTTTAACGATAACATAGATGGAGCTGCAGTTTGGGATACAACATCAATAATGAAGCTTAATTTTGTTGGTAAAACCACAACAGCGTCTATAGTTACGTTTAAAATTGGAGAAACGAGAACAGAAAAGGAAATTATTGACCTTCAAGTTCAAAGAACAATGGATAATGCTTTAGCCAAACTTCAAAAGGAAAATGTAGTATTTAGACCTATTGCTCCACTTAGCTGGAATGCAGAGGGTAAAGTACAAGCTAAAATAGGGATGAAAGAAGGTATTGAAGGTGGCGAAAAGTTTGAAGTACTAGAAAGAGGGCTGAATGAATTGGGATTACCAATTTATAAAACTATAGGGAAAGTAAAGGTTGATAAAAAAGTGCCTGTTTGGGATAACAGAAGAGGAGCTGAACCTTTATTAGATGAAGAAAACAACCCTATTGAAATGCCTAGTATAACTACTTTTAAAGGTAAAGCCAAAGGTATGCCAGGAACATTATATGTTAGACAGTCAAAATAAATAGAAAAAAAATAAAAATATAAATTATGAAACTAAAAGGAATATTAACGGCTTTTTCTCTTATACTATGTGTATTAGCGTTCGGTCAAAGAGGTAAAAAAGGTGAAGAAGGTGCAAACGTTTGGGAAGAGAATTTTAGCGCAGAGTCTCATGGACAACACCCAGATGCTGGTACAGTCTCAATCGATATTACGAACCAAGGAGCTGATCTCAATGATTGTATAAGTAAAGCAAAACAGCAAGCCTTGTATGTTGCTATTTTTAAAGGTTATGCTAAATCTGCTGCAGGACCAGCTTCAGCTCCATTAGCAGAGAAACAAGTTTACAATCAAAATCTTGATTTTTTTAATAAATACTTATCGTCTAATATGGAAGGACTTAGCTTTGTAAATTCTGCAACAACAAATACTAGAAAACCTGGTGCAAAAATTAGCAAGAAAGTAATTCAAATGACTATTACGGTTGAAATTACAAAAGCTGCACTTCAAAAAGACCTTGAATCTCAAGGAATTATCAAAGGTGTTGCTGATTTAGGTTTTAAACCAGAAGTATTAGTTGTGCCAGGAAATGTATATATGAAGAAGTTAGGTTTTGTTAAAAAAATTGATAACCAAGGGATGCCGCAAACAGTTTATAATTATACTGATGCGGTAAATGATGAGTTTTTTAATTCATTGAACGGATTTGTTTCGGCAAAATTTGATGATGCTTTTTATATGGCTGATTTTCAATCGAAATTAGATGCAATAAATGCGGAAAATCAAAAAAATAATATGAGACAAGATGGTCTAAAGGAATCAGAATTTGATATCCTTGCAAGAGTTGTTTCAGCTGAACTTTGGATTAAGCTTGATATTAAAGAGGAAATGGTTTCTGGAGGACAAGAAATGCAGTTTACCATTACAATGAATGCATTAGACCCATTAACTAATACGAAAGTAATAAATGGACTACCGCAAACAATAAAAACAGCAGGTGATAACAAAATGCAATTACTAGAAAACACGATTAACGCGGTTGCGGATGAATTCAGACCAAGAGTTTTGAAGTATTTTACAGAACGAGAAACAACAGGAATGAAAGGTAAAATTGTGTTCCAAATTAGTGAGGAATTAGAAGTTAATTTTGATACTGAAATTGAAGTTGGTGGAGGTAAAGAGGTTGCTTTTAAAAGAGTTATTAGCAGTTTTGTTGGTAAAAACTCGATTTCAAGCAAGGCGGCTGGAGCTCAAACAAGTACTAGATTGGTATTTGATGTTTGGATTCCAACTAGAACTATAGATTGGGATGACTCGGAAATATCAAATAGCTTTGATGTGTTTGGAGCTGATGTAAAAGGAAAAGTTAAGAAATTTGGTTACAAAGCTACAACAGACGCAGAAGGTCTTGGTAAGGTAATTGTAACGTTTACTGAAGAACTTTAAAAACAATAATTATGGTAAAAATTAAATATTTACCAATTTTTCTTTTGTTCGTAAGTAGTATTACTTACGGGCAAAAGAAAAATAGGACAGGTGCCAAATATAATTACAAGACAAAGTGTATGGGTACTGAAATGGATGGAACCTACACTTTAGAAGCCTGGGGTAAAGGGAGGAACTATAGTGACGCAACGGAGCAAGCAAAGAAAAATGCAGTTCGTGATGTTATGTTAAGAGGAATAAAAGAAGGAAATGGCGATTGTAGTAGAGATGCTTTGATTATTTCTCCTAATGCTGAATCAAAATACGAAGAGTATTTTGCAGTATTTTTTACTGATGAAGGACCTTATATTGAATTTGTTTCGCTTCAAGATGAACGATTGGCTAATAAATTTAGACGAAATAAGAAAAAGGGAAAAGAAATGCAACAACGAATGGTTGTTGTAAGAGTAGACAGATTGGCTCTTAAAAAAAGATTACAACGAGAACAAATTAGATAAAAAATTATGAAAAAACTACTTTATTTTATTATAGGAATTTTAGCATTTGCTCAAGTAAGTGCACAAAACAAAGCTGGCAAGTCGGATGATGCAGGTAGAATCGCTATTAAAGCTTATGTTCCTAAGGATTTAGGAGACTTAACACCAACTGCTCAAAAGGCACTTAAAACACGATTAGTCAGAATAATTAGTGGTAATGGAATAGGAGGCTCTTCTTCTGATAACAGATTCATTATGACAGCCAAAATTATTGAGTTAGATAAAGATGTTTCTGCAACTACACCTATTATTTATTCTTATACGTTGGAGGTAACTTTAATTATTGGGGATGGCATAGAAGGAACGATTTTCTCAACGTATAGTTTTGAACAAAAAGGTGCAGGAAATAGTGAGACAAAAGCATACATGTCAGCAATTAAAAGAATTAAATCAAAAAGTTCTAAATACCAAGAATTTTTAACTGAAGCAAAAACAAAAATATTGGAATATTATAATGCCAATTGTGATATTATACTTAAAAAAGCTATCGCAGCTGCAGATCAAAAAGAATACGATGAGGCAATAGCTATATGTGTGTCAATACCTGAAGTGTGTAAAGAATGTTTTGATAAAGCAATGGATCAATCTACGCTGATTTATAAAAGTAAAATGGAGAATGAGTGTCAGGAAAACATTAGTCTAGCTAAAAGTGCTTTAGCAAATAATGATTATGAATTGGCTTCTAATTATGTTGCTGGTTATACTCCAGATTTAGCATGTTATTCACAGGTAGAATCTATGTTAGTTGAAATTAAAGA
The DNA here is from genome assembly GCA_037624665.1 of Flavobacteriales bacterium. GTDB lineage: Bacteria > Bacteroidota > Bacteroidia > Flavobacteriales_E > Vicingaceae. The sequence goes on from JASJIW010000006.1 coordinate 44,404, forward strand.
CCATCGATGCGCAGAAAATTTAGGTAAAGCAAAAGGTGAGTGGGCAAATCATAATTCAAGTTCAGCTTCGTCATATTTAGCTCAAATTCCTACTGATTCAAAATGTTCACCCGATGCAAATCTATTAGCGAAAGAAATATCAAGTAAATTAAATGCTGATGAAAAGAAAGAATGGGACTTAAAATTAAAAGAACAACAAGATGGAGTAGATATTAAAAAAGCAAACATAAAAGCGATAAGAGATGTCGGTGTTGCTTATGGAAAGAATCAACCTAAAAAAGTTTATAATATTTACGGATGGTAACGATGAAAAGATTAATAATAGCAGCTTTATTGCTTTCTGGAATAACATTAAAAGCACAACACGATGTGAGTTTAGATGTGTTAGGTTTCACTTTTTCAAAATTTGGATTAGGTTATGAATATGCTATAAATAGCAATAATTCTGTGGGTATTAATTTTAATTTATCATCAAAAAATACCTTCCATGGTCAAAAATCTAATAATGCAAATTATGCAGAGTTAGATGGTGAGTATGATTATTCTGAAATGAACATTATTCCTGAGTATAAAACATTTTTAGCTATTGATAAAGGGAATGATATTGTTTACATTGGGCTATATGGTAAGTTTAGAACTTCTAAAGCTTCTGGAAATACATTTACAAATGCTGAATCAACACCAATTTACCAAAAAACAGATGTATCAACTACTGGATTTGCTTTAGGCGCAATGTTAGGATATAAATGGAAATCTTCAGGTGCTTTGTTTTTTGAAGTTACCGGAGGTTTTGGTAAGTTTTTATTAAACGATGTTAAATACACC
>JASJIW010000007.1:0-2818 GCA_037624665.1 Flavobacteriales bacterium
ATCCCTAGCTCTGTTGCAACTTCATCAAAAAAAGAGTTTTGAGAATTAAAAAAACCAAATTTTTTATCTTTTACATGAGAAGATTTTTTGGATATAATTGAAGGTCTTGGATACTTTGTAAAAGCACCAAGGGTAGAATAACTTAATCTAAGCCCCCCTTTAATCCCTGCTTTGTTTTCTGAAATTATTTTAAATCCATTAGCGTTTCCTTCAAATTCACATAAATCAGTGTATTGTTGTTCAGTAAGGCTTTCTTTAAAATTAATACCGTCTCCATTTTTGAAAAAATCTCCTATTGCCATTTCTCCACTATGTCCAAAGGGAGGATTTCCTATGTCATGAGCTAAACTAGCAGCGGCAACAATAGCTCCAAAGTCATTACTTTGGAAACCATAAGTTTGTTTTAAATATGGATATTTTTCAATTAATTTCTTGCCTACAACTCTTCCTAAACTTCTTCCAACAACTGAAACTTCTAAACTGTGAGTAAGTCTAGTATGGACAAAACTTGTTTTAGAAAAAGGAATTACTTGAGTTTTGTCTTGTAACGATCTAAAAGAAGATGAAAAAATTATTCTATCGTAATCCACTTCAAAACCGATTCGAGTTTCGTCTTGTTCTAGTCTTAATCTTTTTAAAGTATCACCTTGTCTTTTAAGTGAAAGTAGCTGTTCCCAATTCATAGATGCAATTTAATGAATCCTTTAAAATAATAACATAAATAGTTCTTAACATTAATTTAATGTTTTGATCACTTATATATAATGTATAATTAACGTTTGGGTTAACTAGCTTAATGTTATTTGTAAAATAAATAATTAAAAAATAAATAATGAAAAAACTATTAAAATTTAAATCTTTTACTTTAATCATGCTTACTCTTTTTGTTGTTTCTTGCTCAAGCGACGATGATAATGTGGAAGGCATCAATTCTTTTCCAGTTGCTATTGATATGTCTGCTACGTCTGAAGCAGGTGCAGCAGTAGAGATTGAATTAGTTGCTACGGATGATGATTATGACCCTCTTACATTTTCAATTGTAACTCAACCAACCATTGGTATTGTTACAATTTCTGGTAAAATGGCAACCTATACGCCTAACGAAAATGCAGATGGTACGGATACCTTCACTTACAAGGCTAATGATGGAGTTGCTGATAGTAATACCGCTACTGCTACTATAAATGTTAACGGAAGTTTTACTTTAGGTGGTACATACACTAAAGACAAAACTTTGACTGCTGATAAGATTTGGACATTAAAAGGAAGGCTGTTTATTGCTGATGGAGCTACATTAACTATACCTGCTGGTACTATTATCAAAGCAGAAGGTGGTACGGGAACTGATTCTTCTTTTATTTGTATTGCTAGAGGTGGTAAAATAGATGCCCAAGGAACAGCAGACAAACCTATTATTATGACATCTGTTGCAGATGATATTGCTATTGGCCAAAAAAATGGCACAAATCTAGATGCCTCTAATGTTGGATTGTGGGGAGGGTTACTTGTTTTAGGTAAAGCACCGGGATCTTTTAAAGGTGATGTAAGTGAGTATCAAATTGAGGGAATTCCTGCTGAGGAGACTAATGGATTATATGGCGGAAGTGATCCAGCAGATAATTCAGGAATAATAAATCATGTTTCAATCCGACATGGCGGAACATCAATTGGAGAAGACAATGAAATTAATGGTCTTACTTTAGGCGGAGTTGGTACTGGAACTACTATATCTAACGTTGAAGTTATAGGGAATCAAGACGATGGTATCGAATTTTTTGGTGGAACTGTAAATGCTTCTAACCTGTTGGTTTGGGGGCAAGGTGACGACGGTTTGGATATTGATCAATCTTACTCAGGAACAATTAGTAATGCTATTGTAATTGCAAATTCCACGTCAGATCATGGACTTGAAATTGATGGCCCAGAAGGATCTATGGAAGGTAGTTTTAAACTGGAAAACATTACTTTAATTGGAGATAGTTCTGCAGCTAATGGAGAATATGCAGATTTTAGAAAAGGAGCTTTAGGTTCTATTACTAATTTATATGCTTACGGATTTCAAGTAGGAAAAGATTTTGAGTTAGATGCAGATGCTGACAGTACATCTTTTGAAGCGGGAACATTAACTTTTTCAAATATTGAAATAGTAATTCTTGATGGATCAAGCCTAACTGGAGGAAATTTATTTAATGATAAATCAGATACTCCAAATGCAATGTTTGAAGATGCTAAAAACTTAGATGGAGAAACATTTGGAAAAGGGGTGACAAAAGAAACTAGTTCAGTTGGTGCTGACAGAACTGCTTTTGCATGGACTTTTGCAAATTATAAAGAAGCTATTAGAGAATAATCTAATTGATTTTTGTTTATTTTAAAAGGCTTGGTTGAAATAAATCAAGCCTTTTTTATTTAACCTTCACTTAACATTAGATCAATTAGGTAAACAGATATTTGCAAAATAATAATAATTAATCAATGAAAAAATACATATTTACTCTACTAACAATTGGACTTCTTTCTTTTTATTCACAAGCTCAAACTGGACTAATTAGAGGAGCTTTAATTGATAACGATTTTCAAGATCCTGTTCCATTTGCAAATATTGTGGTAAAGGGAACTGGCACGGGTACAACATCAGATTTTGATGGTAATTATGAGTTAGAATTAGTTGAAGGGATATATACAATTGTTTTTTCATTTATTGGATATGAAACGGTTGAAATAAAGGATGTTAATGTAAATAATAACGAAGCGGCTATAGTAAATGTTACTATGAATACACTAGCTCAAGGTTTAAACGAAGTAGTTGTAAGTGTGA
>JASJIW010000008.1:0-14839 GCA_037624665.1 Flavobacteriales bacterium
CCAGATGGAGATGGACTGAATGACAACTTTAAAGTTGTTGGTGAAGGACTTGACTTAAGTAACTTTAAAATGACTGTATTTAATAAATGGGGAGAACTTGTTTTTGAATCAAACAATCCTGACATAGGTTGGGATGGAACACGTAACGGGTCTTTAGTTCCTGATGGAGTTTACATCTGGAAAATTGATGCCAAAGAAGCTCACTCACCTATCATCCTCAATAAAGATGGTTTTATAACTATTGTTAGATAAGGAAGTATATTAGAATTAAACAATAGTGCTAACACTATTCATAAAAGAAGATTTACACTATTAAAATAGACTTACCATGAAACAATTATTTACAATTACATTATTAGTAATCAGTTTAATTACAACAGCACAAAACACAGCAACACCTGCTAATGTAGAAGGCAAAGACATCTATGCTCTTTTGGTTAATACTACCCCATCAGATTTTGTTGAGACTGTTCAATTAACAAAAGAACAAATGGTTTCTATTACCGACTTTCAACACAGAATCGAAACTCTTTTAAGTAATGCTACATCAACCGATTTTGATGCCATAGTGACACGTGATGGAAGTACTGTTCAGTTAATTAAATATAAAAGTGTTACAACTGAAGCTAATGTTCCTAATTACTTTGGTAAAGAAGTTTACTTTTTATCAAACCCTTCAAAAAAATATAAAGTTGTAGCAACTAAAACAATAACTAGAACTGATTTAACAAAATCTTTTTACGCTGTAGCTTATAACTATAGCCAAAATGAAAATGTTATTTATGATGCAGTTATCATTTCAGGAGAACATGCTCAATACATTCAGTATAAAAAATAGTTTGGTTTAAAACCTTAGGGTTTTAAGCTCTTTTAAATAATCCCATTTTTTCTGTCTACGGAGAGCAACCGAAGATTCAGTATAGTATTGATGCTCGTTTAAAAACTTAATTTGCATACTATTCCATTCTTTATCATTAAACGAAAATCCATTTTTACACAGCTCGGTGTAGAGAGAATTAGCTATTTCAACATTATCTTCACGTCCTAAATAATCATAATCAGCATCGCTCATTATTTTTTGAAGTAATGAAGATGGAATAGCTTGAGCCTTAGTACTTAATATTACTTCAGAAATTGCCTTAATCTGCTTTTTATTATATCCAAAACTGGGCAACACCTCTTTAACTAATCTTACAGCTAATCGCTCATTATCATGATATTCAAATAAGAAGCCTGCATCATGATATAAAGCTGCAGTATTGATTATAATCTTTTCTTCTTGGCTAAGGTTTTCTATTTCAGCAATTTTTATGGAAACCTCATATACATCTATCGTATGATGTACACTATGATAATAAAGGCTAGGACTCAATCCCTTCTCTAACCTTTCTAAAATATATTTTTTAGCACCTTTAAAATCCATTAAAAATTAAAATTAAGATATTTTACCCAATAGATTATTAATTTAGCATTTCAATACTATAGAATGAGTAATAAACCAAGCATACCAAAAGGGACACGAGATTTTTCGCCTATAGAGATGGCGAGAAGAAATTATATTTTTGATACGATTAAAAACGTGTACAAAAAATATGGCTTCCAGCAGATAGAAACTCCTGCAATGGAGAATTTAAACACCTTAGCAGGTACGGGAGGAGATGAAAGCGATAAGTTGATATTTAAGATATTAAACAGTGGCGATTATTTATCAAAAGCAGATGAAAAAGCTTTAACTGATAAAAACTCAACTGGACTAACGCGTTCTATTGCAGAGAAAGCATTACGTTATGACTTAACTGTGCCTTTTGCACGTTACGTTGTTCAAAACCAAAATGACATTACATTTCCTTTTAGAAGGTTCCAAATACAACCCGTATGGAGAGCAGATAGGCCACAAAAAGGTAGATACCGTGAATTTTACCAGTGCGATGCTGATATTATTGGTTCTGACTCTTTATTAAATGAAGTAGATTTAATAAAAATTATTGATGATGTCTTTTCAGAATTATTTAGTGATGAAAATGGCAAACAAAAACTAAACTACACGGTTTCTATTAACAATAGAAAAATATTAGCTGGAATTGCTGAAGCAATTGGAGCTGCAGATAAATTAATTGACATTACTGTTGCTATTGATAAGCTTGATAAAATTGGAGTTGATAAGGTTTTAGAAGAATTAGCAACAAAAGATATTAGCGAAGCAGCTGTTCTTAAATTAAAACCTCTTTTCGAACTTACCGGGAATTTTGAAGAAAAAATTAATTTCTTAAACAATTTTTTAGCTACTTCCGAGATTGGTAAAAAAGGAATTAAAGAACTTCAAACTGTTTTTAATTACACGAACTCTTTAGGAGTAAGAACTGCAAATCTTGAATTAGATATAACCCTAGCTCGTGGTTTAGGTTACTATACTGGAACTATTATTGAGGTTAAAATAGAAAACTTTCCAAGTATTACTGGTGGAGGAAGATATGATGACTTGACTGGTAAATTTGGTTTAAAGGCTGTTTCTGGAGTAGGAATTTCTTTTGGTGCAGATCGTATTTACGATGTATTATTAGACAATAATTTATATCCAGAATTTAAAGGCGATAGCACTCAAGTATTGTTCATCAACTTTGGTGAAACAGAGCAAGATTATTGCTTACCGTTATTGTTTAAATTAAGAGATGTCAATATTAACTCAGAAATATATCCTTCTGCTGCTAAAATGAAAAAACAAATGACTTTCGCCAATAATAAAGGTATAAAGTATGTTGTTTTGGTTGGAAGTAACGAAATGAAATCAGGAAAACTGACTGTTAAAAATATGGAAAGCGGAGAACAAGAAAACTTAACAATAGAAGAATTAATAACTAAAATAAAATAATTAATCCCCATTGTGAATTGGTTGTACTGATAAGGCAATTGATAAATTGATTCGTTCCTACAATGCATAAAAACTATACAAAATGGAGATGCATCAAATTAACAAAAACTGGTTAACATTAGAAACAATTGATACAATTATTTCTAGCAATGTAAAAATTAAGCTTTCACAAGAAGCAACCGAACTCGTAGTAAAATGTAGAGTTTATTTAGACAATAAAATGTCTAATAATGACAAACCAATATATGGAATTAACACTGGCTTTGGTTCACTTTGTAACACTCAAATTTCTAACGCAGATTTAGGAAAATTACAACGAAACTTAGTAATGTCGCATGCTTGCGGAATGGGAGAAGAAGTTCCTCAAAACATTGTGAAACTAATGTTATTACTAAAAATTCAAGGATTAAGTTATGGTCATTCAGGAGTGCAACTAATTACCATACAACGTTTAATTGATTTTTACAACAATGATATTCTGCCGGTTGTTTACCAACAAGGTTCTTTAGGAGCTTCCGGAGATTTAGCTCCCCTAGCACATCTTGTACTACCATTGTTAGGATTAGGAGAAGTAAATTATAACGGAAATAGAATCTCTGGTGCTGAGTTAAATAAATTAATGAGCTGGGAAGAGATTGATTTACAATCTAAAGAAGGTTTAGCTTTATTAAATGGAACGCAGTTTATGAGTGCGTATGGTGTTCACTCTTTATTAAGAGCGAATAAATTAAGTACACTTACTGATTTAGTTACAGCTATTTCTATTGAAGCTTATGATGGTAGAATTTCTCCATTTAATGATTTAGTGCATAAAGTAAGACCACATAATGGACAGTTTATTACTGCCCGAAACATACAAATGGCATTAGAAGGAAGTGAAATCATTGTACAGGAAAAAGCGCATGTACAAGACCCTTATTCTTTTAGATGCTCTCCTCAAGTACATGGAGCGAGTAAAGATGCTATTGCGCATGTACAATCTGTATTTGAAAAAGAAATTAATTCGGTTACTGATAATCCAACTATTTTTCCAGATGAAGATGAAATTATCTCTGCAGGTAATTTCCACGGACAGCCTTTAGCAATCTCATTAGATTATTTAGCGATAGCTGTTGCCGAATTAGGAAGTATTTCTGAAAGAAGAACGTATAAATTAATTGGTGGAGAACGTGGTTTACCAGCATTTTTGGTGGCTAATCCAGGGTTAAATAGTGGTTTTATGATTCCACAATATGCTCAAGCATCAGTTGTGAGTCAAAACAAACAACTATGTACGCCTTGTTCTGTTGACACGATAGATTCATCTAACGGACAGGAAGACCATGTTAGTATGGGCGCAAATGCTGCTACTAAGGTTTACCGAATAGTCGATAATTTAGAAAAAATTATGGGCGTTGAGTTAATGAATGCTGTTCAAGGGCTAGAATTCAGAAAACCTTTAAAATCATCTTTAGTTATCACTGAATTTGTTACAGAATACCGTAATCACGTTCCTTTTATTACGAATGATGTTGAGATGTACCCATTAATGGAAAAGAGTATCCAATTTATTAAGCAGTGTTCAAAAAACATATCTGTAAAACGATAAATCATCTTCTCCTAAAAAGAAAAGATCTAACGTACATTCATTTATAATTATCATGAAACAAATAATAGGCTCAATTATCTTAATTACAATTATTTCATGCTCTATAAATAAAAATGAGGATGTCAAAATTTTAAATGTCATGAAAATGCAAGAAAAAGCATGGAGTGACGGAAATATTAATGGGTTTATGCAAGGCTATTGGAAATCAGACTCATTAATGTTTATTGGTAAAAATAGCATTAAATATGGTTGGCAAACAACATTTGATAATTACAAAAAATCATACCCTAATAAAGCTGCTATGGGTAAATTAGAGTTTGATGTAATTAAATTAGAGGTAAATGGAAATGCCGCATATATGTTAGGGAAATGGAGTTTGATTAGAGCAAATGACAACCCGAACGGATACTTTACCTTGTATTGGAAAAAAATGAATGAAAAATGGGTCATCACAATTGATCATACTAGTTAATTTAATAAAATCGTAATTACTCAGTTGCTACTACTATGAACTTAGCGGCCTTCTAGTAAAAAAAATGAACTAGGATATTAAATGAATTAGGACAGAAAGAAAACTACTTTTGTCTCAACTTATTTTATGCCTAACCTATATATTGTTGGATTAACACTAATAGCCTATCCTTATATTTGGATTAGGAATAATTGGATTAAAGTCTATCTTAAAAGACACAAACAAACCGACTGGATTAGTTTTTATACCTATTGCGGTAGTTTTATCTTAGGCATATTTTACTAGGGTATTCAATAGCAACTTCATTGTAATACTTAAATTTCTCATTAAAAGAGATTTATTTCTTCACCTTCATTGCTCCTAAAACCATAAATAACCAACCAGTAATTATTAACAAACCTCCAATTGGAGTAATTGGTCCTGCAAACTTTAATGCTTCTACTCCAATAATATTTTTTAAGGTTAATAGGTATATTGAACCCGAAAATAAGATTACACCCCAGAATATGAGTTGAGCTGCAATTCTAAATTGTTTCATTTCAAATTTAATTCCTAACAAAAACAGACCAATTAATACTACGGCATGTATCATTTGGTAGCGAACACCTGTATTAAAACTTGCTAAATGTTTCGGAGATAATACTTCCTTTAATGCATGCGCTCCAAAAGCTCCACCAAGTACTGCAATCATCCCTAAAATTCCGGCTTTAATCAATATACTCCTACTCATTGGTCTAAATCCTTTTTATCAACTTAATATGTTAGTAAAATTCGCTAAAAATATTCATCCAAACTTAAATAAATAACGAAATTCGATGTTCGATAGAAATTAGATATATGAAAAAAATACTTTTAATAGGTGCTGGAAGATCAACTTCATCACTAACTCAATATTTGTTGTTTAATGCTGAAAATGAAAATTGGTTTATCACAATTGCTGATCAATCAAAAGAATTGGCTAGTGAGGCAGCAAACAATCATAAGAATGCAAGAGCAATTGCTTTTGATGTAAATAATGAAGAAGAAAGAAGTCGATTAATTGATGAAAATGATTTAATTATTTCAATGCTTCCTGCTCACATGCATATATCGGTAGCTAAAGATTGTATTAAATACAAAAAACATATGGCTACGGCTTCTTATGTTTCTGAAGAGATGAAAGCTCTTGACAGTGAAGCTAAGACTGCTGGTATTGTAATGATGAATGAGATTGGTGTTGATCCAGGAATTGATCACATGTCAGCAATGCGAGTGATTGATGACATTAGAAATAATGGCGGAAAATTAAAAGCTTTTGAAACCTTTACTGGTGGACTTGTTGCTCCAGAAAGTGATAACAACCCTTGGAATTACAAATTTACTTGGAACCCAAGAAATGTTGTTTTAGCTGGAACAGGAACTGCTCAGTTTATACAAGGTGGGAAATACAAGTACATTCCATACACTAAATTATTTAGAAGAACTGAAATAATTGACATTGATGGATATGGAAAATTTGAAGGTTATGCGAACAGAGATTCTTTATCATACAGAGAGGTTTATGATTTAAATGATATTCCGACAATGTATCGTGGAACTTTAAGAAAACCAGGTTATTGTAAGGCTTGGGATGTTTTTGTTCAGCTAGGTGCAACGGATGATACTTATGTTTTAGAAGGATCTGAAAACATGACTAACAGAGAATTCATTAATTCATTCTTAGGATACAATCCGAATGATTCTGTTGAGTTAAAGTTTAAACATTACTTAAATATCAGACAAGATGATATTGAGCTATTTGAAAAATTTGAATGGTTAGGGATTTTTGAAGACACTAAAATTGGACTTAAAAGCGCTACTCCTGCTCAAATTTTACAACATATTTTAGAACAAAAATGGACACTTGCTCCAGAAGATAAAGATATGATTGTAATGTGGCACCGTTTCAGATTTAAAACTGCTACAGGAGAAAATAAAGAAATTCATTCTTCAATGGTTGTTAAGGGTGATGACCAACGTTATACTGCTATGGCAAAAACAGTTGGGCTTCCATTAGCTATTTCTGTTAAAATGATTTTAAACGGAACCATTTCAACACCTGGTGTTCATGTCCCTATTTTAAAAGAAATATACAATCCAATTTTAAATGAATTGGAAAACTATGGAATCAACTTTGTAGAAAAAGAAGTGACTCCAACGTTTTATTAAAATTTTTAATGGTTGGTGAGTATATTGTACTCACCAACTATTATATCTCCATTCAAAATTGACTATGAATATATTAATTGTTTCAGCTACTTATTTAGAAATTGAACCATTGTTATTACAGTTCGATTTTGAAAGAGAAATTAATCAAAAATTAAAAAGCTACACCTACAACAATCATAACATTGATGTTTTAATACCTGGAGTTGGTATGACATGTACTGCCTACTGGATGGGAAAAACATTAAGCTCCAATATTTATGATATTGCCCTTAATTTAGGATTAGCGGGAAGTTTTGATGAGAATTTAACAATTGGGACAACAGTTCATGTTACCTCAGATAGAATATCAAAACTAGGAGCTGAAGATGGAGAATCTTTCCTATCATTAGTTGATATGAATTTAATCGTGGCTGAAGATTTTATTTTAAATCAAGGTGAAATGATCAACACTATTCAAGTTAAAAACCCTATAATAGATAAATTAGAAAAAGCATCTGCTCTTACTGTGAATACTGCTCATGGAGATGAAAATTCTATTCAAAAAATAAAAACACTTTTTAATCCACAGGTAGAAAGTATGGAAGGTGCTGCCTTCTTTTACGCCTGCCTATTTGAAGGAATTACCTGTTCACAAATTAGAACAATCTCTAACAAAGTTGAAAAACGAAACAGAGATAGCTGGAATATTACTTTAGCTGTTAAGAACTTATGTGATACAGGTCTACAAATACTTAACACACTTTAAAATGGCAGAAAAACTTTCTATAGGATTTTCTCCTTGTCCTAATGATACTTTTATTTTTGATGCGTTAGTGCATCATAAAATAGATACTGAAGGATTAGATTTTGATGTTTATTTAGGAGATGTAGAAGACCTCAACAATAAAGCATTTAATGGAAAATTAGACATTACTAAAATTAGTTATCATGCTTATGGTTATTTAACTGCGGACTATGTTTTATTAAATTCAGGAAGCGCACTAGGCAAAGGTTGTGGACCAATTTTAATTCAAAATTCAGAATCCATAATTCAGAATTCAGAAGATTTATCTTCTGTAAAAATTGCCATACCTGGAAAAATGACAACAGCTAATTTCTTGCTAAGTATCGCGCATCCCGAAGCGACTAACAAAATAGAAATGTTATTTTCTGATATTGAAAACGCAGTTATTAATAAGGAAGTGGATGCTGGATTAATTATCCATGAAAACAGATTTACTTATCAAGATAAAGGACTAGAGAAAATTATTGATTTAGGTGAGTTTTGGGAAAACACTACTGGTCATCTAATTCCTTTAGGAGGGATTATTATTAAGAGAAACCTTCCTGTAGCAACTATTGAAAAAGTAAACAGAATACTCAAAAAAAGTATTGAATTTGCTTTTAAAAACCCAACAGAACCTTTAGAATATATGAAGAAACATTCGCAAGAAATGAGCGAAAAAGTAATGATGCAGCATGTAGATCTTTATGTAAATAAATATTCTATTGACTTAGGTAAAGAAGGAAGAAATGCCATTACTCAAATGTTTAACTTAGCACAAGAAAAAGAAATTATTCCAATAATAGAAAAAGATATTTTCATTAATTAAACGAATGTCAAACTGAGAATGATCTTTTATATTTTGTCATCTTCAGCTTGACTGGGAATCTAAAAAAGATGAAAGAGTACTACGTCTACATAATGTCAAGTAACAATAAAAATTCAGTTTACATTGGAGTTACTAATGACTTAGAACTTAGAGTTTAGGAACATAAAAATAAATTAGTCAAAGGATTTACAGAAAAATACAATTGTGTAAATTTGGTTTATTATGAAGTTCACAATCAAATTATTGATGCCATTTATAGAGAAAAACAATTAAAAAATTGGAATAGAGTTTGGAAGAACGAATTAATAGAAAAAGATAATCCAAAATGGTTGGATTTATTTAAAGAATGGGAATAAAAATTGATCTCCAGTCAAGCTGAAGATGGTATCTTATTTTTTTGTGATTCTTAGCTTGACTGAGAATCTCAATAAAAACAAAAAGATCCCGAATCAAGTTCGGGATGACAATAATATAACATATGATAATAGTAACAGGAGCAGCAGGATTTATTGCAAGTTGTTTAGTAAGTAAGCTAAACAAAGAAGGATTTAAAGACATCGTTTTAGTTGATGATTTTTCTAATGAAATAAAAAACAAAAACTTTGAAGGAAAAACCTTTTCTCAGAAAGTAGATAGAGCAGTTTTTGTTGATTGGTTAAAAGAAAATGAGCATCTGGTTCAGTTTGTTTTTCACATAGGTGCAAGAACAGATACAACTGAATTTGATGTAGACTTATTCAATAAGCTAAACCTCAACTACACTAAAGATATTTGGAATATTTGTACTGAATTTGGTTTACCATTAGTGTATGCTTCTTCAGCTGCGACTTTCGGATTAGGTGAGTTTGGCTATGATGACAACCATGAGGTTGTAGAAAAACTGAAACCTTTAAATCCTTACGGAGATTCTAAAAATGATTTTGATAAGTGGGCTTTAAAACAAGAAAAGCAACCCTACTTTTGGGCTGGTTTAAAGTTTTTTAATGTGTACGGTCCTAATGAATTCCATAAAGGAAGAATGGCTTCTGTTATCATGCATGCTTTTAATCAAATTAAAGAAACTGGTGCTATGAAGCTATTCGCATCGCACAACCCTAACTATAAAGATGGTGAGCAGTTACGTGATTTTGTTTATGTAAAAGATGTTGTAAACGTGTGTATGTTTTTATTAAACCATCGTAAAGATTCTGGTTTATACAATTTAGGTTCAGGACAAGCACGTTCTTTTAAAGATTTGGTTAAAAATACTTTTAAAGCACTGGATAAAGAACCAGAAATTGGTTTTATTCCAACACCAGAGGATATTAGAGATAAATACCAATATTTTACTGAAGCCAATATGGCTAAACTAAAATCTATTGGTTACTACACACCTTTCCATACACTAGAAGAAGGTGTTGAAGATTATGTCAAAAATTATTTAATGGATAAAACTTACTATTAGAATTTGACAAATGAGAATGAATAAAATTGACATTATCACAATAATCGTAATTGCTGGAGCATTAGTTTTATTAAACGAGTTCAGTCTACTTGAGCAATTTTCAAAATTTGCAATAGTTCCTTTAATTGGGATGTATTTCTTTGGGAAATATATTGCTAAGAAGTATTAAATGCCAACCTACATTTCATTATTAAGAGGAATAAACGTTAGCGGTCAGAAAAGAATTCTGATGACTGATTTAAAAGAATTATATGAAAAATTAGGGTTTAGTGATGTAAAAACTTACATACAAAGTGGCAATGTGGTTTTTAACTTTGATAAAACCTCAGCTACAAAATTACAGCAACTTATTTTCGATAAAATTCAATCAAAATATGGGTTTGAAGTGCCCAATTTAATTTTAAATCCATCTGAAGTGGAAAAAGCTATTTTGAAAAATCCATATCAGCATGTTGAAAAACCATATTTCACATTTTTAGCTGAACAACCTTTAGAAGAAAATATTAACGAACTCCTTAAACACAGTTTTAAAAATGAGTTTTATGAAATAAAAGGGAAAGTAATTTACTCTCATTTCCCCAACGGGGCTGGAAGATCAAAAATGACGCTTAACTTTTTTGAAAAGAAATTAAAAGTAAGTGCTACAGCACGAAATTTAAATACCACTAAAAAGTTATTGGTCTTAGCACGTGAAGCTCATTTCAATAAAAAATAGTTAATTTTAATTATTAAAAAACAAGCAACTAAAAACCAATTACCATCAGCAATCTTACCCCATTAGCAGAAAGACTTAGACCCAATACTTTTGAAAATTATATTGGGCAACAACACCTTATTGGTGAAGGATCTACCTTGCGTAGTTTTATAGAGAAAGGCATTGTGCCTTCTATGATATTTTGGGGGCCTCCTGGTGTTGGAAAAACAACTTTAGCCAACATTATTGCCAATTATTTAAAGCGTCCATTCTATACGTTAAGTGCAATTAATTCTGGCGTTAAAGACATTAGAGAAGTAATAGAAAAGGCAAAATCGCAACAATTTTTTGGAACTAATAATCCTGTTTTATTTATTGATGAGATTCATCGTTTTAGTAAATCGCAACAAGATTCTTTATTAGGAGCAGTTGAAAAAGGAATTATAACACTGATTGGAGCTACAACAGAAAACCCTTCTTTTGAAGTGATCTCTGCTCTCCTATCTCGTTGTCAGGTGTATGTTTTAAAAGAACAAACAAAGGCAGATCTATTGCAATTAATTGACATTGCTTTAACGACTGATGAGTTCTTAAAAAAGAAAAAAGTTAAAATAAAAGAGAATGAAGCGCTACTTCAATTATCAGGTGGAGATGCCAGGAAATTACTCAACACATTAGAGATTGTAGTCAATAGTTTTAATACGGAGAAGATTGTAATTACCAATGATAATGTACTCGAAATTGTACAACAGAATATTGTTCGATACGATAAAGCAGGAGATCAACATTATGATATTATTTCTGCTTTTATAAAATCAATACGAGGAAATGACCCAAATGCTGCTGTTTATTGGTTAGCAAGGATGATTGAAGGTGGAGAAGATGTGAAGTTTATAGCCAGACGATTACTCATATCGGCATCTGAAGATATTGGAAATGCAAACCCTACAGCATTAGTAATTGCTAACAATTGTTTTCAGGCAGTTAGTGTAATTGGCTTTCCTGAAAGCAGAATAATTCTATCGCAAACAGCAATATACTTGGCTAATTCACCCAAAAGTAATGCGTCTTATATGGCAATTAACGATGCGCAAGAATTAGTAAAAAGAACGGGAACTCTACCTGTTCCATTACCTATAAGAAATGCACCTACTAAGCTCATGAAAGACCTGGGACATGGGGCTGGTTACAAATATTCGCATAATTATGAAGGTAA
Organism: Flavobacteriales bacterium; assembly: GCA_037624665.1. GTDB lineage: Bacteria > Bacteroidota > Bacteroidia > Flavobacteriales_E > Vicingaceae. The sequence goes on from JASJIW010000008.1 coordinate 12,063, forward strand.
TAATGGAGCACAGGAATATATGCCAGATGAAGTAAAAGGAACAAAATTTTATGAACCCGGAAACAACGCTAAAGAAGCAAGCTTCAGAAAGTTTTTAAAGGAAATATGGAAAAATAAATACAACTATTAATACTTCATTATGAATTTCGAGATAGACGAAGAAACTTACAATAAAATAGCTCAAACTATTCACAGCGACAACAGTCCTGTTGGAATTGATGCAAAGAAAACACACATATTAATTCTTAAAGCATTAGCTGATTTAAACGGAAAAGTAGATAGGTTAGAAAAAGAAATAGCAACGCTAAAAGTCAATATTAACTCTTTAACTTAACCGCAAGCAACGTATTTTTTAATAAACTAGCAATTGTCATTGGCCCTACTCCACCTGGAACAGGAGAGATAAAAGCACATTTAGGAGCTACCTCATCAAACTTAACATCTCCCAATAATTTATAACCCGATTTTTTTAAGCTGTCTTCAACTCTATGAATTCCAACATCAATTACAGTTGCGCCCTCTTTAACCATATCTGCCGTAACAAATTCTGGTTTACCAATAGCAACAATTAAGATATCTGCTTGGTTTGTAATTGCTGATAGATTTTGAGTTCTACTATGTGTTAAGGTAACGGTACAGTTTCCTGGATAAGAATTACGCGCCATTAATACACTCATTGGAGAACCAACAATATGGCTTCTTCCAATTACTACACAATGTTTACCTTCTGTTGGAATATTATAATGTTTCAACATTTCAGTAATACCATAAGGAGTTGCTGGTAAAAAACTAGGAATATCTAACAACATTTTACCTAAACTTACTGGATGAAAACCATCTACATCTTTCTCTGGAGCTATCGCTTCAGTTACTTTTTGTTCATCAATATGTTTTGGTAATGGCAATTGAACGATAAAGCCATCAATATCTGCATTGTTATTCAGCTTCTTAATTTCAACTAGTAAATCAGCTTCACTAATATCACTTTCTAATTTTACTAAAGTAGAATTAAAACCTACTTTCTCACAAGCTTTAACTTTTGCATTTACATATGTTTTACTTGCTCCATCTTCACCAACTAATACTGCAGCCAAATGAGGAGTTTTAATCCCTTTTTCTTTTAGCTTTTCAACGTCTATAGCAATCTCTTCTTTAATTTTATTTGAAACTTCTTTTCCGCTAACTAATTGCATAATAGTGTATAGTTTATGGTTGTTCGTATTTAGTTTTTTGTTTTCATGTATTTACTTCTCAATACACTAAAAACTATATACCTAAAACTAAATTATCGTTTAGGCATATTCTGCATCATCTGAGCCATCTTCTTCTTATCTCCCATCATGCGCATCATTTTACTTGTCTGCTCAAATTGTTTCATCAACTTGTTTACATCTTGTATATTAGTACCACTTCCTTTAGCCAATCTTTTTCTCCTACTTCCGTTTAATACTTTTGGGTTTGCCCTTTCGTGTGGAGTCATTGATTGAATAATTGCTTCAATACCTTTAAAGGCATCGTCATCAACATCCATGTTTTTCATCGCTTTTCCTACTCCAGGAATCATTCCCATCAAGTCTTTTACATTACCCATTTTTTTAACCTGAGCAATCTGAGCCATAAAATCATCAAAATCAAACTTATTTTGAGAAATTTTCTTTTGTAATTTTCTAGCTGCTACTTCATCATACTGTTCTTGGGCACGTTCTACTAAACTTACAACATCTCCCATTCCCAAAATCCTGTCAGCCATTCTTTCTGGATGAAATACATCCAAAGCTTCCATTTTCTCTCCAGTACCAATAAACTTAATTGGCTTATCTACTATATTACGAATAGACAAGGCAGCTCCACCTCTTGTATCGCCATCTAATTTGGTTAATACAACTCCATCAAAATTTAATTTATCGTTAAATGCTTTTGCAGTATTTACCGCATCTTGCCCAGTCATAGAATCTACAACAAACAATGTTTCTTGTGGCGAAACTGCTTTCTTTACCTCAGCAATTTCGGTCATCATTTTTTCATCCACAGCCAAACGACCGGCAGTATCAATAATAACAACATTATGCCCCTTACTTTTTGCATGTTCTACTGCTCTTTTAGCAATATCAACGGGGCTCTTGTTTCCTTTATCGCTCCAAACCTCAACTCCAACTTGCTCTCCTAAAACATGTAATTGATCTATTGCCGCAGGTCTGTAAACATCTCCAGCAACCAATAAAGGATTTTTTCCTTTTTTATTTTTAAGATGTAATGCTAATTTTCCTGAAAATGTTGTTTTACCAGAACCTTGTAAACCAGCAATTAAAATTACTGCTGGATTTCCAGAAATGTTAATTTCTGAAGCTCCTCCGCCCATTAATTTCGCTAACTCATCGTGCGTAATTTTAACCATTAACTGGTTAGGCGAAACTGAATTGATTACATTCTCTCCTAAGGCTTTTTCTTTAACAGTATCAGTAAATTTCTTTGCAACTTTATAACTAACATCAGCATCTAATAAAGCTCTACGAATCTCCTTTACGGTTTCGGCTACATTAATTTCTGTTACTTGTCCTTGTCCTTTTAATACCTTAAAGGCTCTATCTAACTTATCGGATAAACTATCAAACATTTTCTTTTATCAATTTTATTGAACACAAATTTAACATTTCTTATCGAATTTTAAACTCCTTACTTTTAGCAAAATTAAAAAGGTTTTTATATTAGTGCTATCACTTGACGTTCTCCTAAAAAAACGCTAACTTCGTTTAAACGCTGACATAGAACAGCGTTGT
>JASJIW010000009.1:0-7507 GCA_037624665.1 Flavobacteriales bacterium
CCAGATGGAGATGGACTGAATGACAACTTTAAAGTTGTTGGTGAAGGACTTGACTTAAGTAACTTTAAAATGACTGTATTTAATAAATGGGGAGAACTTGTTTTTGAATCAAACAATCCTGACATAGGTTGGGATGGAACAAGTAACGGGTCTTTAGTTCCTGATGGAGTTTACATTTGGAAAATTAATGCCAAAGAAGCTCACTCACCTATCATCCTCAATAAAGATGGTTTTATAACTATTGTTAGATAACGTACATACGAATACAAAAAAGCCAGTTAGAAAATTTCTAACTGGCTTTTTTAATTATAAAAATTAATAATATGTTCTACCTAATTGCATCCTGAACTCTTACTAATTTGGTTAACAAATCTTCTAACAAATCTAATCTTAACATATTTGCACCATCACTTTTCGCTACCGATGGATCTGGGTGGGTCTCAATAAAAATACCATCAACACCAACAGCAATTCCTGCTTTTGCAATTGTTTCTATCAATTCAGGTTTACCACCTGTAACACCAGATGATTGATTTGGCTGTTGTAAAGAATGTGTAATATCTAAAACAGTAGGAGCAAATTCTTTCATTGAAGGAATACCTCTAAAATCTACAACCATATCTTGATAACCAAACGTTGTTCCTCTTTCAGTTAACCAAACATTATCGTTACCAGATTCTTTCACTTTATTTACAGCAAATTGCATTGCTTCTGCTGATAAGAATTGTCCTTTCTTAATATTAACAACTTTCCCTGTTTTTGCTGCAGCAACTAACAAATCAGTTTGTCTACATAAAAAAGCGGGTATCTGTAATACATCAACAGATTTGGCAGCAATTGCACACTCTTCTGCTGTGTGCACATCAGTTAACGTAGGCAACTGTAATCTTTCTTGAACGCTTTTTATAATAGCTAATGCTTTCTCATCTCCTATTCCTGTAAATGAATCTAATCTTGATCTATTTGCCTTTCTGTATGATGCTTTAAATATAAAAGGAATTTTTAGTCTATCTGTAATTGCTTTAATTTTATAAGCAATTTCAAAAACATTTTCTTCACTTTCAACAACACATGGTCCAGCAATTAAAAAGAAGTTACCCGAATTTGTATGTTTTATGTTAGGAATAGTATTTATCATAGTATTTATTTTCCTCAAAAATACATCTTTAAACGAAAAGAAAAGGTGTCAAATTCTTAACATTTATATTCGTATTGATTATTTATATTTACACACATGAAAGCATCTTTTATTTTCTTACTATTAGCAATCCCTTTCTAAACTTCCGCTGGAGGTCCTTGGCTTACAAAAAAAAGGGAGTGGATTCCTTCAACTTCAAACAACATTACCGGTTGGAAGTTTTAACGGATTATTTTTGGAAAACAACAATGAGTTGGAATTGAATAGGTCTATACTAGATTTTACATACCAAGTCTACTTGGAATATGGACTTAACGATAAGTTAAATGTCATATCTTCTCTTCCTTTTAAACAGATTTCTACTGGTAATATAAAAAACCAAACAATCAATCCTACAATTCTTCCAAAAGGAAATTTAAGTGGAATAGGAAATTACAGCTTAGCTTTAAAATACAGACTTTCTGATAAAAACCTAAAGACAGCAATATCTATTCAAGCAAATTTAAAAACAATAAGCAAAAATATTGATGCAGGTCTGAGTACAGGTTACGATGCAAATGCTATTGGACCTTATTTATCAATAGGTAATAGTTTTTCAACTAAATTGTATTCGTATATCGAAACCGGAATAATTTTTTACTCTAATAATTTTAGCCATATACTAAATATTCATTACGAATTAGGCTACCAATTAAATCCTTCACTATGGGCAGTTCTTACATTTGACATGAGAGAATCTATAAAAAATGGAACCTACAGAAATGAAAACTTAAGGCAAACAGGTTTTTATACGAATAACCAAGAGTTTGTATCTCCAGGGTTAAAAATGAATTATGAATTAAAGAATGAAGTTGGACTTTCTGTTGCAACTTATGCCGGACTGAGCGGAAATTATGTTGGAAAAATTGGTATGTTTAGTTTGGGAATCTATAAAAAATGGTAATACTTAATATATCACATTTTTAGTTATTTAGAATTAAGTCTAACTTGATGTTTTGGTTATTTATTTGCTCTTGGATGAAAATCCAATATTGCTTGGCGTAAATACTCTCTATCTAAGTGCGTATAAATTTCTGTTGTAGTAATAGATTCGTGCCCCAACATTTCTTGCACAGCTCTTAAATCGGCTCCCCCTTCAACTAAATGTGTTGCAAAAGAATGTCTAAACGTATGTGGGCTAACTTTTTTTGTAATCCCTGCTTTTTTCGCTAAATTTTTAATAATTGTAAAAATCATCACTCGCGTTAATTGCTTGCCCCTCCTATTTAGAAATAGAATATCCTCACTATCTTTATCTATATTATCCATGTGATTACGCTTGCATTCTTTATAGGTTTTAATGTGCTTAATAGCAATACTCCCTATTGGCGCAATTCGTTCTTTATCTCCTTTTCCGATAACGATTACAAATCCTTCATCCAACATTAACTTTGAAATTCGTAATCCCACAAGTTCACTAACTCGTAAACCGCAACTATATAATGTTTCGAGCATTGCCTTGTTTCGTTCCCCTTCAGGTTTACTCAAATCAACTGCATCAATAATTTCATTAATCTCTTCAATACTTAATACTTCGGGCAATTTCTTTCCTATTATTGGCGACTCTAACAATTCTGTTGGAGCGACCTCAATAAGATCTTCCATCAATAAATATTTGTAAAATGCTTTTAACCCTGATAAAATTCTAGCTTGAGAGCGCGAATTTAAACCCAATTCACTAATCCACTGTAAAAAATCCTCAAGCATTTGTTGACTGACTTTCTCAGGACTTGTTTCAATTTCTTTTAGCTCCAAAAACTGAATAAATTTCTCAACATCATGCAAATAGGCTTCAATTGAATTAGCCGATAGCGAACGTTCTAATTGTAAATAGTTTTTAAATCCTTTTATACTTGAGCTCCAATTCATAACAGTGCCTACAAAGACAATTATTGAGTAGTTTATTCAAATTAATCTGACTACAAATATATATCTTTGTCGTTCAGAATTTTATTATGAAGATTTTAATTATCAACGGTCCTAACTTAAACCTTCTCGGTAAACGAGAAAAAGAAATTTATGGCGAAAATTCGTTTGAGGATTATTACAAAACTCTTCAAAATGAATTTACAACTATCGATTTTGAATATTTTCAAGATAATGTAGAAGGAGAATTAATTAACAAACTACATGAGGTAGGATTTAGTTACGATGCCATTATAATGAATGCAGGAGCTTACACACATACATCTATAGGAATTGGAGATGCTATTGCAGGAATCGAAACTCCTGTTATTGAGGTGCACATTTCTAATGTTTACGCTCGAGAAGAATACAGACATCAATCTTTGATGGCAAAAAATTGTATTGGTGTAATTGCAGGTATGGGTTTAAACTCATACCGATTGGCAGTTTTACATTTTCTATCCTTAAAAAAATAAGTTGAGTATTCGTTCAAACATCTGGAAACTTTATGTGATAAAAGCATCGAAATGGCTAATGCTTTTTATGCCAATAATTTGGTTGTTTTATCAAGAAAACGGACTTACTCTTACTGATTTATTTATTATTCAAAGTATCTACTCCGTTACAATTGCTGTAATTGAAATTCCATCTGGTTATGTTGCCGATGTTCTGGGAAGGAAAAACTCTATGATTATAGGTATGTTTTTCGGTTTCATTGGAATGTTAATATATTCTTTCTCTTTTGGCTTTGAAGGGTTTTTAATGGCTGCCCTCTCATTAGGTATTGGCCAGAGTTTTATTTCCGGATCTGACACTGCTTTAATGTATGATTCACTTATTCAACTCGAGAGAAGTAATGAATTTATTAAACTAGAAGGACGAACTATTTCTATGGGAAACCTAGCTGAAGCATTTGCATTTATTGTTGGTGGATTATTAGCCGAAATTAGTTTAAGAACTCCTTTCTATTTTCAGGTAGTAATTGCTTTTATAGGTTTTGTAATTGCAACCCTCTTAGTTGAACCAAAAATGGAGCGTTTAAAAGATGGGAAATCGAAACCTTGGAAAAACATTAAAAATATTATTCGATATTCCTTAAAAGAGAACCTAACCTTACGTTATTACATTTTATACTCTTCAATTATTGGTTGCGGTACGCTAACAATGGCTTGGTTTAGTCAGCCATATTTTATTTCAATCGGTATTAATAGTAAATTCTATTTTGGATTATTAGGAGCTGTCCTCAACTTAGCAGTGGCTATCCCCTCTTTCTATGCGCATAAAATTGAAGAAAAGATTAAAACAAAAACCTTACTCATTCTAATACTCGTACTAATTTGTAGCTGCTATTTTATAATGAGTTTAACTACCAGTTTATGGGGACTGATTTTATTACTTCTATTTTATATTACTAGAGGTGTTGCTACACCAGTTCTTCGAGACTATATGAATAGGCATATCCCGTCTGAAATGCGAGCAACGGTAATGTCCATCAGAAGTTTTATTATTAGAATTGTGTTTGCCTCAACCTCTCCATTTTTTGGATATGTAGCTGATGTTTACAGTTTACAGCAAGCTTTACTTTTTTCTGGAACCTTATTTTTGATTTTAGGTGGATCTACGTTACTCTTTTTATTGAGTAAAAACGTTAAATCCTATTAACGAACAGTTGTTAATTCTTTAAAAAGTAAACTCACTTTAGTTTCTGAATACAAATTACTTTTATAACTTATAAGAAGTATTCCTATGACTAAAAGAATTCTGTTAAGTTTGTTCATCTTGCTAATGGCTGCTGTAAGCATTATTGCGTACAACTTCTATAAGAATGTACAACAACCCGTTAACAAAACATCCTTTGAAGCCATCCCTCAAAATGCTGCTTTAATTCTAAAAGAAAACAATTTTACTGCATTATTCAATAAGCTATCAACCACTAATATTATTTGGGAAGATTTAATTTCTAATACAGAAATAGCGCAACAAACGCATAACAATTTACATTATTTAGACTCTCTTTTAAGTGGCCCATTTAAACCTCTTTTTATTGACAACCCTATTTTAACCTCTCTTCATCTTTCTGGTGCTAATGATTTTGGTTTGATTTTTTATATCCCAATAAGTGATGACATTACTGAAGATCAACTCATTCAAAAAATTAAAAATGTAACACGAAAGAACCCCCAAGCTAGAAAGTACGATGGAGCAACAATTCATACACTCCCTACAAATAGTAATGCTAAAATTTCTGTAATCGTTTATCGAAATACACTTGCATTTAGTTACAGCACCTCGTTAATAGAAGATGTTATCCGACAATTAAATACCGAAACAAGCTTAATTAATAACACCAACTTCGCTAAAATGATTGCTAATTCAGGTCAATCTGAAGATGGGAACTTGTTTGTTAACACTAAATATTTTTCTAAAATTATTAATCAATACATTAATAAATCTACTAAGAAATACGCTACTAACTTAGATAATTACACCAACTGGACAGAATTAGATTTCCACATAAAATCAAACAGTTTAAGTTTAAACGGTTTCAGTTTTTCTAATGATGAAAATTGGGTCACTTTATTTAAAAATCAAAAACATCAAGATATTGATGTTATTTCTATTGCTCCATTTAATACCGCATTTTTATATCATTATGGCTTAAGTAATTCTAAAAGCTTTTTTGAGAATAGAAAGCTTTCATTAAAAAACAGTAATCAATTTTTTAGTTTTCAGAAATATTTAGATGATCAAACACAAAAATACAGCATAGATTTAGAGGAAGAATTACTCGCTAATATTGGTAACGAAGTTTCTTTTATTATTACAGAATCGTTAACTGAAGACTTTTCTAATAACAAGTTTGTTATTTTCCATACAAATAACATCAAAAAAACAACAACAGATTTACTAAGTATCTCATCAAAAGTAAATGAAGAAGCATTTGAGTTGATTGATTTTAATGATTACTCCATTAATAAAATTGAACTTGAAAATATGTTTAACAATCTACTTGGCAAGCCCTTTGTTAACCTAGAACATCATTTTTATACTATAATTGATGATTATGTAGTTTTTGGAAATTCTGAAAGTGGTTTAAAAAAATTCATCTCCAATGTTATCAATGAAAAAACATTGCAGAACAACCAAAACTTTACTGCGTTTAATGACAACCTATCGTCAACAAGTAACATTTTTATTTACAACAATATTGCGCGTTCCATAAAGCTATACAAGCAATTTTCTATAGAAAAATATTTACCTATTTATGATGAGAAAATTGACATGTTTAGAAAGTTTGAAGCAATATCACTTCAGATAAGCACCGAAAAAAATGGATTATACTATAACAACATTCACTTAAAGTATAATCCGATTTACAAGCAAGAAACAGCATCTCTTTGGGAGTTAATGGTAGATACATCTATCAGTTCAGCTCCACACATTGTTTTGAATCATAACACCAAAGCGAAAGAGATATTTGTACAGGATGATGCAAATAAAATCTACTTAATTAGCAACATAGGCAAAGTAATATGGACCAAACAATTACAAGGTCCAATTATCGGAGGAATACACCAAATTGATGTTTATAAAAACAATAAGCTACAACTCTTGTTTAATACCAAATCAAAAATTTACTTAATTGATAGAAACGGAAACAATGTAGAAAGCTACCCTGTAAAGCTGCCAAGTAATGCGAGTAACGGAGTAACTCCTTTAGACTATTCACACAACAGAGATTACCGTTTAATTATTGGTTGTGAAGATAATATGGTGTACAACTATGCTATTACTGGGGCAAAGACTAAAGGCTGGGAATATAAATCAGAAAGCAGTGCTGCAACAGGAAAAACATGGCACTTTTCTATTGCTAATAAAGATTATATTGTTGTGCCATTAAAAAATGGAAAGGTTAAAGTGATACAAAGAGATGGTAAAGATAGGTTAACAATCGAAAACAAACTTGAAGTTGCTTTAAATCCAATCTATTTAAAAGTAGGAAACACAATAGCAAATACCTATTTAACGACCATGGATTCTTTAGGGAATATTAGCCAGTTAAACCTAAATGGGAAGACATCATTGATTATAAATGAATATAACCAGCCAGGAGCAAAATTCAATTTCTTTAATTTTGATACTAATAATTCTAAAGATTTTGCAATTGCTTATGAGAATAACATAAAAATAGTTGATAGAGATAAAAAGGAATTATACAGCAACACATTTGAAACGGCCATTACACATACTCCATTATTTTTTAAACTATCCGACAAAACTACTCAGCTAGGAATTGTAACCGAAAATCAGATTTATTTAATAAACGCTAATGGCACTATTGTAGATGGTTTCCCTCTATCAGGTTCAACACCATTTAGTATTGATGATCTGAATAATGACAATACTTCTAATTTAGTGGTAGCA
>JASJIW010000010.1:0-26086 GCA_037624665.1 Flavobacteriales bacterium
TTAACAAGTGATAAACTATCATTTAAGATCAATAAAACTTCATGCCCTATTCTTCTCATCGTAACCTCTACCTGGTCCTTTTGAATAGTCTCCTGTTCTTCGTTACAGCTCTGAAACAAAAAAAGAAATGTTCCTCCAAAAATTAAACATAGTAAGAATTTTCTCATACTGTAAATTTATAGTTTTTGCCCATACAGTATGCCATTTTACAATGCTTTTACATTATTTTACACTCCATTTGATGGAAAAACATGCATATTGGTGTAAATTTGAATTATCATTTACTCTCTAAATTAATTAGTTATGAAAAATAAAGGAATAATTATTTTAAGTATCATACTTTCTATTGCTGGTTTAACTGTATTTGGTTTTGCAAATAAAAAAACACATAAAACCCCTATTAACAATAACACAGAAAATGATTCTACCACTATAAAAAAAGGGCTACCTCCTTTTGGAATTAAGATAGATTACCGAACAGGAATGGCAACTCAAATTACACCTCCTATACCTGAATTATCATACATGATTGTTAGAGGTAGTAATGTTTCTAATTCACTTGTACGCACAGGTAGATCAATTACGGAAGATAAACTTAAAAATGCCCAAACAATTAGCGATGTAATTGAAAACTATCCTTCAAATTGGATTGCAGATTACAACTCTGTTACTGTAGTTACAACAGTTAATGGAAAAACAATTGAAGCAATCGGTCCAGATGATAAATTAACCAAGGAACAGCGAGATATATTTAAAACGGCTTCTAATCTATTATTAGTTGTACAATACCAAAAGGAGAATAATAAACATGAAATTCAAAATAGACAAATGAATGTTTCTTTGTTGGTAACGCCAGATATAGAAGCTGAATATATTGGCGGATATGAACTGATGATTTCTGACTTAAAGGAAAACAGTTTAACTATAATTAACGATAAGAATTATAGCTATCTCCCACAGCCATCTATTTCATTTGTAATAAATGAAGTGGGTGTTGTAGAAAATGTAAAGTTAGAAACGACATCTAGGGATGCTGAAATTGATACGCTTTTAATAAAAACAGTACAAAATATGCCCAATTGGAAACCAGCGAAAAATAAGGATGGTGTAAACATTAAGCAGGAGTTTATGCTTAATGTTGGACAAAATGGATGTTAGCCTTAATCAATATATTTAAAAACAGACCCCCATCGCTTCTTTAATCCAGTAAATCTCATAGACAGTAAAAAAGAAATAGCTAATTAAAATCAGGTTTCTCCGAAAAAAATAAAATGGAAGATGATGTGCCTACTCCTTTTTTATCTCTTGATAATTAACATAGAAATTTTGATCAAACCGTATCGTTTGTCCCATCTCTAATTTTTGCCATTCTATTTTAGGCAAAACCCAGAGAGGTTTATCTCCAACAATTATTTTTATAGGCATTTCGAAATCTTCTACAACATTTTTATAGCGATATTCCATTCCTGAATGACTTAACCTATATTCAAAAATTGGAATTTTAATTGTTCTTAAATATTGATTGAAAAAGGCATTTAAATCAACCCCTATTTTTTTACTCAAATAGTTTTCAATTTGATTTGAAGTAACAGTTTGGTGATAAAAATATTTATTTAATCCTCTTAAAACAGCTCTCCATTTCTCATCATTATCAACCCTTTGCCTTAAGGTATGTAACATGTTTGCTCCTTTGTTATACATATCTTCCGAACCTTCATAATGGACATTATATATCCCTACAATTGGTCTGTCATTAAGAATAGTTCTTCGTTTACCAATTACATATTCAGAACTTGCTTTTTTACCAAAATGGTAATTGAGAAACAAATTCTCCGAATAAGAAGTAAAGCTTTCATGGATCCACATATCCGCAACATCTTTATGGGTAATATTATTAGCAAACCATTCATGACCAGACTCGTGCACAATAATAAAATCAAATTTCATTCCCCAGCCAGTCCCACTTATATCTCGGCCTTTATAGCCATTTTTAAATCCATTTCCATATGTAACAGAGCTTTGATGCTCCATTCCAGCATAGGGCACTTCGATTAACTTATACCCATCTTTATAAAATGGATAAGGCCCAAACCAATGCTCAAAAGCAGCAAGCATTCTTGGTGCTTCTTTAAATTGTTGTTTCGCTTTTTTGAGATTTTCTCGTAACACATAATAGTCACATTTTAAATTTCCATTTAATCCTTTATAGATTTCTCCATAATGAACATAGTCCCCAATATTCATATTTACTCCATAATTATTAATGGGATTTGACACAAACCAGTTATATGTTTTTAATTCTCCGTTTACAACCACACTTCTTAACTGACCATTAGAAACATCTATTAAATGTTTGGGAACTATAATACTAATTAACATGCTGTCTGGTTCATCATAAGCATGATCTTTGTTTGGCCACCAAAGACTTGCTCCATCTCCCTGACAAGTTGTTACCACCCAATCATTCCCATTTTTATCCTTATCCCAAGTAAGCCCTCCACTCCAAGGAGGGTTTTTACTTTCTTGTGGAGTTCCTTCATAAAAAACAGTTAATTCGTTAACTGATCCAACCTTTTGTTTTTGGTTTAACACTACAAAATAAGAATAGCCATCTTTCGTAAACTCCAACTCTTTACCGTTTTGGACAACTCTATTAATTTTAAGTGGTTCTTGTAATTCAAGTTGAAGTGCTTGTTTCGATTCCAACACTTTATATTGTATCAAATTACTTCCAGAAATTGTTTTCTTTTTGATGTTAACGGCAACACTTAAATGATAATACGTAAGATCCCACCACGCTCTTTCTGGCGTAATAGTCCCTCTCAAAGTATCTTGGTGAGAGAATTTGTTTTGTCCAAAAGAAACATTACAGAATAATGTTAAAAATGTAATAATGACCGTTAAGTGTCTCATATTTTTCGCTAATAACAAATATACCTAAATTCTTTCGTCATAAAAATGCAAACACTAAAGCAATCCTTAAAACATAAAATATTATTTTTGAACTGTGGATATTGAGTTTAAACCAATTAGTAAAGAAAATATTAACCAAGCACTCGCTATTTACAACTGGTACGTGCTTAATTCTACAGCCACTTTTCATTTAGATGTCATTGCTAGCGAAGAGTTGGAGCAAATGGTTTCTATTGGTCATTATAAATATCGATCTTACCTTATCTTTCATGGTGGTGAAGCCTGTGGCTTCTGCTATCTTTCTCAATTCAGATATAAAGAAGCGTATGATAAATCGGCAGAAATCACTTTATACTTAGATAAGAAATTTGCTGGAAAAGGCATTGGTAAAAAAACCATAACTTACTTAGAAAAAGTTGCTAAAAGCAGCGGAATTAACAACCTTATAGCCGTTATTACAGCACACAATTTAGTAAGTATTTCTCTCTTTGAAAAATATGGATACTTTAAAGTTGGCCACTTAAAAAACATTGGTATAAAATTTGGAAAAGCATTGGATGTTGTTTCTTATCAGAAAGAAATTTAAACTCTGTTTCTCTCATTCTGAAAACAAGTTGCCTATAAAAAAAGGATTCTAAAAAAAGAAAGGATGAAACTTTCGTTGTCCCAAAGTATTAAACTCTACAGTTGGTAATGGGAATTTTAGCATGTTCAAAAAGAAAAAGGTCGATTTTAAAAACTTTGAACGCGTAGGAATTTTCTCAAAATCAATATCTAACGACAAGTAATAACTTCTGTATCGCTCAACTGGAGGCAAAAATGCTCCATTACTATAAATCCTTGGGTTATTTTCTGATGACAACATTCCGTAAGCTCCATACCCGCCAGCAACATTTAACCATTTAGGTAAAAATTCTTGATGTTTAAATATCGACCTTAAGTTTAACGACCACCAAAAAGTTTGTCCATTATAATCTGCCACCACTCGTGAAAGATCTGTATCTCCCAAAACATTAGGTCTTTGAGCTGCTAATTCAGTATGATGATAGGAAAATTTATACGTTAGTATTTGCTTTTTAAACGCTAACTCTTGTCCAATTAACAACATACTACCAGCAGCATTGGCAACCATATCCATTGGAGAAAATCCCCATTCTACATAATTGGCATCTAGTAATTCTACTGATGTCATAAAAATAAAACCATAAGCACCTCCCCACCAAATTGCCTTTTTACGTTTAGCGCCATTCCAACGCATAGCATTCATTCCTAAATTCCCCATCAGATATGTGGTATAGGCATGCCCATATTTATCTATTTGCATCCATCCGGCATTATCATTTTTCACATGAAAGCCTATCCAATGATTATCTTCATACCAAACCGTTGCTAAACCAGTTAGCATTCCGCCATAAAATAAACCGGCACCTCCAGCAACTAAACCAAGTCTTCCTGGCTTAAAGTCTTCACTATAAGTTGTGTCAACGGGGCTTTGTGCTCTTAGACTGGTAAGAACAAAACAAATAAAAATTAATACTAATAGCTTTTTGCGCATTGCTTGTTTAGAAATATTACCCCAACCATTTTAAAACATTGGTATGCCAAATAGCATTTGCTTCTTGTTTTGTAAGAATATCTAATTTAATGGCATCGTCAATTACTTTTCCTGGGTAAGAATCAGCCACAGATTCCATTTCGCCTAGCGGATAAGGATCATCCAATCCAGCAATAATTTGTGGTACTCCAACTCTATGCTTCAGTAATTGTAATGTATAAGGATCGTGCACCAAGGTGTCGAAAAATAAATTTGGATGACCTAATGTTGTTTGTGGACTTTCTGTTCCTTCAAACAAATCTGGTCTACCATTGAACCCTTGCACTCTTCTTCCGTAATTTGCTTGGCCCAACATACATCCGTGCGCAAAACAAGTTCTAATGTTCGGATATTTATTAGGTATGTTTTTTAATGTAAACAAGTGCAATGTGTCTGCACTTTGAGCCATCATCCAAATTAAATGAAAACGCCAATTTTCATCTTTCAATTTAATCATTTTTGGACCATCGTAAGGATGGATTTCTAATGCCAGTCCGTATTTATTTGCCAATTCATATATTGGGTTACACGATTCGTCTGCTACAGAAATCCATTCTTCTTTTCCATTTAAATAATGGGTTGGCAAACACAAAAGTTTCATTCCAAAAACATTTACACAACGCTCTATTTCTGCTAAAGCATCATCCATAAATCTGGGTTGGACTACAAATCCACAGGTAAATTTACCTGGATTATCATTCTGAACAGAAGCATTAAAATCATTTTGCCAAGCAATTGCATCCTTTGTATCTTGTTTTTCCCAACCATTGCAATAGACTTGCGAAAGGTTAAGCATCACTCCGTGAGCGATGTTGTTTTTCTCCATCCATTCTAACTTTTCTTTCAAAAAGAAACTTGGGTCAGTTATTGGTCGAGACCAATTTCCCTGCCGCATAAATTTCTTATCCCCGTCTATCCAAAACAATTTCTTATCCTTCATAAATTGAGGGATTTGATGTGGTTCTGGCAAAATATGTCCGTGTCCGTTAATTCTCATTACTTGTCATTTGTAAATTTAGGGTCTGTTTCCATTACATATCCACAATTGTTACATGTCCTGTGCTCTTCAGAACTATAAAACTTTTTAAAAACATCTAAAAAATCAACAACAATATCATTTAAAGTAAATCGTTCTTCATAAAGTTTGTGATTACACTCATCACAAAACCACATCAAACCATCTTTATAATCTGTTCCTTTCCTTACTCTTTCTATTACCAATCCAATAGAGTTTGCTGATCTCCTTGGGTTATGAGGAATATTAGCTGGCAATAAAAACATTTCACCCTCCTTAATTGGCACTTTTATGGCTTTCCCATCTTGCTGAATAGTTACCTCAATATCTCCTTCTAATTGATAAAACAGCTCTTCTGTTTCATTAAAGTGGTAATCTTTTCTAGCATTAGGACCCCCTACAACCATTACAATAAAATCTTTACCCATTGGGTATATGCTTTTATTAGCCACGGGCGGTTTCAATTTGTCTCTGTTATCTTTAATCCATTGATTAAAATTAAAAGGCATTGCTATTGACATAACTCTAGTTTTTTGTTTTCCGAAAGGTACTAAGAAACTCATATATAAAAGCAAAACCGTATATGAAAAATCAGTTTGGGTTGAGTACCCCAACTCTCTTCTAGACTTATTTTAATACGATAATGGTTTTCCGTTGTTGGTAAAATAAGCTACTTTTACTCTTCCAAAACAACAACTTATGAATTTAGATTTAACAGGAAAAAATGCCATTGTTTGCGGAAGCACACAAGGAATAGGAAAAGCAATAGCAACAGAGTTAGCGCTTTTAGGAGCCAACACAATTTTAGTTGCTCGTAATGAAGAAAAACTGAGTTTAGTTTGTAATAAATTAGACACCTCAAAAGGACAAAATCACAACTTTATTGTTGCAGATTTCTCTTTACCTACTCAACTAAAAGAAGTTGTAGAAGGATACATTACGAATAACAATGTTGAAGTAAATATCTTAATAAACAACACAGGAGGACCTGCTGGAGGGTTAATAGAAAATGCCGGAACTGATGAGTTTATTGATACGTTTTCTAATCACTTAATTTGTAATCATATCATGATGCAATCAGTGAGAGAAGGAATGAAAAATAGTGGTTATGGAAGAATCATAAACATTATTTCTACTTCGGTTAAACAACCATTGAATGGATTAGGCGTTTCTAACACTATTAGAGGTGCTGTTGCAAGTTGGGCAAAGACGTTGGCTAATGAGCTAGGTGAATTTGGAATAACAGTAAACAATGTTTTACCTGGAGCTACAGATACTGTTCGTTTAAAATCTATTATAGAAAACAAAGCTGCTAAAACTGGTGGCGATGTTGTTGCAATTAAACAAGGAATGGCTGACCAAGTACCTATGAAGCGTATTGCACAACCTGAAGAAGTTGCCAATGCTGTTGCATTTTTAGCTTCGCCAGCGGCAAGCTACATTAACGGAATTAACGTTCCTGTTGATGGCGGTAGAACAAAGAGTTTATAAAAACATAATGCGAATAACGCGAGGAGCACTTTAACCCAATAAAATTAGAAATCAAAAAAGAGCACTTCTTTAAAAGAAAGAAGGGCTCTTTTCATTTAAATAATATTAAGCCTAAGTAAGCTTAAATCTTATAGGCAACATGTAGCTAACGCTAACTTTTTTACCTCGTTGTTTCCCTAGCTTCCAATTGGGCATCGCTTTTAACACACGAATTGCTTCATTGTTAATTGCTTCACTCACTCCTCTTAAAACCTCAACGTCTCTTATCTCTCCTGCTTTTCCTACCACAAACCTTAAATGCACTACGCCTTGAATACCTGCATCTTCTTCTCTTGCGGGGTATTTAATATTTTCACCTAAAAACTTATACAAGCTTTTAAGTCCCCCTTTAAATTCTGGCATTTCCTTTACGACTGTAAAAATTTTTGGATCAACTATCCCTTTCTCAACAACCTTATAGTCATTAGGATCAAAATTAAGCTCTGGCGTTTGTTCAATATTTGGCTCTGGGTTAAATACATCTATTACAATTTGAATAATGTCTGATTTTCTTGGTGTTACAATAGGTTTTACCTCTGGTCTATCAATTTTAACCTCAGGCATAATTATAGGAAAATCAATCTCCACCTCATCCGTATCATAAGGCTTTGGCAAATCATTAATATTAATATGGCTTGTCCATTCAAAAGCGACAAGCGTTAACCCTCAAGCTATAATTAATCCTAATTGAAAATAGATCCCTCTATGTTTTTCTCTTTTTTGAGTTGTTTTTTTAAATTGGTTCATAGTATTAATTTTAGGGGTTTAGTAGAATTTATATAACTGAATTTATTTACTTTTATTTCTTAGATGTCATCAATATTCTTATTCCATAATATGAAAGGTCTTATATTTACTTTATCGGCAGCTTTATTTTTAATTAGTTGTAAATCGGCTCAAGAAGTTGCTGCAACTAAGCTACCTGAAGGCAAAAGATATGCCATTGGACAAGGTGGTGGTTTTACTGGTAATTACTCCGAATTTATTTTGAGTGAAACCGGACAGGTTCATAAGTATGATTTTAAATATGATAGAGAAGTCTTTTTTAAAGACTTAAAAAAGGTAGACTTAATCTATTTTCTCGAAACAATAGAGGATTTAGGTTTGGATGGAATGGAAATGAACCACCCTGGAAACATGACTAAATATATTGATATACGTTACGGAAGAAATTCCATAAACAAAATTGTTTGGGGGCATCCGAATTTTCGTCCTGATGAAGAATTGGTAAAACTTCATTCAGAAATGTATCGCCTCATAAGTAAATGGGATTGAAGTTTATAAGTAACATAAAATCAAATAAAAGTTACTCGTTAATAAAAGAGTAATAGAATTTAAAGCCTTCGAATATTCGGAGGCTTTTTTATTATTAATTTGGTCAACAACATGACAAGACATAAAAAAAATAAGAGCTCAAGACAATCAGGATCATTTAAGCACGATCTGTTACAGAATATAATTTCTGTATTTGATAAAAATCCTAACAAATCTTTTAACTATAAGCAACTAAGTAGTGCTTTTGGCTTTAAAGATATGACCAATAAAAAACTAATTACCATTATCCTGCTCGAACTAGTTGACCAAGGTAAGTTGCGTGAAATACAGCGTGGAAAATTTAGTTTAAATGACTCTGAAGACTTTGTGGAAGGAAGGGTAGATATGACCTCTCGTGGAGCGGCATACATCGTTGTTGAGGGAAGTGATGATGACATTTATATCGATCCAAAAAACACAAATACAGCGTTGAATGGGGATATTGTTAAGGTAAATGTTTTCGCTAATAAAAATCGTAATAAAAGTGAAGGTGAAGTCTTAGAAGTTCTAGTAAGAAAACAAACAGAATTTGTTGGAGTGATTGAAAAATCGGCAAACTTCTCTTTTGTAGTTACTGATAGTACAAGAATGCCTGTTGATATTTTTGTATCCAACGACAAGTTAAAAAATGCGAATGATGGTGATAAAGTAATTGCTAAAATAACGGAATGGCCACTAGATAAAAAAAATCCTTTCGGAAAAATAATAGAAGTTTTAGGAAAACCAGGTGACAACGAAACTGAAATGCACGCTATTTTAGCTGAATTTGGATTGCCCTATGAGTTTCCTCCTAATGTAGAAAAAGCAGCTAATGATTTAAATTTAGAAATTACTCCTCAAGAAATAAAAAACCGAAGAGACTTTAGAACAACCACCACATTTACAATTGATCCAAAAGATGCTAAAGATTTTGATGATGCTATATCTTTCAAAAAATTAGAGAACGGAAATTGGGAAATTGGGATTCATATTGCTGATGTTTCACACTACATTCAACCAGGGTCTATTCTTGATAACGAAGCGTATAAAAGAGCTACTTCTGTTTATTTAGTAGATAGAGTTGTCCCAATGCTTCCAGAGGTTTTATCTAACCAAGCATGTTCTTTAAGACCACATGAAACTAAGCTATGTTTTGCTGCAGTTTTTGAAATAGATGAAGAAGCGAATGTACTGAACGAATGGTTCGGTAGAACAGTTATTTTTTCTGACAGAAGATTTACTTATGAAGAAGCTCAGGAACGAATAGAAACTAAAACTGGTGATTTATCTGAAGAGATATTACAATTAGATAAGCTGGCTAAATTACTTCGTAACGGAAGATTTAAGCAAGGATCTATTGCTTTTGACAGAGTAGAGGTTAAATTTAATTTAGATGAAACTGGAGCTCCTTTAGGTGTTTACTTTAAAGAAATTAAAGATGCTAATAAATTGATTGAAGAATTTATGCTTTTGGCGAACAGAAGGGTTGCTGAATTTGTTGGTAAACCAGCAAAAGGAGAACAAGTAAGAACATTCGTTTACAGAATACATGATGAGCCCAATCAAGAAAAATTATTATCGTTATCGAACTTTGTGAAAAAATTCGGTTATGATTTAAAAATTAACGAGGACGAAGTTGCACACTCAATTAATACTTTGCTTAAGAAAGCAAAAGGAAGTAATGAGGAAGATATGATTGAGCAATTGACTATAAGAACAATGTCAAAGGCAGTTTATTCTAGTGCTAATATTGGGCATTATGGGTTAGCTTTTAAGCATTATTCACACTTTACCTCTCCTATTAGAAGATATCCTGATGTAATTGTACATCGTCTGCTTCAACGTTATTTAGATGGAGGATCCTCTGTTAATCAGCAAGAAGTTGAAGAGCAGTGTAAACACTCTTCTCAAATGGAAATTTCTGCTACTGAAGCAGAAAGAACTTCTATTAAATATAAGCAAGTAGAGTTTTTACAAGATAAAATTGGTGAAGTATTTGAAGGTGTAATTTCTGGTGTGAGCGAATGGGGACTTTATGTTCAAATTATCGAGAACATGTGTGAAGGAATGGTTCGATTAAGTGATATCGGAGATGATTACTACAGTTTTGATGCACCTAACTATTGTGCTGTCGGAAAGAATAGCGGACAAGAATACCGTATGGGAGATGCAGTAAAAATTAAAGTTCGAAGAGCTGATTTAGTGAAAAAACAACTCGATTTTGAGTTGGTTCAATAAACAGTTTGAATCAAGTATAAGTTTCTAGACGCTCCTTTACCTCGACTATTCGAGTTAGTTTATTCGCTCTCCTGAGTTCAATTGCCGTTTTGGTAAAATAGGTGTGTGCCTCTAAAAATTTAACCTGTAACTCATCCCATTGTTTATTAGACTTAATGATATCTCTTTCCATTAATTCACGCTTCAACTTATCTGCAATAGGATGAAATTCATTTCCGCCCAAATAATCTAAATCGGCATCGCAAATAATTTGCTGTAGATGCGTTTTAGGTTGTTGTGGTACTTTTGTAGCTTGTATTAATCCTCTAATTACATCTATCTGTTCTCGCGTATATCCAAATCGAGGCAATACTTCTTGTGCCAAATCAGCGCCTAAATCTTCATTGTTAGCATATTGATGCACAAACCCTGCATCATGATACAAAGCTGCTGTTTTTAATAAAAAGATATCATCCCCTTCAATTCCTTCCATTAGCGCTATACGTTCTACAGCAGCACAAACATCTGTTGTATGCATTAAATCATGGTAATGTAAATTATCTGGAAGCTCTTTCTTTAACCGTTCAACGATATACTTTTCAGCCTTTCTATAATGAATTCCACTGTAAATATGTAAGTCCACATATTTCTGAAACAATGCATTCGGGACAATCCCTTCTCCATTAACAGAAAGTTCTGGTTTAATAGCATGTACAAAATACATATCTATTCGCCCTTTATTTTTCGCTTTAATTTCCCCTCGGTGCTCGCATGTAAAAAACTCTTTTACCAATTCATACGTCACTCCAGAAATATTTACTTTGCCCACGTCTCCTGCCGTTTCAATTCGGCTGGCAATATTTACACCATCTCCCCAAATATCATATGCAAACCTCTTAGTCCCAACTACTCCTGCAATTACAGCTCCTGTATGAATTCCTATTCTTAAACCCCAACCTTCTCCGCCAGCATCAGCTTTAGCATTATTGTATCCTTTCATAAAGCGCTGAACCTCTAATCCTGCTAATACAATATCTATTGGGTTACTTTTGTTTCTAATTGGAAGGCCCCCAGCACACATATAAGCATCCCCAATAGTCTTAATTTTTTCAATATCATACTTGTCAATTATTTCATCAAAATTTTTGAAATAATTGTCTAATTCTGCAACTAATTGCTCTGGTTTTATTTCCTCAGCAATTTTAGTAAAACTCTTGAAATCGGTAAACATTATAGAGGCCATTCTATATTTTCTAGCAGTAGCTTTACCCTTAGATTTAAGCTCTTCAACAGTTTCTGATGGTAAAATATTTAAAAGCAAAGCTTCTGTTTTTTCTTTCTCCACCTCCAACAGTTCTTTTTGCTTTATAACCTCTCTTGTCCGTTCTTTTACCTGAACCTCCACCAATTCTATTTGCTCTTTTACTTGATTTATACGGTATCGAATCACGCCATAAACCATTAATAACGGAAGCAATATGTAGATAATAATAATAAACCAAATGGTTCTCCAAAAAGGAGAGTTTACCACCACTTTCACCTGAGCCACTTCATCACTCCAAACACCATCACTATTAGCAGCTTTTACTTTAAAAACATATTCTCCTGGATCTAAATTTGTGTAATTTGCTCTTCTACCACTACCTATATTAACCCAATCTTCATCAAAATTTTCGAGCATATATTGATGTTCATTTCTTAACGGATATGAATAATGGAGCGCTGCAAATTCAAAAGAAATTACATTTTGCTCATACTCCAATACCAATTCCTTTAATTTTGATATATGTTTTTTAAGAACATTATTCTTGTCAATTTTTACAAGCTTATTAAATAAATAAAATTTTGTAATTATCGGCTTTGCTTTAATGGTATTGATACTTATATCTTCTGGATAAAACGAATTAAACCCATTTACTCCTCCAAAATACATTTTACCAGAATCGTCTTTATAATAGGCTCCAGTATTAAATTCATTGCTCTGCAAGCCATCAGATTCATCAAAATTCCTAAACACCTCAGTTTTAGTATTAAAAGAAGATACTCCTTTATTGGTACTCATCCATAAATCATTCCCTTCTCCCTCTAAAATACTATATACAACATTATTAGAAAGTCCATCTTTTTCTGAATAAAAACTAAACTTTTCTGTTTTAAGATTAAACTTATTTAATCCCCCGCCAAAAGTTCCTATCCATAAAAAATCATTTTTATCTTGATAAATAGAGAGAATCGTATTATTACTTATCGTGTTTAATTTATCCTGATCATTTCGATATGTTTTAAATGAAATTAGATTCCCCTTTTCTATTATTTTACATAATCCTTCGCCATCTGTTCCAGCCCAAACATTCCCTTGTTTGTCTTTAAATAAGGTTCTTATTATTTCACTAGGTAATCCCTCTTCTGTTGTATAGGTATGGAACAATCCCTTCTCCTTATCAAACAATACCAGCCCTTCTTTTGTGCCAAACCAAAATCTACCTTTATCATCCTGAAGCACGTCATAAGTTCTATTTTCGTTTTGTCCCAAACCAAAAATATGCGTCATATTATCCCCGTCTATATAAAAAACACCTCCATCTGTTCCTAAATAAATAACACCTGAACTATCTTTATAGATACAAAAAACACTATTGTTCTTCTGCTTGCTTGTAAAAGAAAAATCTGGTTTAATATTTTTTGCAATTCCTGTTTTATTATCAAAAATATTAACTCCTTTATCAGTACCCACCCAAATATTTTCATCCGTATTCTGAAATATAGACCAAACTATATTGCTATTGATCGTTTTGGGTTGATTGGCCCAATGTTGATGATGTTTAAAATATTGCTTCCCTTTATCAAATTTATTTAAGCCTAACTGCGATCCAATCCAAATTATACCATAAGCATCTTCATAAATAGTATTTATTTTATCACTACTTATGCTAGTCGATCTGTTTGCATCAGATAAATAATGATCAATATTTGAGAGCGACTTTAACCTATAAAATCCGTTACCCTCTGTTCCAATCCAAACGATTCCAGACCTATCTTCAAAAATGGTTTTTATTACATCCTCACCTATAACATCATCCAGTAATTTAATAGTTGCTATTTTCTTTTTCCCTGTATCAAAAAAATTAACGCCTTTATTTGTTGCTATTGAAACCTTACCTCCAGAGTCTTCATTTAAGTCCCAAACAACATCACTCTTGAGTAAACTATTACCTCTGTAATATTGGCGCGTCTGCTCTGTTTCAATATTATACAAAAACAGTCCATTTCCTTCGGTTGCTATTAGCAATTGATGCTCTTTAGTAAATAAAATTTTTCTGATATTTATTCTATTGTTTTGAGTGCTTAGTGAGAGGTTAATTTTTTGGGGAAGCGAAGTGTTCTTATCCACCTTATACAGCTCTTTATCCGTTCCTACCCATAAATTTCCTAGCGAATCTTTAGCTAAAGACCAAACGTTTACCTTTCGGGTGTTAAAGGGCTTTTGATTAAATAAATTAGTAAATTCTTGTGTTGCTATATTGAATTGATTTAATCCATTTTCTGTTCCTACCCATATTATACTGTCGTTTTCTTCAAGTATTACATGTATAAAATTGTGAGAAATTGATGTTGAATCGAGTAAGTCATGAGAGTATACATTAAACTCAAATCCATTGTAAGAGTTTAACCCGTCTTGAGTTCCAAACCACATTAAACCACTACTCATTTGTTTTATGGCAAACACATCACTTTGCGAAAGCCCTTCTTTTTGGCCAATATGGCCAAACTTAATACTACTCTGTTGGGTAAATCCATTTACCGAAAGCAGTATAAATAGTATTAGTTGAATAATTTTTTTCACTTATATTCTTGTTTAGCAACTTTATTGCCAAATGATTATGGAAAGTTACAAAATAATTATTCTTTAAAAAAACAATGTTGATTCTGAGAAAAAAGGGTTTAAACCTATTTATTTCTGCCTTTTCCAGACTTTTTCTTTAGCTCTTCTTAATTCTAGAAACCTTAGAGCCATAACGTTTCTTTACACCAGAAAATACAGCGTTTTCTCGTTTAGACTTCTTTTTAGAAATGGAATGACCGTAACTCTTAGTTCTTGAGTTTGACCAAGATCCTTTTGACGAATATATGTTAGGTCCTTTTTTAGATTCGCTCTTAAATAATGAATTCCCCTCTCCACAAGACGACAATAAAAAAAGAAAACACACTGTTATAAGCATGTTTAATTTTATTACAACTAATCTTTTAAATTTTACACTCACTATCTATGCGGAATTACTTTTGTTTTTTTCTTCCCTTATTAGATTTTCTACCTCCAGTAGAACCTCCATCACTCTTTTTTCCACTTTCTTTTCCGCTGCTTACAGTAGCTCCATACCTTTTTTTAGATGATGAAAACTTCGCATTCTTCTTTTTTGACTTCTTTTTTGAAGTTGAGTTCTGATACTGTTTAGTTCTAGATTTTGTTTTAGCCTTTTTTGGAGAATAAATATTCGGCCCTTTTTTAGACTTGCTTTTAAATGCATCATTCTGTCCAAAACTGGAATTAGCCGTAAAACAAAACATAACAAACCCTATCAATATATAAACTAGATGCTTCATAAAAAAATTTAACAATAGATTGCGCTTCTTTTATAGAAACATTTACTATGCCGTAATTATACATTTGTAAACTTAATAAGATGTCGCTGCAAAGAAACCCCTCTAACATATTAGTTATTAACAATACAGCAGCCTTTCCTACGCCTTAAGTTAAGCCTGATCTCCGGTAGTTATCGCAATGTTTTCTATATCTCTATCAAACAAATACAACCCTCCTTTATCTTCTCCAATCATGTTCAACTTGTCCATAATTGTACGAGCCAAAGCTTCTTCCTCTATCTGTTCTGCAACATACCATTGCAAGAAGTTATGCGTAGTATAATCTTTCTCGCTCAAACAAATATCAACTAAATCATTGATTTCTCCAGAAACCATTACCTCATGATCTAACAATGTTTGAAACAAATTTGTTAACGTATTAAAATCTCTAGTTGGTTCTGCTAATTGAGGGATCAGTGCTTTCCCTCCTCTCTCATTAACATACTGCACTAATTTTAACATATGCATTCTTTCTTCGTCTGAATGCTTATACAAAAACTGAGCTGCACCCCCCAACCCTTGAGTATCAGCCCAAGAGGCCATTGCTAAATATATTTGTGAAGATTCTGCTTCACTCTTTATTTGACTATTTAAAGCCGCCTCTATTTTCTCTTTTAACATAGCTAAAATCTTTTTTTCAAATATACTCAGCAAAATTGAGATTGAAAAGCTTTAAGTCTATTTATGAACAAGAAATCTGAATCCTCTTCCGTGCACGTTCATTATTTCGATGGCTTCATCTCGTTTTAAATGCTTCCTAAGTTTTGCTATATAAACATCCATACTCCTAGCATTAAAGTAGGTATCATCCTCCCATATTGCTTTAAGCGCATAAGTTCTCTCCAAAACTTTCCCCTCATTCAAACACAACAAGCGTAATAAATCATTTTCTTTTGAGGTTAATTTTTGAGGTTCTTCATTATATAATAACACTCGTTTTGTATAATCAAAAGTATACTCTCCTATTGCAAATTCTGTTTGCTCTTGTTTTTCTACACTATCAGATGATCTCCTTAAAACTGCTGTTATTCTTGCCAGCAATTCCTCCATACTAAAAGGCTTAGTAATATAATCATCAGCACCAACTTCAAACCCTTCTAACGCATCTTCTTTCATCGACTTTGCGGTTAAAAAAATAATGGGAATAGTATCGTTAATTTTCCGAATCTCTTTCGCAACTGTAAATCCATCTTTTATAGGCATCATTACATCCAGTAAACATAAATTATATATACCTTTTGCAAACAGATTGAATGCTTCTTCTCCGTTTGCTGCCAAAACTGTATGATATCCTTTTGCTTTTAAATAATCGCACAATAGGTTCCCAAGATTTGTGTCGTCTTCTGCCAAAAGTATTTTGATGTTTTTCATATTTATTCTTTATTGATTAATATCAGCCAAACGGAACTCCCTAATAAAAGGAATAACAACTTTATTTTGCTCGTTTCATCCTCACTTTACTTTAACTTATTTCGTTATGGTAAAAAGGAAGATATATTCTAAAAGTGGCACCTCTACCAAAGACACTAGACGCTGTAATTTCTCCACCATGTCTACTTACAATTGCTTTTACATAATTCAGCCCTAAACCAAAGCCCTTTACATTGTGAACATTCCCCATTGGAACTCTATAAAATTTCTCAAATATTTTATTCAAATCCTCCCTCTTAATTCCCTGTCCTTTATCTGCTACAGTTAATAATATTCCTGCTTTTAAATTTTCTGTTTTAATTGTGATGTCTGGCGTTATTGGCGAATACTTATTCGCATTATCTAACAAGTTGTAAATAAGATTAGTCACATGAACTCTATCCGCAGTAATCACACTTGTTTTTGCCTCTAATTCTTTTACAATATTCCCTAACTTATTTTCTACTTGGATTAAAATATTTCCTGAAACTTCATTTATAATTTCATGCAAATCCAACTCTTCTTTCTTTAATTTTAGATCTCCTTTATCCCAAGTCGCACTTTTTAAAACACTCTCAACAAGCAACCCTAAACGCTTATTTTCCTGACTAATCATACCTACATAATTTGCTCTAACACTTTCATTACTAGACATATCTTTATCAGAAAGCGCCTCACAAGCTAAAGAAATAGTAGAAATAGGGGTTTTTAATTCATGTGTCATATTGCTAATAAAATCGTTCTTTACTTCAGACAATTTCTTTTGCTTAAAAATGGTTTGAATTGTAAACGTAAAGGCCCAAACAATAATAACTAACAATAAAACAGATGTAGATAACATCATCCACATTGTTGTTAATAAATACCCTGTTTTATGAGGGAAGTAAATAGTCAGAAAATATGGTGCTTCTACTACATCTTTTGGGAATAACTCCATATAAAAATCAGATTGTCTCAGTTTATTTATATGAGAAATTGAATCCACAATCAGCTCGTTCCCATCGTAATCAAAAACTCCGTATTCATACTTTGCTTTAATCCCTTTAAGCAAGAGTGTTGATTTTAAAACTGAATCAATTACATTTTTACTCAGTCTTTCTTCTATAGGAGCAAAACTATTATCAAATTGATGGCCTCGAAAGCTAAACTGAAAACCTACATGTCCGTTTGGGTCTACCGACTGAATTGACTGCTGATAAACCTGCCCGTTTGCCAATCGTTTTTCATTTACATTATACGTTACACCATCTTCTTGAAACGTAGTAGATGAATCAACCATTAAACTTACTTGACGGTTATAAAGGGCTTGTCTCTTTTTATAAACTTCAACTTTGTAAGCATCATCAATCTCTTCTAATGCATTAGATGTTAACGCTAATACAGCTCTAACATTCCTCTTGAAATCTTCCTCTTTTAACGTTACAGCATTATCTATCCAATACAACTGAATTACCACCAAGCCTATTAATGCTGAAGTAATAATCCCAATTAATATATATATATATTGTTTTTTCACTACTCAAAAATACGTTTAAAGCCCTAAAACACTTATGCTTTAACACTTTTTAACATTTGTTAACGCTATTTTAACATTGCATTAATGGGTTCAGAATTACTTTTGAAGTGTTATTATAAGTAATAATTACCCCCAAAAACAAACCCTCCTGTTTAGTTAGTGCAAATAAAGCCTCCTTCGGGAGGCTTTTACATTTTAAGCATACGCTATCGTAGCAACCAATACTTTGCAGTTCTGCTGAATTAACAACTGAGCACAAGCTTCAATAGTTGCCCCAGTTGTTACAACATCATCAACTAATAGAATTCTTTTCCCTTCTAAATTATTATTTGCAAGCCCAAATATTTCACCTACATTTTCCCATCTTTTATAACGGCTTTTCTTCGTTTGTGTTTCTGAGTCTGACCTTCTGTATAATGAATCTATGTTTACGGGTACTTTCATTGATTTTGATAATCCGATAGCAATCCACTCACTCTGATTATACCCTCTTTTTTTTAGTTTATTCTGATGTAAAGGCACTGGAACTATAAAGTCAATGTCTTTATAAAATTTAGAATTATTTAATTCAAAACCAAATAATTCTCCTAATACAGAACCTACTTCTTTTACCCCTCTGTATTTAAGGTTATGTAACAAATTTTGAACCTTACTCTTTTTGCTAAACAAATAGAAAGATGAAGCCATTTCAACATCTACCCTCCCCCAAAACACCTTATTAACCGGATTATCTTTATCCTTATGAAAATTAGTTTTAGGTAAATTTACCACACAGCTTATACAGATTATTTTTTCATTTTTTAATAGAGCACCGTTACAAGCACTACACAGTTTGGGAAATATTAAGTTAAAAAAGTCGTTAATCATTCAGTTGCTTATGCACATATAAATATGTATAACTTTATTCTACGAAAAAGGGCTACACATCAAATTACTATAATTTTGATAAATTAAAATTAGGGTTTAAAATGGATACACAAATGGAAAATAACTCAAAATCAGGAAATAAAGGATTACAAATCAATAAGATTTTAGTTGTTCTTGTAATTCTTTTATTAAGTTTTTGCGGCTATTTAATTTGGCAAAATCTAACATTACAAAAAGATATAGAAACTGGGAAAACTACACATTCTGAAGTGTCAAATGAACGAGACAGCGTAAAAGATGAACTTGAAGAGATGCTCGCTCAATACAATGAAATGGAAGCCAATAGTGAAGAACTAAGTGAAGAGCTTGCTGCTGAAAAAGAAAAAATTGAGGGACTTTTAAAGCGGGCTAAAGGTAGAAACTGGACCATTCATAAGCTTAGAAAAGAAACTGAAACACTTAAAACTATTATGAAAGGGTACGTTGTTCAGATTGACTCTTTAAACCAAGCAAATGGAAGGCTTAGAAATGAGAATGCAGTGGTCAAAACAGAGTTAAGTTCAGAAAAAAACAGATCAAAAGATTTGTCAGAAAAAAACGAAAACTTAGAAGGACTCGTTACCGTTGCTTCCTATTTAAAAACGACCGACTTAACATCCTATGGGGTTAAAATAAAAAGTGACAATACCGGAAAATCTAATGAAAGAGCAAAGCGTATAGGTAAAATACGCACCAAATTTACAATTTTGAAAAACAACATAACCCCATCAGGAAAAAAATGGATTTATGTGAGAATATTAACTCCAGATGGAAAAGTTTTGTCTGAAAAAACAGATGACAGTAATAAATTTAATTTTAATGGCGTTAGAGGGCTCTACTCCTCTAAAAAACAAATTGACTACAAAAACCAGCAACAAATTTTAACTATTGATTGGCTAAAAACAAACGACTTCCCAGTTGGAGAATACAACGTTGAAGTTTATGCTGATGGTGTTGATATTGGCAAAACCAAATTTTCATTAAAGTAATCTAAATCATTAATTTTTTTCAATTTATTGCGTTTTACAATTTACGCCATTTTATAATGGCGTATTTTATAATTTAGCATGTATTCACGAAAATATACAACATACTCGACAAGAAAAGATTAAATATTACTTACCTAAAAATAGAGACTAATAAAAACTAAAAAAGCATGAAAAAAATCATACTAACACTTGCTTTATTCGCAGCTATTGGAAGCATATCTGCACAGACAACTGAGCCAGAAAAAATTTTAACAACACAGAGTAAAGACACTTTAGCCGGGTGGAAAACTGGAGGTGTAGTTTCTTTAAACCTAACTCAAGTTGGCTTAACTAATTGGGCTTCTGGTGGAGAAAATTCGTTGTCAGTTAATGGGCTAGCAAGTTTATACGCTAATTTAAAAAAGGGAAATTCTACATGGGACAACTCTTTAGATTTAGCTTACGGTTTGTTACAACAAGGAGATACTGATGTAAGAAAAACAGATGACAGAATTGACTTTACATCAAAATACGGTCAAAAGGTATTTAAAAACTGGTATTATGCTGGTTTGGTAAATTTTAAATCTCAAATGACCGCTGGCTATAACTATCCTGATGATTCAACAAAAATTTCCAACTTTTTAGCCCCTGGTTATATGTTAGGAGCAATTGGTATGGATTATAAACCAAATGAAATTTTTAACCTGTTCGTTTCTCCTATTACAATGAAAATGACAATTGTTAATGATCAAACATTATCTAATGCTGGAGCTTATGGTGTTGATCAAGGCAAAAAAACGAGATCAGAATATGGGGGATACCTTAGAGCGATTTTGAAAAAAGACATCATGAAGAACATCAACTTACAAACTAAATTAGAGTTGTTTTCTAATTACGAAGAGGCTACCCATATTGATGTTAACTGGGAAGTTTTAGTTGCTATGAAGGTAAACAAATACATCTCAGCAACTATTTCTACACAATTAATATACGATCATGATATTGACATTCTTGATAGTGATGGAAAAGTTGGGCCAAGAACTCAATTTAAGGAAGTAATTGGTGTAGGAATTTCATATAAATTTTAAATTATTTAACCTTTATAGAAAAGCATTTCATATAGCCGGTGATTAAACTCATTGGCTATCTTGATTCAAAATTTAAATTAAAATAATTACCTTCACGTATTAAGCTAAGTTCTCAAGGCAACCAAATTAATAAACCAACGTATTTAAGGTAAATAAATGAGTTCCACAGATCAACACATTTTAAATGACATCGTTAAAAGATGCGTTAAAGGAGATCGGAAGGCTCAACAAGAGTTGTATAAAATATTCTATGGAAAAATGATGGGTATCTGTTATAGATACACTAATAATTCTGAAGACGCTAAAGACATACTACAAGATGGTTTTGTTAAAGTCTATAGCAACTTAAAGAAATACAACTTTACAGGTTCTTTAGAAGGTTGGATTAGAAGAATAATAGTAAATACAGCTATTGATCATTACAGAAAGCGCAAAAACGTGTATTTTGTTGATGATGAAGAAGGGTTTATACTTGAGAACAGCAAAACTGAAAGTGCCGACTCAATTTATAGCCAATTTGGCGAACAAGTTATTATCGAGGCAATACAAGCGTTAAGCCCTGCATATAAAACTGTATTTAACTTAAATGTAATGGAAGGATTCCAGCATAAAGAAATTGCTGAGAAACTGGGAATAACTGAAGGAACTTCTAAATCAAATCTCGCAAAAGCGAAAAAGAACTTAAGACAATTAATTATTGAAAAAGAAGCAAAATTAGACAATGGACAATTTTAACACAATAATAAAACAAAAAGCTGAGCAATTTGAAGTGCCTTTCAATGATGCTCATTGGACCGAAATGGAGGCCAAACTTATTGGGATTTCTTCCAGTAAGAAGAAGACCTTATTTTTAGGCT
This sequence comes from Flavobacteriales bacterium, assembly GCA_037624665.1. GTDB lineage: Bacteria > Bacteroidota > Bacteroidia > Flavobacteriales_E > Vicingaceae. Next base: position 21,949 of record JASJIW010000010.1, read on the forward strand.
CCGCTGTTGCAGTTATTACTGTTGCGCTATCTTCTTTTTTCCTATTCACTCCTAACACAGCTGCTAACATAAGTACTATCGATCAAAGTGTATCAACACCTACTTTAGATCAACCAACACTTTCTGAAAAAGAAACGACAAATAATACGATGATAACTGAAGAAAAAACATCTGAAGTTATACCAAAACAAGTGGTTGTTAAAAAAGAAAAAACTATAAAAGAAATTTCTTCAATTGTTGTAGCTAAAAAAAGGGAAGCTTTAATTCCAGTATTAAAGACTAAAGATAAATCTGTAATAAAAGAAAACGTCCTGCAATTAAAAACAACTGAAGCAGCTCCTATTGAAGAGCTAATTATAGAAAACTCACATGAAAAGGCAACTAGCACTATTAGTCCAAAAGTATCAGAGTCAAATGCACCAACGAACATTAGTACTGATAGAATTAAAAATGTTAGATACAAAGTTTATAAAGATGAAAATCTTTCTAAAAAGAGTGTGAAACGTAGACTTAAAAGTTTCTTTAGCTTCTTTAGTTTTAAAAAGAAACTTTACAAGGTTCCTTTATCAAAGAGCAAATCTTTGAAAAGAGAAAAATAACACCCATGCAACTTTAGTAACGAAGTAACCGTTTTACATTCCTAAAACTTAAGGAATACTATGAAAAAACTCTTTTTAGCTCTTAGCTTAATCTTAATTACATTCGGACTTAACGCTCAAAGCAATAATTGTTATGGTTACGTACCTCCTACTACACCTCCTGTTACGATTTCTGATGATGGATCGATACTCGTTCCTTTAAATTTCACTTTTTGCTTTTACGGTACAAACTACAACTCTTTATGGGTTAATGGTAACGGAACAGTTTCTTTTGATCAGGCCCATGGTGCATTTACAGCTGCTGGATTCCCATCAAGTGGAGGATTTAACGCTCAAGCAATTATAGCTCCTTTTTGGGCTGATTTCCAGCAAGACGGGCCATTAAGTGGAGCTGCACATTATCAAAGCCTTCCGAACGCACTTATTGTTCATTGGAATGCTGTTGGGTATTTCAACAGTCATGATGACAAGCTAAACACAATGATGCTGGTGTTAACGGATGGGACAAGCCCGCTATTACAACCAGGAAGTAATGTTGGTTTCTTTTATGATGACATGCAGTGGACAACTGGAGATGCTTCTGGCGGAACAAACGGATTTGGAGGTACAGCTGCAACCGTTGGAGTTAATAGGGGTAATGGAATCGACTTTATTCAACTTGGAAGATTTGATGGGGCTGGAATGGGATATGACGGCCCATTTAGCGCTAACGATAGTGTGAGTTGGTTAGACAATAAATCATTTATGTTTAATGTTTGTAGCTCAAGTAATATCCCTCCTATTGTTGCAGGAATAGACATTTGTGATACACTGAAACTTTGTATAGGAGAATCACTTCCAATAAACGCCTCTTTTTTAGCTCCAGAAGCAAATCAACTTACCACAGTTACTGTAGACACTACTAACTGTGATGGGTTCCAAATTACAACTATTGTTACAGGAACAAATAGTACTGCTCAAGTAGATGGTATTTTCACTGCTAGCATAGCTAATTTAGGAGCTCAAATTATAACATTTACATCATCTGATAACGGCACTCCAGTTGAAACGATATCTTTTGACTATATAATTTTCGTAGATACTATGCCCTATTTACCAACAATAACAGGAGATACCAGTTATTGTGCAGGAACTAATGTCACACTTAATGCGAATGGTATATTCGACTCCTATTTATGGAGTAATTTAAGTGCTACTCCAACAACTATAGCAACACAAGGAAGTCATGATGTTACAGTTACACTTAACGGATGCTCATACACAACTCCTCCTTATATTGTTACAGAAATACCAGCAGTAACAGGGGCTTTAGACTCGACCATTTGTTTTGGAGATTCGTTTATTTTTAATAGCACCACCTATGATGCTACTAATAATACTGGCGTTGAGATATTAACAACTGCCTTAGGTTGTGATTCTTCTGTTACTGTAACAGTTACTGAATTGCTTGAAAACACTACCAATGCTAACTATACAATATGTTTTGGAGATTATGTCATCATCAATGGAGTTACCTATAACGGAATAAACAATACCGGGATTGAGATATTTACTGCTGCCAATGGCTGTGATTCTATTGTAACCATTAACATTTTAGAATCGCCCTTAATCACAGGAACGCTAGACACTACCATTTGTTTTGGAGATTCGTTTATTTTTAATGGAATTCTTTATGATGGAACAAACCTTATTGGCACAGAAATTCTTACTGCGAATAATGGTTGCGACTCTGCCGTTTCTGTTATCGTACATGAAGAACCATTTCTCTCTGTAGACATTGTAACTCCTGACACCATTTCATGTGAATTTTCATCAGTTATGCTATACGGTACAGCAACCTCCGGTAATGCAACCGGTTTTATATGGACGACCACCAACGGCAATATTATTTCTACTAGTCTTACAGATTCTATTATTGAAGTTGGTACCATAGGCGATTACACTCTTAGTATCATTAACAATTTTGGTTGTACAGCTGATTCTATTATTACTGTTCATGAAAACTTTACCACCCCTGTTACTACCAATTTACTTGTCCCTCTTTGTGATGATGTTCCTGGACTTCCGCTAGAAGTCACTATAAATTTAACCAATTATGACAGTGATATTATTAATAATGATGGCGTTAGTGTAGTAGAATGGTTTTACGATGGAGCGTTAACAAACCCAATAACTACTCCTACAGTATTTACAACAAGTACTGTTACCTATTTTATTTTAGCAACCAACCCTAGAAGTAAGTGTACAAATACTGCAACAGTTGATTTCTTAATCAATTTCACTCCTCAAGTTAGTTTTATTTCCGATGCTGTTTGCGAAGGATTGATGACTCCTTTTACAAATAATACTGTTTCTATTGCAACTATAACGAATACTTATTGGGATTTTGGTGACGGATATTATTCCTATTTCACTTCTCCAGAACATATTTTTTATGAACCTGGTTTTCATACTGTTTCTTTAACGATCACTAACGATAAACAATGTACAGAATCTTTCAGTGCAAACGTTCAGGTGTTTGCTAATCCAATCGCTAACTTTAGCATGAACCCAAACCCCGCAACAATGTTAAATTCTACTGTAAATTTTATAAACCTATCTACATTATCTGCTCCAGTAGATACTTTTAATTGGGATTTTGGAGGAATAAGTTCTAGTTGGTTAAAAGACCCCACTTATTCCTTTTCAGAAGACACAACAGGTAATCACATCATTAATCTTGAAGTCATAGATCAAAATGGTTGTAAAAATTCTACCACTCAAACCCTTTCAATTTTAGGATATTTCGGGTTTTATATGCCAACTGGGTTTAGTCCGAATGGAGATGGTTTAAATGATATTTTCACGCCTAATGGATTTGGAATTCTTGATGAAGAATTTAGCTTCTTGGTATACGATAGATGGGGAATATTAATCTTTGAATCTCACAATAAAAATTTAGGGTGGGATGGAACATTTAATGGAGAAATTCTACCAACCGGATCTTATGTTTGGAAACTTACATTCTTAAATTTAGAAAGAATTAGCCGAACAGAAACGGGGCATATTAATCTAATCAAATAGAGAGCGCTGATTAACATTCGCGTGTTAAGATCTTCATTTACAGAATGCTCAGCGTTCTTTTTTTATTCTATTTTTGTAAGTAGATATGTTAAACAAAACCGACAACAAAGTAAAGTCAACAGCAATCATTACTATTAATAATTTGCGCGACTCTGACTTTACAGGACAACCACTATCACACCAACAACGTTTAGCTTTAAAGAACTTTGACAGATACCGAATTCACGAGTTAAACCAACAACTAACAGAGGCTACATTTCATAAGAAATACGCACAAATACAAGTGATGGCTAACCTATTTCCTTTTAAAGAGTTTTTAAAAGAAGATTATTTCGTTTAAAATCCGTTTAAGTCAGTAGGTTTCATAACCCCATACCATTTCAGCGTTCGTTCTCCTACATCTGGAACCAATACATGAATTAAGTATACGCCACTCGCTATTGGCACATCTACATGGTTTGTTAAATCCCAATCCA
>JASJIW010000011.1:0-20461 GCA_037624665.1 Flavobacteriales bacterium
AGCTGTAGCAACAGAGCCATCTAAAACATCATCGTAGCCTAAATCAATAAGTTCTTGCTCAAAAATAGTGTCAGGAATAAGAGTAGTAGCTTCTCCTATAGTTATACTGATAATTATAGTGCTATCACATCCCAATGAAGATGTAAAGTTTTGTTCAATAATAGTTGATTGGTCATAGCTTATATCTTCGAATTCATAGGAAGTAGAACTAAAAAAAGTAATAAATTCTGTGCTTGCATAATTACACAAATTACCATCGTTGTAAGTAGCCGATTCGTCAATATTACAAGCATATGGGTCTAAACAACCTGCGCCAACAGAGCAGTCAAGGCTAAAAATAAGTTGTTCGTTAGTATCAAAGTAAAATGAAGGGTTGCCCATTTCATCAAGAGTTGATACAGTAACACAATATAAACCTGTGTTATTGTAAGCGCTTAAATATTCAAGCGAATCAAGGTTGCTTACATCTAAAGATGTTAGGTTATTGTAGTCACAATCTAACTCTATAATTGATGTAAAATCTTGTATTCCTGTTAGGTCGTTTATTCCTTTATAATAAATATCTAGATAAGAAATAGAACTTATGTTGTTTGTAATAACAGAGCCATCTAAAACATCATCGTATTCTAAATCAATAAGAGCTTGCTCAAAAATAGGATCGGGAATAGCGGTGGTTTGGCTAATAGCCAAAAATGGCAATAGAGCCACAAGAATGGTGAAAATAGATTTCATATTTTTTTGTTAAAGTTAAGAAGGACGCAAATATATAATAAATAAAATCTAAAAGTCTTGCAATAATATTATTCACTAAACTAATTGACAGTGAGGTTGTTTAGTGTTGGAAAAATGGGAAGTCGAATTTCAAAAAGACTTCAAAAAAAGCTGAAAAAAAGGTGTTTTTTGGAATAAAAACTCAGAAAACGCTCAAAAAAACATAAAAAAGCTTACATTTGCATCGTTGTTTGATTTGATAAAAAATCATCAATTAGATTTGGGGATTGACCTTGGATTTGTACATTATATGAACAGAAAAAAGCAATTTTACCATTTTGAACGCTATCGCAAAACAAACCCACAAAACACTTCAAACATTAGACGAATTAATCACAAGCCTTTGTGAAGAGGAGAGGACGGAGTTTGATGATATAATACGTTCGATGAAATTGCCAACTAGCGTTTACGAAAGTCTGTGCTCTTGGTGCGATGATACCTATACCCGAAATTGTATTTTTGAAAATGAAAAATTTGAGCTGATTCTTATTTGCTGGGAAGCTGGACAGTTTACTCCTATTCACGACCATGGAGGGGAAGAATGTTGGGTTAAAGTTTTAAAAGGCGAATTTAAAGAGACCATTTATAAGTTAGACTCTAACAGTAAGCTCGTAAATGTTAAGTCTGTTATTTCTAAAAAAGATGACATTACCTATATGATAGATTTTATGGGTTTTCATCGCTTAGAAAACGCGTCATCTCAAAGGAGTATGTCCCTTCATTTATATGCCAAACCAATTCGTGACTGTCAAATATTTGATGAGGATTCCAAAAAATTTGTACCTAAAAAAATGGTTTACGATACAGTCTCTGAACTAGAAACAAGCTAAATAACATAATTATATATGTCAGAAATAAGTAAAGACTTAGCTTTATTCAACGAATTAGTTGAAGTCTTAATAAACGAAGAACAAAAAAATCCGGTTGCGGATAGAATTGATGCTAACCAACTTTATAAAACATTAGATCTTTCTCTTAATGATTCTGCAATGGTAGATGATTCGTTTAAAACCGTACTTCGAGATGTTCTTATTTCTACTCCAAAGACAGCAACAAATTTATTTTTCAATCAGCTTTTTGGAGGAAGACAAAGTAAAGCCGTTTTAGGAGATTTGCTTGCTGTAATGCTTAACAACAGTATGTATACTTATAAGGTTGCTGGCCCTCAAGTTGGTATTGAGCAAGAAATTATCAGACAATCTTGTGATTTGATAGGTTACGGGTCTAAAAGTAACGGGACTTTTCCTACGGGAGGGTCAATGAGTAATTACATGGCTCTAGTAATGGGTCGTGATGCTAAAGACCCTAAGTTTAGATTAGAAGGAATGTCTAAGCCAATGGTTGTTTATACCTCTGAGCTATCCCATTATTCTAACGACAAGAATGTAAGTTTTGCCGGAACTGGTAGAAACAATATTCGATATATACAAGCCGATTCTGTAGGACGAATGATTCCAGCAAAATTGGAAGAACAAATTATTTTAGACCTTAAACAAGGATTTGTTCCTACCTACGTAAATGCTACTGCAGGAACAACCGTATTAGGTGCTTTTGATCCTATCGATAAAATTGCTGACATTACAGAAAAGTATGATATATGGCTTCACGTTGACGGAGCGTATTGTGGAAGTGTAATTTTTAGTGACAAATATAAACACCTTGTAAATGGAGTCGAAAGATCGGATTCGTTTAGCTACAACGCACACAAGATGCTAGGAACACCATTAACCTGTTCTATTATTTTAGTGAATGATAAAAAACATTTACACGATTCTTTTAGTAATGATGCGGATTATTTATACCAGACTGATGGAGACGATTTCAATCTTGGTAAAACCTCTTTTCAATGTGGAAGAAGAAACGATGCACTTAAATTTTGGACTCTCTGGAAATCAGTCGGAACAAATGGTATAACAGAAATTGTTGACCACCAGTTTGATTTAGCAAATGTTGCTCTAGATTATATAAGAAGCAATCCTGACTATACTTTATATAGTTTTGATGATTCTATTTCAATCTGTTTCAATTACAAGAATATTGATCCGATGGACCTTTGTACTGCACTTTATGAAAACCAGATTACCGTAGTTGGTTTCGGTTCTTTTGAAAAGGATACTTTTGTTCGTTTCGTAACTATAAACGCAAACAATAGCAAAGAAGATATTCTTAATTTCTTTAAAGTGCTAGAAGCGTTTGCTGACAAGACTCCGAATCTGAAGCAGAGAGAACTTAAAACTATCGATACTATTTAAAAGATTTAATCTTTATTGAAGAATCAGTTTATGATTTTTCAATGTGTCACCTGTTTTTATCGATAAATTATAGATTCCTTTGGAATAGCCCGACAAGTCAATCTTAGTATTGTATTGACCAACTGTGCTTACTTTATCAATGTAGACTTCTTTACCTAAAACATTTGTAACAATTAGTTCCAAGTTTCCATTTTCACAATATAATTCTATGTTAAAAGAATGGGACGATGGGTTAGGGTAGATGTTTATATTAATGTCTTGCTCATTAATGTAAGAGACTGCTAGGCATTCTTGCTGGCAATCATTTAAAGAACCAAAGGTTCCGCTACCATCCATTGGATCAATGCAGCCATCGTTAATGCAGTTGTAAGTTCCCATTATTGCTTCGCAAACATCTAAGTCAGAATAACTTTGAGGAATTTCATTGACTGTGTTTTCGTCTATTACAAGCTGGCCAGAAACATCGTAAATTTCGTAGCCTATTTCATTTGGGAATCCTGCTAGCTCACAAACAAAATCAAATCTGTCATTGTAGTTAGAGTTTATAGCTATTGTTTGGGAATAACCAATAGGCATGGTAATTGACATGTCTAATTGATCATTTCTAAAAACTTTCAATTCTCCGCCACCCCAGCCTCCGCCAAAATCGTTGTATAGCTTTGCTTTAATCTGGCCGCAATATTCTTCTCCAATAGTTTGGCATGCTATTAAACCTAAATTACTTCCTATTCCGCTATTTCCTGATTCAGTTTCTTGAACAATTAGTTGATTTTCTTCATTATAAAGTTTGTAGGATAGATTGCCATCAACATACCCATCAGGCACAAAATATATGTTTATTTCATCTCCGGAATCTATTCCAAACTCATAACTCTGAGAATCGGATCCTTCAAAGACCGTAATGTTTTCAACTAAGTTTCCGTTCACTTCCAAATAAAGATAACTTTGGCCCCATCCATCCTCTGCCTCTGTAGTTTGTAATTCTAAACGCCAGATGCCACAGCTTCCTTCTATTACTGGTATGAATGGCTTAATTACGGCGTCTATTACATGAATAACACCATTGTAAGCATATAAGTCAGTTACGTTGACTTCAACCGTATTTTCATTTCCGATTACATAAAAAGTGCTATCGCTATATTCGAACTGTAAGGCGGTTCCTGCTAAGTTGGTTACAAAATTACCACTGTACATTTCGGCGCTTGTGGTTTGGTTCTGAATTATATGATTAGTTACAATACTATTTAAAAATTGAGATTCTAATAATTCTTCATTTGTTAAGCCTAGCTCTTGGGCTAAAATCCCGAAAGCCGAATCTGTAGGTGCGAAAACCGTCCAAGGACCAGGGGTGTCGTAGGTATCATCAATTAGAACTTGAAAAGAAAGGTCATCATCGTAGCCTATATTGATAATAGCTTCTTCTAAAATTTGATGGACAGGACTTTCTGCAATGACCTGCATAACGTGAGCTCCTGGCAATCCTTGTGGTGCAAGACACTGATCTATTACATGAATAACTCCGTTGTATGCCGTATAATTAGTACTAACAATTTGAGCGTTGTTTACAAAAACACCCTGTTGGTTTTGGCTAATGCTTAGGTCTTGTCCTTGTGCCGAAGCTAACTGCAAGCCATTTGTTAAATCTTCTTGTGTCCAAACTCCTGGGGCAATATGGTAATTCATTATTTCTGTGAAGTCAGGAATGGACATGGCATCAAACTGATTAAGGTTCATATATTCAAGAATTTCATCAACAGCTTCATTGTTGGGTACGAATAATGTCCATGGACCCTCACTAGTTAATTTTTCTGGAGTAAAACTATTAAATGCATAATATGATTGAAATATTGGCACTTGGTTTTGTTGCATTTCAAGAAACAAATCATTTAAATCAAAAGCATCTACTGTAATGGATAAATTCATTCCTGCTTGAGCATTATAATTCAACCCACAATCGAAATTATAAACACCAGGAGTGTCAAAAGTGATGGTGCCCATACATACACCTGTTTCGTTGCCAATTGTATCTCCTAGCAAATAATCTACTGGGTTGTTAAAGGGCTCATTAGTAACAGTGTTAGTTATTCCATTTACATTATGGTTTCCTTCAAGGTTTATAAAGGCTACTGTTTGACCTATGGGGATAACCAATTCGGAGGGACTAAATTCGAAATTGCTTAAAAATATTGTGGTATCTGCTTGGCATTGAGCTTTAGAGTTTAGGCTTATAAAGACAAATATCAATGAAAGGAAGTGGGTTAAGATTCTCATTATAAATAATTTTTTTGTTACATTTAACTAAGTGTAAATATAACAATTACAAACAAATGTATAGGTTTTAGTGAAAAAAGTTATACAAATTAAGGCGCTAATCTGAAAGTAAATTACTTTTTAAGTAATATTCTGAATTTTAGTCTTTAAAAACATTTTTAAGAATTTCTGTAGTTCTTGCTAAAGGATTCTGTCTTATTTCTTTTTCTTGTTGGGCTATCAATACAAACAATCCTTCTATGGCTTTATTGGTGATATAATCTTCTAAGTCAGGGTTTATTTTTTCTGTAAAAGGAATGGAGTTATATTTTTTGACTAGAGGATTCCATTGTTTTGCGATCTCTACTTTTTCCATTGACTCAATAATAATTGGCTTGAATGATTTATACAAGAAGTCGTTTGTTTGATCGTTTAAATATAAAGTTGCAGCATTGTCTTCTCCTTTTAATATGGAATAAGCATCTTTAATATTCATGTTTTTAATTGCGCTAATTAGTATAGTTAAAGCTTCTTTAGATGCTATTTCGGCAGATTGGTTAATGCTTTTTTCCATCGACTTAATTTGCTCTTCTAAGCCAATTCTCACTAACGCTTCTTTCATTTTTTTGGCTTCTTGGGGAAAAGGAATTCTGATTAGAGAATTGCCATTGAACCCATTGATTGCAGAAGCTTCTTTTATGGCATATTCACTCCCTTTACTTAAGGCTTCTACCAATCCTTTTTTTACATCTTGCTCGGAAACACTCAGCTTAGATGAGATTAAATTTTGGGCTTTGTCATTTGCTTTTTTTAAAAATCCGATTTGAGCGCTTGCATAAAAAGAGGATAATAGTAAGATGGTAGCAAGAAATAATTTCATAGGTATAAGTTTAGATTGTTTAAGCCGTTTTTAGTTTATGATATTTGTTGTTTCGATAATTGGGATTTCTAATTCAACAATTATTTCGTTTTTACGATTGAAGAATTCGAAAGGAGGATTGTATCCTAAAAAATAAAATCTATTAGTGTAAGCTATTCCTTCGGCATCCATAGCATCCATTAATTTCTGCTTGTATTTTTCTATTTTGGCATCATTTGCCCAGCCACTAAATGAAATGGCACCAACTGTTTTTGCTGGCTCTTGCTGAAATTTTATTTGCGATGTATTGGGTTGCGGAAGTGTTTCTTTATTAAATTTCTTAGGAACCATAAACATCATAGTCATAGAATCTTCTAAAGACATAGCAACCGGAGATGTCATTGCTATTTTTTGGTTTTCTTTGTTTCCTCCAAAAATATATCCTGCCAAAATAGAAAAACCTTTTCCGGATTCGTCTTTGTATTTGTTGCCAGAAAGTTTTACTGAAGTAAACAAACTTGCTTCGTAGTTGCGAGTCTCAAATCCGTCGTATTTTTTATCTATTGCGTAGGGATAGGTTTCGATATTTTTTTGTTCTTTTAATGCGAAAAGCTGCATAAAAACAAATCCTAATAAAACCACTCCTAATATGACTAATAGTACTTTCATTTTTAGTTTGGTTTTGGTTGTTTGTTAAGAATGCGGTTCAATAACTTAATAGGTCAAATGTAATAAAAATATCATTTCATTTTTGATACTTTTAAATACTTCTTGCAATTAGATTGCCTGATAGTTTGTTTGTTTTATATTCTTATATTTAGCGATAAATCTTTATTAAATTATGCACGCAAGAGTCTATAAAGAATACGAGCAAATATGTTCGAAGATGAATATTACTGGTTCTGTATTAGAAGTTGGGGCTATGCCATCTGATAAGAGTCTTCTTTGTATGAAGTCATTAGATAATGCAGCCGAAAAGGTTGGTATTAACTTAATGGGTTCTTACGAATTTAAAGATTTTAAAATTCATCAAGGAAATGCTAATTCTATGGATTTGTTTGAGGATGAAAGATTTGATGTAGTTCTTTGCAATGCCCTGATTGAGCATGATAAATATTTTTGGAAAACTATAGCGGAAATTAAGAGAGTAACCAAGCCTGGTGGAATTATTGTTTTAGGTTGCCCTGGATATACTTACCATAAATTTGAAAAGTTTAAATGGGTTTTGAGTAAAATTCCTTTCATCCGTAATTTGAGAGAAAACCAATACCTCAATATGTTTTTCACAGCAACCATAACATTACAGATACATAACTGTCCTGGTGATTATTATCGTTTCAGCCCACAAGCTTTTACAGATGTATTTTTTGATGATTTGGATAATGTTGAGGTCCGTGAAATTATGTTGCCAACCAGAATTTTAGGATTTGGCACAAAAAAGCAAAATTCGTAGCTTAATTTTTTTGTTCACAATCTTTAGGTTGCTAACACCTTTTAGAACGATTTAATTATAAGGTAAAGATAATTTCTACTTTTTGTTGCTATTAGGATCTATTGTCAACTTTTTTAATAATTTAACTATTATTAACCAACCTTAACTAACAATGAATAAATTAATAGTGATTTCGTTTCTTGCGATGTTTACATTAGCAAGTTGTTCTGTTTCTCGTCAATTTTATGATTTTGAATATCATGGAACTGAGTCCATTAACACGAATAGCAATTTTAAATATGTTGAAACTAACGTAACTGGTAAAGCAAAAACTACTTATTATCCTCAGAAATGGAGAAAAAATCAGGATAAAGAGCCTGAAGGTTTGGTTTCTTCAGCAAAAGAAAACCTTTATGAAATGTATCCGTTAGGGCCTAACCAAGCTCTTGCTAATGTTTCAATAGATGTTATTAAAACTGAAAAAGGAAAGCCAGCTGGTTTGTCAGGAGTTATAATTCCTGATGCTATTACTATAGAAGTAGTAATAAGCGCCGATATTATAGAATACTATTAATTCTTACCAAATAGATTATTTATCTTATTAGATCTATACCAGCTACTATGGTACCATTTGTAGTGATCCCATAGACTAAAGGACATTTTTTTCTTATGGAATGATAAAACAAGAACTACGTCATTGTCTAGTACAATTTCGTAGTTCTTCCATTTATTCTTTTCACCTAATTTTTTGTCTATAAAAAGATATAGTTGATCCATTGATTCTTTAGTTAACCAAAAGCTTTCGTATTCATAATCATGAGACTTGTTCTTGAAAGTAAGTAGGTATTTGTTTTTGTCTTTAACATGTATAAGCGAGCTAGAAAGATCTCCAAAAAATAGGGTTCCACTTTTGTCGAGTTTATTGTATGCGTTATTTGCTTCTTTTCTTTTGAGAAAGTGCTTGTTTGCACTTTTATCCCAAACGACAGTAATTCCGTCGTTTACTTTTATTTTGGGAGGTAAAAATGAAGTGGCATCTGTGTTCTCTAAATTGACCTTACCAATTAAGGTGATGTTATCTATATTCTCAACTATGGTAATTTGTCCAAAGCCAATTATTGGAACTAAAAAAAATGTCAGAATTAATTTATACATGTTAGCTTGGGTTGAATTTCTAATTTGTTTAAGTCTAGTTATTTACTCAATAACAATCCTGTTTCGGTATCTGTTGTTGTTAATTTTAAGAGTTAAATGAGTAGGTACTAAATTAATTTAATTAGGATTGTAAAACTATGCTTAATGAAAATAAAAAATCCTTCTACTAAGCTACCTATATGTATGCCTTAAAAAGTTGTTTCAAATTTGTGCCTTTTTATATGTTAGCGCCATTATTATCAAATAATTAGAGTTAATTTTGCACAATGAAATTTTTGGTGTTAATTCTTTCCCTTACACTAGTAGCTTGTTCTACTCAAAAAATACCTAATCGTGCTATAGCTTTTGAATATCCTAAGACAGATTTTAAAATATTGAACCAAAATTTCAATTTAGATTATTCTAATAAAGATAATTGGCTCTTTTTTGAGGAAGATAATGATGCTCAAAAATTAATTCCTAAAAATTATAAATTAAAAGATTCGCTATTTAATGTTTCTGTTTTTTTTATTCACCCTACCACTTTATACAGTACCACTAATTGGAATAGCGACACAGCATATTTTAGAAATAATACTTTGCTGCAACTTAGTATAGAAAACCAAGCTTCTGTTTTTGCTGGAGTAACAAAATTATATGCCCCTCATTATAGAGAAATGCATATTCATTCTTACAACGACTCTATAAACGGATACAAAGCGTTCGACTTTGCTTACAATGACGTTAGAGAAGCCTTTAAGTATTTCATCAAAAATATATCCACCCAAAGGTTTATAATAGCCTCACATAGTCAGGGAACAAACCACGCAACTAGACTGATAAACGAATACATTGTTCCTAATTCGCAAATCAAAAAAAAATTGTTCTTAAGCTATCTGGTAGGGATGGACATAGCTGAAGGAGAAGTCGAATTAGATTTTTGCGAGAATCCGTTAGATACCAATTGTTTTATGAGTTGGAGAAGTTTTAACGAATCCTATTTTCCTACAGACTGGAGGTATGGTAAAGAGGTTTTGTCAGTTAATCCGATTTCATTTAATACAAAAGAAAATTGGAGTAATAAGGAAGACCATCTAGGAATTCTTTTCCCTAATCAAAAGATTAGACTTAAGCAGTCTATTAATGTTAGAAATAATTCTGGTGTTTTATGGGTAAGCTTGCCCAAAAATATTTTTACTAAAAGGTATATAGATGATAGTTACCATAGAGCAGACTTTAATTTATACTGGCTTAATATTAGGCGCAATTTGATAGAAAGGTTGTCTCAGCTTAATTAGTTTGACTAATTTTTTAAGAAAAAAAATTATTTAATACAAATTGTTAAACAATAACTATTTAACGAAAAACAATAAATATTTGTTGTTTATCAATAATTTTTAGTTAATTTTGAAAAATATATTAACTAACTTAATTGTTCATGAAAAACAGTCAACAAAAAAATAGTATTAAACTATTGTATTACCTTTCTAAATATTTTTACGGATTTGTATTTGCTATAAGCGCCATTATTTCAACCTTCCTTATATATGTGTTGTTCGGAGGTGGTTTAGAAGAGTCTCTGACTTTAGGTAGCGGATTAGTTGAAAGTTCTCTTGATTTTGAAGATTTTTATCAGATTTCTCCTTTTGTTAGATCGCTAGTCTTATTGTGCATGATTGCTACTCTTTTTCTTTTTGTAGCTATTTTATATTTTTGGAACCGTTTTATGACATCCATTTACAATGGAGATTATTTTGAATTTGATACGATAAAAAATCTCAAATTCATTTCGTATTTGATGAGTGCTTCATGGTTATTTATAACAATAATTGAGCTCATGATTAATGATTTTGTTTCTTTCACAGAATCAACAAGTTCAGAAGTGTCTAGTTTAGTTTTTTCTGGTTCGTTTAATGTAACATCATTAAATCTATTATTTGGAGCATTAATCTTCTGGGTTTTGTCTCATGTTTTAACGGAGGGAATTAAAATTAATGAGGAAAATAAATTAATTATATAATTATGATAGAAATAAATTTAGATGTAATGCTTGTTAAGAACAAGATGTCTTTAACGGAACTCTCAACTAGAGTTGGCATAACGATGTCAAATCTATCAATATTAAAAAATGGTAAAGCAAAAGCAATTAGATTTTCCACATTAGAAACTATTTGTAAGGTCTTAAATTGTCAGCCAGGAGATATTTTATCATATAAATAAAGCTTTTAAATAAAGTTTATAAAATAGTTGAAAAGCCCTCGTAAAATTTACGAGGGCTTTTTTTTTTGCCATTATCTATGTATTTATCAAACACTTTATTTATTGCTAGATTTTATTCAATAATTTACTGACTTGATTGTCGTTCTATTCTTACATGTCTTACATAATTTTTTTTATTTTTGCTTTTTGTTTTGGCTGATAATGATGCTTTTTTGAGCCTCAAAAATTCGAAACTGTATATTTAAAAAATATTAAAAGTCATAATCAAGAATTGCTATTAAAAGCCTTACTCCAATTAATTAGATAAACCTAGATGCTGAAAACACAATCCATAGCTTTTACTTATGATGGTAGCCATCAATTTCGTTTTCCTGATATCCAATTACAAAAAGGAGAAAATTTGTTAGTTTTAGGTGAGTCAGGTATTGGTAAAACAACATTGATTCAAATTTTAGCTGGTTTGTTACATCCAATGCAAGGAAGTGTAGAATTAAATGGAACTAATTTTCAGGATTTATCTTCCAAAAATTTAGACTTATTTAGAGGGAAACATATCGGAATGGTTTTTCAAAGACCTCATTTTGTTAGAAATCTAAGCATTTTAGATAACCTACTTTTGTCTCTTTACTTATCAAAAAACAAACAAGATAAAAAGCGGGCTACCCAATTGTTAGAGCAAATTGGTTTAGGGGATAAGTTAGATAGTAAGCCAGATCAATTAAGTCAGGGCGAACAGCAAAGAGCTTCTATAGCTTTAGCAGTAATCAAAAATCCTGATCTTATTTTAGCCGATGAGCCAACTTCAAGTTTAGACGATACTAACTGCCAAAAAATTGCAAACTTGTTGAAAGAACAAGCTGCCTCAACTAACGCACAATTGATCATCATTACTCATGACCAAAGGTTGAAAAGTCAATTTAATAAATCAATTACATTATGAACATTAGACAGCTAAGTTGGCGAAATCTAATAAGTAATCCTCTAAGCACTATATTATGCTTGTTACTCATGACCTTGGGTGTGGGAATTATTTCACTGGTGTTATTGTTAAACAATGAAGTAGAGCAACAGTTGCAAAAAAATGTTAAAGGCATTGACATGGTTGTAGGAGCCAAGGGTAGCCCTTTACAGTTAATTCTTTCCACAGTATACCATATTGACAACCCTACGGGAAACATTCCCTTAAAAGAGGTTGCTAAGCTTAAGAAAAACTCAATGGTTAAGTCAACCATTCCACTTTCGTTTGGGGATACGTATAATGGTTTTAGAATTGTTGGAACAACACATGCTTATATAGAATTATTTCAGGCTAGTTTAAAAGAAGGAGAACTCTGGAGCCAAGCTCTTGAAGTTGTTGTTGGAAGCACTGCGGCTCAAATTAATGACTTAAAAGTAGGGGATACTTTTCATGGTTCTCACGGATTAATAGAAGGAGGAGAGGTTCACGATCAGTTTTCTTATAATGTGGTGGGTATTTTAGATCATTGCAATTCTACTATTGATAAACTTATATTGTCGAACACAGAAAGTATCTGGAAAGTTCATGGCCACGATTCCGATGACCATGAGTGTAGTGATCCGGATCATCACCACGAGCATGATTCCCATCAAGAGGAAAATGCTATGATTACAGCTCTTTTAGTAAAGTTCAAAAGTCCTATGGGATTTCTTCAGCTACCAAGAAAAGTAAATGAAACTACTAATTTACAAGCAGCTGTTCCTCGTTTTGAAATAAATCGACTAATAGGTTTGCTTGGTTTTGGCGCTCAAACCATAAAGATGATTGCCATTATTATTATGGTTGTTTCTGGCTTAAGTATATTTATTAGTCTTTTCAACTCTTTGAAAAAAAGACGTTACGAATTAGCTTTAATGAGGGTACATGGGGCTAGCAGATGGCAGTTGGTTAAATTAGTTCTTTTAGAAGGACTCTTGCTATCGGTATTTGGAACTCTTTTTGGTGTAATAATTAGCCGATTGACATTGTTTGCAGTATCGTTTTTTATTGATGCTAACTATAGCTTTGATGCACTGAGCTTCAGCTTGATAAATGAAGAATTGTGGTTGTTTCCAATATCATTATTTATAGGATTGCTCGCATCTTTAATTCCTACTATTCAAACCTATAATATAAATATTCCTAAAACTCTTTCAAATGAATAAACTCATCCTGTTAATTGCTTTTTTTATTCCAACATTTGCTTTTTCTCAAATAGAAATAAGCTGGGAAACCTTAGCCGATGTTGAGTTTTCAGAAACATTTATGGAAGAAGTAGGGGAGTCTTTTTTATACCCTTACTTCGGATCAAAGGTAAGAGCCATTGAAGGGCAACAAGTCATTTTAAAAGGGTTTATTTTGGCTATCGATCCTGATGAAGGGTACTATATACTTTCTAAAAGTCCGTTCTCATCTTGCTTTTTTTGCGGAGCAGCAGGCCCAGAAACTGTGGTTGAGTTGAAAATGAAATCGGAAAAAGATTATTTCAGGATGGACGAATTAGTTACCATGAAGGGTATATTAATGCTCAATTCTGACGATGTTTATCAATGTAATTACATCTTTAAGCAAGCGGAAGTACACAGAAGATAATTCTATTTCTGATTTTTTCGGCCTAGCAAATGAGTAGTTACTGTTTCTAAATACACTTAGTTCTCTATTTAATACAAATCGAATTTCGAGCTTTTACTAAGAACAATAATTAAGGATTTCTTTATTTTCAATAATAGTTACACCTGTTGAACTAGATTTCGAGAGATTTATCATTGCATTTGCTACACAGGAAGCTTTAACAGCCTTTATAGAGGTTGGAAGCAAGTAAGAAAACAGTGGCATTAAAGTTTGGCCAATACTTTCTAAAAAGCGTTCTTTCTTTCTTTTGCCTATTAGAAGAGATGGCTTGAAAATAAATAAACTATTGTTATTTGTTTTAATTACCGAATCCTCAATTTCGCCTTTTAGTTTTAAATAAAAATTTGAGCTTGAACTATTAGCTCCTCCAGATGAGATAAAAAGAAATTTATTTGCTCTTAATTTTTTGCAAGCATTTGCAATGTTTAGGCTAATATCAAAATCAATTTCTTTATACTTTTGTTTATCCCCTTTTACATCAGCTTGGGTTGTTCCGATACAAGAAAAAACAATGGATTCTTGCGCAATGCAACTTTCAATTTCTTTATAGTTTGAGAAATCAATAATTTTATTAGAGATTTTCTCATGTGTAATAATTATTTTTTTTCTACTAACTACAATTACACTTTCAAAGCTAGAGTCATTAACAAGCATGTCTAAAAGATGGCTGCCTGTTAAGCCTGTTCCTCCAAATAATACAGCAATATTCTTTTTCATATTTTTTATTTATTAGCAATAATCGAAGGTATGGTTTCTGTACTATTAAAGACTAAAATTTGTTTTAGTTCTTCCATTATATTGTTTTGTAAAATTGTACTTTTTTTTCTAATTATTCCCATTTACTATGTTAGATTGTATTATCAGTAAATTATAAAAAACCCCGCTCAATTGAGTTGGGTTTTTATGGTAGTCCTCTTATAAGATTAACTTATCTATTTTTAAAAACTATTACCATATGTTAATTTTAAACTAATTTAAATCTGATTGAATAAGCTGAAGGAGTAAGTTTGCTTATCTTAAAGTTTGTATTTGTAGATTTAATATTGTTTTTTAGCTAATGTTTAACCACAAGTCTTAACGCTTATCAAGTATATCATTACATTAAAAAGCATTTTAATAGTTTCTTTTTTGTTTCAAACATGGGGGTGTAATGTTGTTGCTCAAAGTGATGATGTTTTTACAATCTACCTAGTCAGACATTCAGAAAAGGATAATACTTCGGATAATACATCTGATTTACCACTTTCCGAATGTGGTGACCAAAGGTCACAAGCTTTGAGAAATTTTCTAAATGACGTACATTTAGATGCGGTTTACAGTACTGATTATACTAGAACAAAAAATACTGCCTTACCAACAGCTACAGCCAAAAATGTTGATATTCAATTATATGACACTCAAAATTTAAAATCATTTTCAGATTTTCTACTAGAAAATAGGCAAGATGTTTTAGTTGTGGGCCATAGTAATACTACAGGGGTGCTAGCAGGTCTTCTTGCTAACGAAGACATTGAAGATATTGAGTTACACATTTACGACCGTATTTATCAGCTCATAGTTTATGGAGAGTCTCGAACTCTTAATTTATTGCACTCGTCTTTTGAGTGTGTCAAATAACAATTATTTAAATCTTAACCTAAGATGTTTAGAAACTTTATCTTATTACAATTCAGCTTACTTTTATTATATAATTTTTCGTTCGCTCAAGAAGTAGTACCCATTATAAATTACTCTGTTAATAATAGTGGACAAGCACTTCTTTCTATAGAGTCTGAGCAAGGAAAATACTATGTGTTGACTACTCAACATAGCCCTACATTTGAGTGGGCTACTAAATTAAATATGGGTATAGGCGGAACAATGATTATTTCTGATCCTGGAGGAGCAAAGCCTATTGAAAATTATACTATTACAGAGTATGATATTTTAAGTCCTGGTGATATCGACGGAGATGGAATAGATGACATTACAGAATATAACAATATGCCTACAGATGCGCCAATAAATTTTGCTGAATCTATTGATATTCAAGACGGGGCAACTTCTGTTCCTGATGCCGAAACTTTTATGGAGCTTGCTACTATTAATAACGTTGGATGGGCTCCTTTTCTTGATGGACAGTTGTATGTTAAATTCGGAATTTTAGATAGAGATACCCCTGAGCCAAAGATATATTTCATTAATAGTAACACTTACGCCGTTCATGGTGCATTCTTTGGTGGTATCGGTGCTACAGTTACGGGAGATGATGGTTCAGGAGAAATTGTATTTAATCCAAATATCATTCTTCCGGGAGGAGTTATTGGTAGTTACTCTTTTAACTTCTCATTTGGGAACTCTTATGATTTTGAAGATACTCAAAGAACATATGAATTGCTAGTTGCTAATATGCCGTTTTTGCAAAATAATATTAATCACTTTGTAAGTGAGGGCAACGAAAACCAATATTTAAACCAATATGCTGATGATTTTGAAGGCACAAATATTACTGTTGTTTTAGAATCTGATGTTTTTGGAGATGTAGATTATATTCCATTTCATGAGGCTGAAGGGTATGGATTTTTTAAACATATGAACATGGATGAGACTCCAGGCTCTAGAGATATTGTGCTTTACGATGCTCTTCCGAACTCCTTGCCAAGAGTTGGTGGTATTATTACTTCGGTGATACAAACGCCTCTATCCCACGTTAACTTAAGAGCTATTCAAGACAATGTTCCTAACGCTTATATTCAGGACCCACTATTGATAGATTCTATTGCAAACTTATTGAATAACTATGTTTACTACAAAGTAGAAAATGAGACTTTCCAGTTTAGAGAAGCAACCTTAGATGAGGTAAATGATTGGTATGAAGCTATCAGGCCTACAGAGCCTCAAATTCCGGTTAGAGACCTTAGTTTTACAGAGATTTTACCACTAGATGAAATTCAATTTGAAATGTCGACTGCTTATGGGGCGAAATGTACAAACGTAGCTACAATGAGATCGTTTGGATTTCCTGAAGGTACTATTCCGGATGGTTTTGGTATACCGTTTTATTTTTATGACCAGTTTATGCTCTATAATAACTTCTATTTGGAAGCCCAGGTAATGATAGACAATCCAGCATTCCAAAATGATATTAATTTCCGTGTAGATCGTCTTAAAATGCTAAGAGATGATATTAAAGATGCTCCAATGCCTCAATGGATGATGGATCAGCTTCAACTAATGCACGACGATTTCCCTAATGGTACTAAAGTGAGGTGTAGATCGAGTACTAACAATGAAGATTTACCTGGTTTTAGTGGTGCTGGTTTATATACTTCTAAAACTCAAAACTTAGACGAAGGACATATTTCTAAATCTATCAAACAAATTTATGCTAGCATGTGGAACTTCAGAGCTTATGAAGAAAGAGACTTTTATAGAGTCGATCACTTTATGGCAGCAATGGGAGTGCTTTGTCACCCTAACTTTGAAGAAGAAAAATCTAATGGTGTAGGAATTAGTATAGATCCGATATACGAAACAGAAAATACGTTCTATTTAAATACACAGGTTGGAGAGTCTTTGATTACAAACCCTGACCCTAATTCCGTACCTGAAGAAATATTACTATACGAAGAGCCGGGAGATGCAGGAGGCTATTTAGTACTTCAATTGTCCAATCTTGTTGAGCAAGGAGAACTTGTTATGGACCAAAATTATCTAGATCAAATGAGAGAGTATCTTTCAGTCATTCATGATGAGTTTGCGAGCTTGTACAATGTAGAAGGTGTTGAAGGTTTTGGTATGGATATAGAATATAAGGTTACGGCACAAGATCAACTAACAATTAAACAAGCAAGACCATGGGTTTCGTTTTGGTCAGGTATAAAAGCAGATAATGATTTAGAATTTACAGAGTTTATAACTCCAGTGTCTTCTTCAGATTTAGGGGATAGTGAAGTTGTGAAAATGCTTGTTTCTAACACAGGATTAAACCCTATGAGTGATTTTTCGCTTACTTTATTAGTAGATGATCAGGAAGTTGAAACTTTAACTATAACCGAAACGATAGAACCATTTACTAATGCGGAATTTGAATTCGAAATTTCACAAGATTTTTCAGAAATAGGGGATTATAATCTAACAGGAATCGTAACCGATGTAGATGATGAATATGGAAATAACGATACATTAAACTATCTTTTAACAAAGATTCATCAATTAGATGCAGGAGTAAGCTTAGCTACGCTTAATGAAAAATGCAACAATGACATTGTGTCTACAATTACGATAGTAAATAATGGAGGAAACACTATAAGCAGTGTTCAATTTGAGTTAGTAATTAATGGTGAAAGTGCAGGAGTTTTCAATGAGGCAGTTGATATTTCATCAATGAGTCAAAATGATATTTCGGTAATAGTTGTGGCAGATATTCAGGCTTTTAATAATGAGGTGAGCGTAACAATTATAAGTGTAAATAATCAAGTTGATGGAGATTCATCAAATGACTATGCTACAGCAATTTTAGATCTTCAATCAACATATGATTTTGTAACATTGATAATAAATAGCGATCAATATCCGAATGAAATATCGTGGGCAATTTTTGATTTTGATGATAATACAATTGCAAGTGGTGATTTATATGATAACGATGATTATGATATGATTTCTGAAGAAATTTGTGTTGACTATACATCGTGTTATTCACTTTTTGTTTATGATTCGTATGGTGATGGAATTTTTGACGATGGTAATTTCTCTTTAGTGAACTCATCAGGAGAAACAATTGTATATAACGACGGTGATTTTGGTAGCCAATCTATTAATGTATTCTGTCCTGGCTCTGAATGTGTAGTTAACCCTGATATTGTAATTACTAGCTCTGTAAATGACGATGGTATAATCTCAATCTGGACCCCTTCTTCTGTACAATATAATTATAGTATAGATGGTGGAATGACTTTTACAACAGATAATGTTTTTACTGGTTTAACCCCAGGAGAATATTCTGTCTTTATTCAGGATGACAGTGGAATATGTTCTTATGAAGAAAGTGTGTTTGTAAATGAATGTACTTTAATTTCTATTGATGTTTCGGTTACAAATGTTACTTCTGTTACTCAGGCAAATGGTGCGATTGTCATTACTCCAACTTCCGGATTAAGTCCGTATTTATACAGTGTTGATAATGGCCAGAACTTCCAGGAAAGTAACGAATTCTTTGTCTTGGCTGTGGGTAATTATAATGTGGTCGTCCAAGACGAAACTGGTTTTTGTGATTATGAATTGAATGTTCCGGTTTTAGTTGATGCGGTTACGGAAATAACAGAAAATAGCATTGATTTAAATGATATAATTATCTATCCTAACCCTACTAAAGATCAAATTTACATAGAGTTCAAATCAAACTCTGAGATGTTAGAAGAGATTAGTGTTGAGGTATATGATAACTCAGGTAGACTTGTTAGCATTAGTTCATTATTAGACAATAACAACGCTAAAATGATATCGTTGAGCGGATTAGAGTCAGGAATATATTATGTTAAATGCTACAACAAAACATTTAATAACTATTTTAAAGTTGTTAAAATCTAAATATTAAAAAACAGTGTTTTGTTGGGTTTAAGAGTTTTTGCAGCTAACGTTTTGTGTATGGAATGTAGGGCATTAGGAAGCACTGTGCTTTCGGTTTGCTCTGAGCTAAATTTACAATTTTGTTTTTACATTTTATTGGTAGTAAAGCCAACTTTTCTCATGAACACCTACAAAAAAAAATAAAAAAGAGTGAATAAATTGTAAATTTGGCGGTGTCATTAGATAACTTGGCTCTCTCAAAACCTCAAAACCGCCCAATATTCTATACATCATGTTACCAGCTGGCGGACTTGACATTGAAGTTAGGTCAGATAAGGGTTTAGTTGATCGCTTACTACTTTTTTCCCGGTTGTGGGAAGCTCTTTTGCAAGCCTTGGTCTGCGATTGGTCTGAAGCGGTTTGTAAATGTGCTTTCATATGCATGCACCAATATTCCAAATTGGCATACCTGAATATTCTGCTTAATATTGCATTTTGGAATAACTAATGAATGACTAAAACATCATATATAAAAGAACGTAAAGCATTATGTAAATTGCTTGTTCAGGCTCGTGATCAAGCAAATTTAACACAAAAGCAAGTTGCTGATACAGGGATTGTCAGCCAAAGCGAAATTTGTAAAATTGAAAATGGGCAACGAAAAGTTGAGTTTGTTGTTCTTGTAAAACTTGCTGAGTTGTACAAAATATCTATTAATTTTTTTAAATCGAACAAATAAAATATGGCATGGACACTAACACCAGATCATAGAGAATCTTTTATTCAGTTTTTGGAACCGAATCCACCAAAGAATCATCATGGAAATTTGGACAGCAAAACATTTTCGTTTTATTCCTCTGAATTAAAAAATATCAAGCAGTTAGTTGATTGTATTATCAAAATTAGCGCTGGACAATTGCAAGGAATTGATACAGCTTCTGTCAGATATAGGAACACAATGAAGAATATGGGATTGATTGTAAACACTGCTGGAGTTCACACCTTGTCTTCAATTGGTCAAATAGCAATGAGGTATTTTACTACAAACAGTTTGACTGCTGCCAACATTTCTTTACCTGCAAATAGGAGCCACACTTTAGAGATTGAAAAGATAATCATTGATCGTTTAATTGATGAACTAATAAAAGGAAATACACTAGAGTTATGTAATGGGACATTCAAAGAAATACTTTTTAACGCACAAGAAGTTTATAATAATATTCCTACAACTCAAAGGGCAACGGTTATGGCAGACCTTGACAAATTATATTTTTTGCAGTCCATTAATTCAACTGGCGATGAAGTAAAAAGATAGTTGCTGCATTAACTAATATTAAACATAAATGTGTTATTTCATTAATGTA
>JASJIW010000012.1:0-24285 GCA_037624665.1 Flavobacteriales bacterium
GTTCAAGTCTGGAGTGGATATTTTGAATTTACTCCCGCAAACATTACAATTCAGCTTGGAGATACAGTTCAGTGGCTTCCATTGGATGTTCCATTGATGGCTCATACTATAACATCTACCAATATTCCTTCTGGAGCCATGGCTTTCGACCAAATATGGCAGGCTCCGGCAGATACGTTTTTTCAATATGTTCCACAAATAGCAGGTCTTTACGAATATGTATGCACTCCTCATATAACACAGGGAATGGTTGGCTCTATCAATGTCATTGATGGTGCGACTGGCATCACGGGTGACGCATCATCAGAAAATGATTTGCTTATTTATCCAAACCCAACAGCAGACTTGATTCATTTCAATGAATCAAGTTCCGCCCATTCATACAAAATTTTCACTTCCAATGGAAAGCTTATATTGTTTGGCACAACTAATGAGGCAGTCAATGTTTCAACATTAGCAAATGGAAACTATTTTATTGAAATTATTAGCGATAGACCACGCATTATGAAATTTATAAAACAATAATAATTTACAACACTTATGTAAATATGCATTAAAACGCATTTTTACATTAACCGTTAAACGAAGAGTCTCAAAATACGTATTGCTTCGCTTTTTAAAAACAACATTTCATTCTTCAACGTTTTTTTTCAAGACAAAATGTTGGCTATGCCAACCTCTTATCTACGAAAATAACGCTTTCAATTCAGTTGCTTCTTCTGGCTTCATTTTTCCAGCTATAATTAAGCTCAATTGTCTTCTACGTAAAGCTGCATCAAAACGTGTTATTTCTAGTTCTGTTTCTGGTTTTATTGGTGGAACAGCTATTGTACTTCCGTTCTGATCTACAGCAACAAATGTATAAATTGCTTCATTACTTTTTGTTTGCTTCCCTGTAATTGGGTTCTCAATAAAAACATCAATAAAAATCTCCATAGAAGAGTTGAAGGCGCGCGAAACCTTTGCCTCCATTGTTACAATAGATCCTAACTCAATTGATTTCCTAAACTCTACATGATTTACTGAAGCTGTAACAACAACTCGCTTACAATGTCTGTGTGCAGATATTGCAGCAATGTTATCCATCCAATGCAACAGGTTTCCACCATAAAGATTGTTCAACATATTGGTGTCGTTTGGCAACACTACCTTTGTTGTAACTGCTAAAGATTCTATTGGTTTTTTCGCTTTCATACCTTTTTTTTTAGACAACAAAGTTAGCTACAATTCATCTACGAAATCACGAATTAATCGAAAACTATCTGCATACTTTGTAAGTGGTAACGTTTTAGAAATATCATCAACATCATGATAGGCACTTACCCCTCCCATTAAGTAAATAAAAAAGGAAGGAACCCCATTTTCTGAAAACCAATAATGATCACTATTCGCAGCTTTCCCTCTTTTTTTAATGCTTGGTAAATACTTTCCTTCCTTGTTAATTTTAATTAGCTTATTAAAATGCTCTTCATAAATGCGCCCATTTACAATCATTCCACCTTCACTACCCGTTCCCATTAAATCCATATTAAATACAAAGTTTATTTGTGCTAATGGAATAGTCGGATGGTTTACAAAGTATTTTGACCCAACCAGACCTGACTCTTCAGCACCAAAAGCAATAAAAATTATCGATTTTACTGGGGGTTCTTTCTCTGAATAATGAGTTGCTAAATCTAACAACAGAGCAACACCACTTGCATTATCATTGGCTCCCGGAAAATAAGTCTGAGCTCCCATTTTTCCTAAATGATCATAATGCGCTGAAAGCACAATAAAAGAATCTGGAAATTCAGTTCCCTCAACATATCCTATTACATTTTGAGATCGATAACTAGATATTAATTCTTGGTCTATCTTTATATAAATAGACTTAGAAAAATCTGCTAACATACCTCCTCTTACATGCAATATTGGATAATTTTTAGCGACAGGAGATAAATGCTGGGTTAATTCATTCTCTATAAAAACAATTCCGGCCGCACCTATTTTATTCTCTTTTAACTGTTGAAGCACTTCGTTTTCTGCTCCACCATTTTTAATAGCTAATACTACAATTTTATTGGTAAAAAAGCCTTCTGCAACTCGTTTATCTAATTCAACTTTAGTCAACAAATGCTCATTAGTCTGCCAATACAATTCAAAGTTCCCGTCCGCACCTCCAGAAGCTGCATCAACAATAAAATCTTTCCCTGGTATAATTTCTTGCCCCTCAAAACTTACACGCAATGCTTTTGGGAATGTATTTATTGGCGCGTTAAATTCTTGAAAAAAAGAATTTTCAACTGATTTTAATCCTTGCTTTTTAAAATGGTTGGCAATGAAGTTAGCTGCTTTTTTTTCACCATTATCAACAGCGCCTCTCCCTGCAAAATATTCAGAAGTTAGTGTATCAACAACCGCTCTGGCTGAATTAATATTCTGAGAAAAAACAGAAAAACAAATAAGTTGAAAAAACAGAAATACTTTTCCCTTTCTCATGTTTAAGAAAATCTTCTTTCTACTAAGTTGGTAAACACAACAACGTGTTCATTGTCAATTTCCCAATCCATAGATGAATAAAGTTTTGTTGCAGCATCTAAAGAAGAACAATTATCAATAGCTTTAACTAACTCGTTAAAAGCATTCATATCTTTATTACACAGCTCATTGGCAAACAGATACCTGTCGTTTAGCGTTAACCCTTCAGATACCTTAGTAACTAAAGAGTGCTCTACACTTTCTATGTTAGTATTTTCTGCTTCAATTATAATTCCTTCTTCAACAGTAACCTCATCCGCCTCAAGAGAAGGTTCTATAAATTTACTTTCACCTCTCTCATTATGCTTCCCCTCTAACAAATACTTCAAACCGGTAAGTCCCTCTTGTAGTTTACTCACTTTTTTTATAACAAAACTTACATCTAAAGAAGAAAGGTGGTCTTTTGATGTATAAGAATTGGAATGTTTGACAACATTTTCTAATAAATCATTTATCTCTTGTCGTAATTGTTCTATTTCCATAACTTCGAAACTTGCAAATTTATTTAGATAAAATTAAACAAAATTAACTTCAAAAATAAAATTACCAATGTTTCTAGAAGACACCATAAACCCCAACAAAAAAAAAGGCTGGATTGAGGTTATTTGCGGTTCTATGTTTTCAGGAAAAACCGAAGAGCTAATTCGTAGAATGAAACGCGCTCAGTTCGCCAAACAAAACGTAGAAATTTTTAAACCGGGTGTTGATACGCGTTATGATGAAGAGAAAGTCGTCTCTCATGATGCCAATGAAATACACTCTACACCTGTGCCATCTTCGTCAAACATACCCATTTTAGCAACTGGTGTTGATGTGGTAGGAATTGATGAGGCTCAATTTTTTGATGATGGTTTAATTGCAGTTTGCAATCAACTAGCCAACAGCGGAATTAGAGTAATAGTGGCTGGCTTAGATATGGATTTTAAAGGCGTTCCTTTTGGGCCAATGCCAGGATTAATGGCTTCTGCCGAATATGTTACAAAGGTGCATGCAATTTGTATGAAATGTGGCGATTTAGCAAACCATTCATATCGAAAAGTAGAAAAAGATGAATTAGTACTTTTAGGAGAGATTGATGCGTACGAACCACTTTGCAGATCGTGCTATAATTACCTAACTAAAATAAAATCTACTAAACCCTAGTATTAAGGGGAAACCATTATGAAAGAACTTATATACGATACCACTTTAGAAATTCACATGGATAATTTAGTGTCCAATCTAAATTATTTCAGATCATTACTAAAACCTTCTACAAAAGTAATGGTAATGGTAAAAGCCTTTTCTTATGGATTAGGAACTTTTGATGTTGCCAAGCTTTTAGCAGAAAATGAAGTTGATTATTTAGGTGTTGCCAATACTTTTGAGGGAATAGAATTACGGAAAGCTGGAATAAAACTACCTATTATGGTAATGAAACCAGAAGTTGACAGTTTTGATTTAGTGGTAGAATATAAATTGACTCCAACTATATTTTCTCAGCACGCATTAGAACGTTTAATCAATACTGTTGACAATTCTCAACTTATATCTATTAGTATTAAAATAGATACAGGAATGCATCGTTTAGGATTTGATGCGACTGAAATTTCAACATTAATTAAAACACTTAACGCGAATGACTTTTTAAAAGTAGAGAGCATTTTTTCTCATTTAGTTGCCGCAGGAAATCCTAATGAGGATGAGTTTACTCAACACCAAATAACCCAATTTATAAACATTACAGATAGCATATCTGATCACTTAAATTACCCAATAGAAAAACACATTTTAAA
This sequence comes from Flavobacteriales bacterium, assembly GCA_037624665.1. Classification (GTDB taxonomy): domain Bacteria; phylum Bacteroidota; class Bacteroidia; order Flavobacteriales_E; family Vicingaceae. Next base: position 4,296 of record JASJIW010000012.1, read on the forward strand.
CTCTAATGGTATTATTCGTTTTAATACTGCTCAAATGGATATGGTTCGCTTAGGAATTGGTCTTTATGGGGTCTCTTCTGATGAAAAAACACAAGAAAAACTATTGCCAGCTAGCACTTTAAAATCTAAAATTGCTCAAATTAAACACATCAAAAAAGGAGAAACTGTTGGTTACAACAGACGTGGTGTTGCTACTGAAAACATAACTATTGCAACAATTCCTGTAGGATATGCTGATGGACTAAACCGTAATTTAAGTAACGGGAAATGGAATATGCTTGTTCACAATAAAAAAGCCCCAATTGTTGGCGATATTTGTATGGATATGGTGATGATAGATGTTACCAACATCAACTGTACCGTGGGTGATGAAGCTTTAATCTTTAGTGCCAAAAACACCATAACAGAAATGGCCAAATGTATCGGAACTATCCCTTATGAGATTTTAACCTCTTATTCGCCACGGGTAAAAAGAGTTTTTGAATACTAATTCACTCCTCAAATTAATTCTTGCAACCATCTAAGAAAACCGTTCCTCAAGTCATAATGACCGTTAGTCATTTTTTCAAGCTATTAGTGGCATTCCTCACAATATCATATTTTATTCCCCCACATCAAATCGTATCGATTGAATGTATTTTGGATTATGATGAAATTCCTTAATGTATTCAACAGATATCTGATCTCACATCCAGTAATTAACCTCATCTAAATTCTCTACTAGAATTTTTACGGTAGCTGTTGCCCAGCTACCACCACCTATAACTGCTATCTTTTTATCAAATCCCATTACACAAATATAGGTATTCTATATAAAAATTTATACCCCATTAAGTTCCCCTATTTTTAATGCTTATTTAATTATTAAAACAGCAAAACTCTATCTTTTTTTATAGAGCTTTCTATTTATTTACAAAAAAATAACGTCTTTATTCTTTAATTACTTTGTATGTAATGTTGTTCAGTTTTAAGAAGTAAACTCCTTTTGCTTCATCACTAATATCTATGGAAAGGGTATTAGCATTTTCTACTGTATTTTCTTTAATTAATTCACCAGTAATAGCCGTTAATGAATAATTAAGAATAGTCACTTGATTTCCTAAATTAACTTGTATGTAGTTGGTTGCTGGATTAGGATAAATAGAAACTGCCTTTTGTGCTAATTCATTTATTCCAACAGTTGTTAAAATCGTACAAGCAGAGGTGTCTATACAACTACCCACTGTAATTTCTACTGCGAAGTTACCGTTAGCTGTTGCTGTAAATGCTTGGCTTGTTGCTCCTGAAATAACAGCAAAATTATTATCACAATCTAACCATTGGTAACTTGCTCCGGAGTGATTCGCAGTTAATGTAGAAAATGTATTGGCAATTGTTATATCAATTACTGCCATTATCGTAATGCTGGTATTTACAATAGAATCACACCCTGAAGCTGATGCCCCTAATAAAGTATCAGAATAATTCCCTGTTGTATTATATGTATTATTCCCAACAATAATTGAAAAACCTGAGCACTCATTGAACGCTTGATTTGTTGTTACTATTGGTGATACCGTTAAGTCAGTATTTACAATAGAATCACACCCTGATGCTGATGCTCCAACCAGTGTGTCAGAATAATTACCAGTAGAATTATATGTGTTAGACCCAACGGTAATTGAAAACACTGAACATTCATTGAAAGTTAAATTGTTTGTTGGTATTGCTATTGTTAAGTTGGTGTTTATTATAGAGTCACACCCTGATGCTGATGCTCCAATTAAGGTGTCAGAAAAATTACCTGTTGTAGTATAAGTGCTGCTTCCAACAGTAATTGAAAAGCCTGGACACTCGTTTAAGAATTGAGTATTAACAACAACTCCTAAACCTAGTGTTTTTCCTATAACCCAATTAGAAGTTGCTCCTGTTAAACTAAATCCATTTAACGATCCATTTGCACCAGCAGCATCCTCCACCGCTGTTGTAACAGCTGAATTTGCTCCTCCAGCAACACCCTCATTTAGCCTATAATATGCTACTAAGTCTGAAGTAATTCCACAAACTTCATTATTCATATTTGCAGCAATTTCCGCCTGCGTTTTAGCTACATCCCAAATACGAACTTCATCTATATCACCACTAAACCAACCTGGACCATCAATCCGTCTTCCAATTCTTACATTATTGGTTGTTCCTGTGTTAACTGTCAAACTGCCTGAAGCATTTAGCACACCATCAATGTATAAAAGAATATTATTTGTAACGGAAGGATTATGAACTACTGCTAGATGATGCCATAAGCCGTCATTTACAGCTAGGGTGCCACTTATTCCACTTCCTCCTACTTCTAGTCTGATGGAATTACTCCATAGTAAATTCATAGTGAACCGTTGTCCAGTTAAGAAATTTCCGTAGTCAACAATTACTTTTTGCCCAGTTCCTCCAGATGAGATAGGTAAACAATTTGCAGAGGTTTTTATCCATGCTTCCATAGTTCTTGGGCTATTCCCAGAAATACCGTTATAGGTTGTTTGTATGTAATCGTTTATTCCATCAAAGTTTAAACCGTTTTGTGCATGTGTCAAATTTATTGTCACAAATATTGTACATCCTAGCAAAAAGAGTTTAATTTTTTTCATCGTCTCTATTTTAATATTGTTATAGGGTTTTTCACCCTCAATTATTTTAAGCTAAAATAATAAAATATAAAAAGAAAAGCAAACAACTCCTACTTTGGAAACTGCTTAATAGCTTTTCAAAAGTCTTGCAAAATTATCACCCCTGTAAAACAACCGTTTTAGCATCACCTTCAACCTCAACCTTAAGTAACCCTAATTTAGAAAGAGCCTTCATGCCTTTGTCCCACTGCTTTCCACTCAACGCAGCTGCAGTTTTAAGCGAACCTAATTCCATTCTTTCATTAGACTTCATTATATCAAAAATAACTTTTTCGTTACCCTTCAACTCCAATGCTTTCTTTTCTGGCTTCATCTGAGGAAACAAAATCACTTCTTGAATACTTTCGTTATTTGTTAAGAACATAATTAAACGATCAATACCTATTCCTAATCCTGATGTTGGCGGCATTCCATATTCTAATGATCTTAAAAAGTCATAATCAATAAACTCTCCAGCCTCATCATCACCTCTTTTTGCTAATTCTAATTGCGACTCAAAACGTTCTTTCTGATCTATTGGGTCATTTAACTCTGTATAAGCATTCGCCAGTTCTTTACCACAAATCATTAACTCAAAACGCTCCGTTAAACTCGGGTCATCTCTATGCTCTTTACATAATGGTGACATTTCTTTCGGGTAATCAGTTATAAATGTCGGATCAATGTAGTTTCCTTCACATTTTCCCCCAAAAATTTCATCAATCAATTTCCCTTTACCCATTGTTTCATCCACCTCAATTCCATTCGCTTTACACCAAGTCGCTAATTCCTTTTCAGACTTCCCTTTAATGTCAAACCCAGTAAAGTCGATTATAGATTGAGTCATAGTAACCCTCTTGTAAGGAGCTTTAAAGTTTATTTTATTCTCTCCAAAAGTAGCCTCAGTTGTTCCATTTACAGCAATTGCACAATGCTCTAACAATTTCTCTGTAAAGTCCATCATCCAATTGTAGTCTTTGTAAGCTACATAAATTTCCATCATAGAAAATTCAGGGTTATGAGTTCTATCCATTCCCTCGTTTCTAAATGTTTTTGCAAATTCAAAAACACCATCAAACCCCCCAATTAAAGTCTTTTTTAAATACAACTCACACGCAATTCTCAAATACATTGGTACATCTAAAGAGTTGTGGTGTGTAATAAACGGACGAGCCGAAGCGCCACCTGCAATAGGTTGTAATATTGGTGTTTCTACCTCATAATATCCTTTATCAACAAAGAACGTACGCATAGCATGCATTAACTTTGCTCTCTTAATAAATACATCTTTTACATGAGGGTTTAACACTAAATCAACATAACGCTGTCTGTAACGCATTTCAGGATCTGTAAATGCATCGTGCACATTTCCTTCAGCATCTGTTTTTGGTAATGGTAGCGGTTTTAACGATTTACTCAATAAAGAAAACACATTAACTCTTACACTAATTTGTCCAACCTGTGTTTTAAACATGGTTCCTTCAATCCCTACAAAATCACCAATGTCTAATAGTTTTTTGTAAACCTCATTGTACATTGTTTTGTCTTCTCCCTCACAAATCTCATCTCTATTAAAATAGACCTGAATTCTTCCTTCGCTATCTTGTACCTCAGCAAAAGAAGCTTTCCCTTGGTTTCTTCTACTCATTAAACGCCCAGCAATAACTACCTGTTTACCCTCTTCGTAATTTTCCTTTATCGCCTTAGATAAAATAGTTACTGGATATAAAGCTTGAGGATAAGGATTAATTCCCAATTCTCTTAACTTGGTTAACGATTCACGTCTAACCAATTCTTGTTCTGATAATTGCTGACTCATTTCTAATTGAATTTTAAGAGTGCAAAGATAACTTTTATAGAGAAAAGATGTTAGACATTAGAGAAAAGATTCTCGCTTAGGTCTATCCTCTATCCTCTAATATCTTATTTTTGAAATATGATTTTAACCGATACACATACCCACTTATACTCCGAACAGTTTAATGATGATATTGATACTGTCATTAAAAACAGTATTGACAAAGGAATTACTCGCTTTTTTTTACCCAATATCGATTCATCCTCTATTGATGGAATGATGAAATTAGGAACAGATTATCCTGACAATTGTTTTCCGATGATGGGTTTACACCCAACTTCAGTTGGCGAAAATTACAAAGAAGAATTAGTCTTAGTAGAAGATTGGCTGAATAAACAAAAGTTTTGCGCTATTGGTGAAATTGGAATTGATTTGTATTGGGATAAAACCTTTTTTAAAGAACAACAAGAAGCTTTTCGATTTCAAATTGAATTGGCAAAAAAATATGAGCTCCCATTTGTAATCCATTGTAGAGATGCCTTTGATGAGATTTTTGAAATATTAGACGAATTAAATGATGCTAAAATGCGTGGTATTTTTCATTGTTTTACAGGGACAGTTGAACAAGCCAATCACATTATAAATTATGGCGATTTTAAAATTGGAATCGGTGGAGTGGTTACTTTTAAAAATTCTGGATTGGATAAAGTTGTTGAGCAAATAGATTTAAAGCATTTGGTTTTAGAAACAGACTCTCCTTACTTGGCACCAGCACCTTTTAGAGGAAAAAGAAATGAAAGCACTTATCTATATACTATTGCTGAAAAAGTTGTCGATATTTACAACATATCAATTGAAGAGGTTGCAGAAATTACTACTGCCAATTCAAAGGAGGTTTTTGGATTTTAAAACTATATTTATTGCTCCTTGAGCGGAGCCGAAAGGCACAATAAAAATGAATTCAGTACTAATTATATACACCGGAGGAACCATAGGAATGGTTCGTAACGAAGAAACAGGAGCTTTAAAAGCTTTTGATTTTGATGCGTTAATCAATGAAATTCCTGAAATAAAAAAACTAAAATGTAAAATTGATGCGACCTCTTTTGATGAGCCTATCGATTCATCAAACATGCAACCTAAAGATTGGTTCAACATTGCCCAAATAATATTTGACAATTACAGTAAGCACGAGGGTTTTGTTGTTTTACACGGTTCAGATACAATGGCTTACACCGCTTCTGCATTAAGCTTTTTGTTAGAAAATCTAAGCAAACCCGTTATCTTAACAGGATCTCAATTACCAATAGGAGAAGTTAGAACCGATGCTAAAGAGAACCTTTTAACAGCAGTTGAAATTGCTGCTACCAAAAAAAATGGAAAATCCGTTGTTCCAGAAGTTGCGATCTATTTTGAATATGATTTATACCGCGGGAATAGAGCTACGAAATCTAATGCAGAAGATTTTGAAGCTTTTACATCTCCTAACTATCCGGTATTAGCGCAAGCAGGAGTTTCGTTAAAATTTAACAAAAACAACATTTATCAGCCAAACGGAAAAGAGTTAAAGCTGAACCAATTTTCTGATAATCACATTGCAACCATTAAACTTTACCCAGGAATTACGAAAGAGGCTGTTAGTGCTATAATTAATATTAAAGGACTTAAAGCCATTGTTTTAGAAACTTTTGGGGCTGGAAATGGATCTACTCAAGATTGGTTTATCAATTTATTAATAGAGGCCGTTAAAAAAGACATTGTTATTTTAAATGTCAGCCAGTGTGAAGGTGGTAGTGTAGATCAAGGAAAATACGAAACTAGTTCTGCGTTTAATAAAATTGGTGTTGTTGGTGGAAAAGATATGACCTACGAAGCCGCAGTTACTAAACTAATGTATTTACTAGGCACGGACCTTTCAACTTCAGAAATAAAAACGTGGTTGCAAAAACCTTTAAGAGGAGAAATTAGCGAATAATTTGTGCTCTAACTTTACTTACGGCATCAGTAATTTTAAAAATTATTACTGGATCTATTGCTTTTTCATCAACCTTAGCATAAGCTGTTTGTAAAACTTTCATGTTCTGCTTTACAGCCATTACTTCAGCATTGTCATACGTAATTAATAAGTCCATTAAGCTTGCTAGCGAAGATTTTTGAGCAGCTACTCTTTTCATCAATTCAGCATCAGGATTTTCCCTGTCTAAAGACTGTGTTCCTAAGTATAATCCTTCAATCCATCCTCCAGTCATTATTAATGCAGATAAATGATCTTGTCCATTCCCTTTAAGGTGTGCGTCAATAATCCAAAAAGCATCATCAATAATTACCATTAAAGAATCTCTATTGTTCATATTTTCTTCAACTCGCTCTATTGTTGCAACATCAAAAGCTGAAGAAATATCTAGTGCATCAGCCATTTTCTTGGTGCAATTAATATAAAGCATTGATTGTTCCGACTGATCAAAAATATTCGCATAACTTACATCTGCGCCATAAACACCAAGATTTAAAGCTTTCTGTCCGCTAGTAACATAGTTGTTTATATTTTTGATGGAGTTTGTTGCCTCTGTTTTGTACTCAGCACCAGTTATATAAAACAAATTGGCAGTCTCCATTGGCGAAGGGATCGTGTAAAATACTTCTTGTACTTTTTCTGCTCTTTCAATTGTTAAACCATTCACAACTGGCTCATTATCAATAAGTGCTTCTTCAACTATACTATCTCCAGAGCAAGCTATTAATAAACTTGAAAGTAGTATAACTGCAGATTGCTTTATCATTTGTTTCGGTTTAAGAATATTCAAAACTAGTAAATTTGTATTAGTGTGCCAATAGCCAGTTTTCGGCAGCATTCATTTCTACATCTAACGGAACACTCAATTTTACTGCATTCTCCATTTTATCTTTTACTATCGCTTTAATTTGATCTAATTCTGGCTTAAACACATCAAAAACCAATTCATCATGCACTTGCAATAACATCTTAGATTTAAACTGTTGCTTTTCAAATTCTTTATGAATGTTAATCATTGCAATTTTAATAATGTCAGCTGCAGAACCTTGTATTGGTGCGTTTACTGCATTTCTCTCAGCATGACCACGAACAATTGCGTTAGCAGAATTGATATTATTTAAATTCCTTCTACGATTCATAATCGTTTCCACATAACCATGTTCTTTAGCAAACGTCACATTATTTTCCATGTAAGCTTTTAGCTTTGGATATTGCTCAAAGTAAGTTTCAATAATTTCTTTCGCTTCTTTTCTCGAAATATTTAAGTTTTGAGATAACCCAAATGCAGAAACGCCATAAATAATTCCAAAGTTTACCGCTTTCGCTTTACTTCTCATATCTCTATCAACAGCATCTTTTTCTACACCAAAAACTTTTGCTGCTGTTGCGGTATGAATATCTTCACCTTTTAAAAAAGCCTCTTGCATGTTTTCATCTTCACTTAAAGCCGCAATAATTCTTAACTCAATTTGAGAATAATCTGCTGCCAGTAAAGTAAAATCATCATTTCTTGGAATAAACGCCTTTCTTATTTCTCTTCCTTTTATTGTTCGGATAGGAATGTTTTGTAGGTTTGGATTCGTAGAACTTAAACGACCAGTAGCCGCAACAGTTTGCATATAACTGGTATGTATTTTTCCATCTTCAGCATTTACCAATTCTGGTAATGCATCTACATAAGTAGATTTCAATTTTTTAAGTGATCTATATTCTAAAATCAATGGTACAATTTCGTGCTTATTTGCCAATTTAGACAACACATCTTCTCCTGTAGAATATTGACCAGTCTTCGTTTTCTTAGCCTTTTCTACAATTTTCATCTTATCAAAAAGCACTTCTCCAAGCTGCTTAGGAGAATCCAAATTAAATTCCTCCCCAGATAAGTCAAGTATTTGTTTGGTTAAATCTGTAACTGAAACTTCCAACTCTTCCGAAAATTTAGCTAAAGCTTTAACATCTAAATTAATCCCTTCTTTTTCCATTGCACTTAAAACAGGGATTAATGGAATCTCAATTTCATCCATTAATTTCTTTAAAGTTGCATTCATTTTTGGCTCAAACTGATTCTTTAACCTCAATGTTATGTCAGCATCTTCACAAGCGTAATCCAAAATTTCTTCTTGCGGAATATCACGCATTGTTTTTTGCTTCTTTCCTTTCTTGCCAATTAACGTTTCTATCGAAACCGTTTTATACCCCAAATAAGTTTCTGCCAATAAATCCATATTGTGTCGCATATCTGGTTGAATCAAATAATGCGCAATCATCGTGTCAAACAAAGAACCTTTAACTTGAATAGTATAATTTGTTAAAACATTAATGTCGTACTTAAGATTCTGACCAACTTTCTCTATGGTTTCACTTTCAAATAAATCTTTAAATTCCAATAAAACAGCTGTTGCTTCTTCTTTCTTTTCTGAAAGGGGAACATAATAAGCTTCTCCTTCTTTCCAAGAAATAGACATCCCAACAATTTCAGCTTCAAAAGGATTTAAACCTGTTGTTTCTGTATCAAAACAAAACGATTTTTCTTTAGAAATATCAGCAATTAATTTTGCGCGTTCTTCTGCTGTTTGCACAAAGTGATAGCTATGCTTACTGTTTGTAATGTCTTTTGCTTCAAGAGGAGCTTCTTCAGTAACTGCTTGTTTTTGTTCAACAGCAGTTTCCATAACATTACCAAACAAATCCATCTGTCCGCCTGGTTGTAAAGGAATAGCAGCTGGTTTAATTTGAATTTCTCTTCCAAGTATTCTTTTTGCTAAGTTTCTAAACTCTAATTCTGCAAAAATTTCTGTTATTTTATCTTCATTTGGAGCCTCGAGCATCATGTCTGCCAAATCGTAAGCAACAGGAACATCTAAAATTATTGTTGCCAACATTTTAGACAATAAGCCTTGTTCAGCAAAATTGATAACGTTCTCTTTTTGTTTTCCTTTTAATTCATGCGCATGTGCTATTAACCCTTCAACACTTCCATATTTAGCAATCAATATTTTAGAAGTCTTTTCGCCAATCCCCGGAATCCCTGGAATGTTATCAACTGCATCTCCCCACAATCCTAAAATATCAATAACCTGCAAAGGGTTTTCTACACCAAATTTTTCGCAAACCTCAGATATTCCCATTTTCTGTGCAGGCTTTCCATAAGCTGCAGGCTTGTACATAAATATATTTTCAGAAACTAACTGTCCAAAGTCCTTGTCGGGAGTCATCATATACGTTTCAAAACCTTGTCTTTCGGCTTCTTTAGCCATTGTTCCAATAATATCATCCGCCTCATAACCTTCCAGTAAATACATTGGAATATTAAATGCTTCAATAATTTGTTTAATATAAGGAATTGAAGTTTTTAGATCTTCGGGCATTGCTTCTCTTCCAGCTTTGTAATCCGTAAAAACTTCTTCTCTGTTTGTTGCGCCTCCCGGAGCATCAAAAACAACAGCAATGTGCGTTGGTTTTTGTTTCTCTAAAACTTCAATTAAAGTATTCGTAAACCCCAACATTGCAGAGGTGTTTAATCCTTTAGAATTGTATCGTTGGTTTTTCCCGAAAGCGAAGTAAGCTCTATATATTAAAGCAAATGCATCAAGTAAAAAAAGCTTCTTCTTATTGTCTGACATCAATTTAGTGTATTCTATTTGGTTAATACTGCATGGTAGAATTGAGGATACAAAATACGGTTTTTAACCCACAGGGTTTTGTCTTTCAGAACAAATTTTTATGCTTGCTTTAGGAAGTGAAAATAACCGATTCCGAATTTTTTGGGACAACTTGCAAAAGGTAATCGAGCTTTACTTAAGATAATATTCATTGGGTATAACAATGGGGTTTGTGTTACTCAAATATAGTGTAAAAATTTGAAACTGTTAATTTCTGTTAGGTTTCCGAGCGGGTTTCGATAGAGTAGCCAAAGATTAAACGTATAATTTACTTTTACACATAAATTAGAACTTCTTATAAATATTCTAAAATCTCGCTCGATTACCGTTAGGGATTTTTTACTTTTACATAAAATTATTAAACACACTATTGATGAATGTATTAGTATTAGGATCAGGAGGAAGAGAACATGCGTTTGCATGGAAACTTGCTCAAAGTAAAAAGTTAAACAACTTATTTATTGCTCCAGGAAATGCTGGAACAGCTGAGGTAGGGATTAATGTAGAGATGGGTGTTAATGATTTTGATGCGATTAAAGAGTTTGTTTTAAGTAATGATATTAAAATTGTTGTTGTTGGACCAGAAGATCCATTAGTAAATGGTATTCACGATTATTTTTTAGCAGATGATGCGCTGAAAAACGTAGCCGTAATTGGACCAAAGAAAGATGGTGCTGAACTAGAAGGAAGTAAAGAGTTCTCTAAAATATTTATGAAAAAACATGGTGTACCAACCGCTAAATATAAAAGCTTTACAACGGATAATTTAGCCGATGGGTATACGTTTTTAGAAAGCTTGGAACCCCCATTTGTTTTAAAAGCAGATGGATTGGCTGCCGGAAAAGGCGTGTTAATTTTAGATGATTTATCAGAGGCTAAAACGGAATTAACGAACATGACCAATGGTAAATTTGGAGCTGCATCAGCAACAGTAGTAATAGAAGAATTTTTACACGGAATTGAGCTTTCAGTTTTTGTGTTAACGGATGGAGAGAATTATAAAATATTACCTTCGGCTAAAGATTACAAAAGAATAGGTGAGGGAGATAAAGGATTAAATACAGGAGGAATGGGAGCCATTTCGCCTGTTCCGTTCGCAGACCAAGCTTATCTTGATAAGGTAGAGGAGTTAGTGGTAAAACCAACAATAGCAGGGTTGAAATCGGACGGAATAGATTATAAAGGATTTATTTTTATTGGTTTGATGAATCATAATGGAAACCCTTCGGTTGTTGAATATAATGTAAGAATGGGTGATCCAGAAACGGAAGTAGTTATTCCTCGTATAAAATCTGATTTGTTGGATTTATTTGAAGGAGTTGCCAACCAAACTTTACATGAAAAAACATTTGAAGTTGATGAAAGAACAGCAACAACGGTAATGTTGGTTTCAGGAGGTTATCCTGAGGCTTATGAGAAAGGAAAAGTAATGACTGGATTTGATGCTCTTGAAAACGGTATCGTTTTCCATGCAGGAACAAAACAGGTTGGAGATAACGTTGTTACTTCTGGAGGAAGAGTGTTGGCATTAACTTCTTTTGGTGACACGATTGAAGAGGCATTAGCGCACTCGTTTGCAAATGCAGAAAAAATAAATTTCGAAAAAAAGAATTACAGAAAAGATATAGGGTTCGATTTAGTTTAGATTGCTTTTTAAACGTAAGTCAGTCTTTTTTAAGGAGAAACTCAATAGTTTTAGGAAAGTGCTCATACTCCAGCTGGTGTATTTTAGCCGCAACATCTTTGTAAGTATCATTTTCTAAGACAGGGAATTTTGCTTGGAATATGACTTTTCCTTCATCGTAATGTTCATTTACAAAGTGGATTGTAATTCCCGATTCAGTTTCTTTTTCAGCAACAACAGCCTTGTGGACATTGTCTCCATACATGCCTTTCCCGCCATACTTTGGCAATAAAGCAGGATGAATATTTACAATTTTATTAGGATATGATTTTATTAGGTTTTCAGGAATTTTAAGTAAAAAACCAGCTAAAACAACTAAATCTATCTTATTTTCTGCTAAAACAGTTAAAATAGAGGGGGTATTTAGAAAATCAGTTTTTGAGAAAACATGTGATTTTACCTCTAAGTTTTTGGCTCTTTCAATAACATAAGCATTGGCGTTATTCGTCAAGATCAAAGAAATCTCAACAGTACTATTTTCTTTAAAGTGATTAAAGATATTTTCGGCATTAGAGCCACTTCCTGAAGCAAAAATTGCGATACGTTTCATAAGTTTATTACTTTCATTCTTTAAATCAAAATTAAATAAGATGTCGTATAAATTTATTCCATACCGCCAAAAAGAATTAACAAACGAAGAGCAAATTCAAAAAAGTGAATTGTTTTATAATTTTTTAGATAAAAGGAGGTCTGTTAGAGAATATTCCGATAAAGCAATAGATTTTAAAGTAATAGAGAATATAATTAAAGCTGCAGGAACTGCTCCGTCTGGTGGACACAAGCAGCCGTGGACTTTTTGTGTTGTTTCTAGTCCTGAACTTAAATCTAAAATAAGAGCAGCAGCAGAGGAAGAAGAAAAAAAGAGTTATGGCGGCAGGATGAGTGATAGATGGAAAGAAGACCTAGCACCATTAGGAACAACTTGGGAAAAACCATTTATTGAAATCGCTCCATATATTATAGTAGTATTTAAAAGAGTGCATGAAACTTTAGAAGGAGAGAAGCGAAATAATTATTATGTAAACGAATCTATTGGGATAGCTTGCGGGATGCTAATAGCTGCAATACACAATGCTGGCTTGGTTACTTTAACGCATACGCCTAGTCCAATGGGCTTTTTAGCGAAGATATTAGGAAGGCCTGATAATGAAAGAGCATATTTATTATTACCAATTGGTCACCCTCAGAATGATGCTGAAGTACCAGATATAGCAAGGAAAGAATTAAATAAACTACTAGTTGTTTACAAATAATCGAAAATAATTTGATTATATAAAGATAAATAATTTTCTTTGTACCTTATAAAACAATAAAAAAAATAGAATATGTCAGATATCGCAGGAAGTGTAAAAGCAATTATCGTTGATAAGTTAGGAGTTGACGAAAACGAAGTAACAAATGAAGCTAGCTTCACAAATGATTTAGGGGCTGATTCTTTAGATACAGTTGAGTTAATTATGGAATTCGAAAAAGAATTCAATATTGCAATTCCAGATGATCAAGCAGAAAAAATTGCTACTGTTGGAGATGCTGTAACTTACATTACAGAAAACGCAAAATAATTCGCGTTTCCTATAGATTTAATGAAATAGCTTTGAATTTATTCAAGGCTATTTCACTTTATACATACAAATTTTAATCAATCTATTAATGGAATTAAAAAGAGTTGTAGTAACAGGTTTAGGAGCAATTACTCCTTTAGGAAAAACCTTTCCTGAAACATGGAAAAATTTAAAAGCTGGGGTAAGCGGATGTGCTCCAATCACAAGATTTGATGCATCAAAATTTAAAACACAATTTGCTTGCGAAGTAAAGGATTACATCGTAGCAGATTATTTTGATAGAAAAGAAGGTCGTAAAATTGATCCTTACACCCAGTTTGCTTTAATTGCCTCTAAAGAGGCAGTGGTAGATTCTAAATTAGATCTTGAAACTGTTAATAAAGACAGAGTCGGAGTAATTTGGGGTTCTGGAATTGGTGGAATTAAAACTTTTCAAGATGAGGTAACAAACTTTGTTGAGGGAGATGGAACTCCAAGGTTTAATCCTTTCTTTATTCCTAAAATGATTGCAGATATCGCATCTGGATTAATTTCAATGGAATTTGGATTTAGAGGGCCAAACTTTACAACAGTTGCAGCTTGTGCTTCTTCTACTAATGCATTAATTGATGCTTTCAATTATATTAGATTAGGTAAAGCAGATGTTTTTGTTTCTGGAGGTTCTGAAGCTTCAATTTACGAAGCAGGAATGGGTGGATTTAACGGAATGCATGCATTATCTACAAGAAATGATTCGCCAGAAACAGCTTCTCGTCCTTTTGATAAGGAAAGAGATGGTTTTGTAATGGGCGAAGGTGGTGCTGCTTTAATTTTAGAAGAGTACGAACATGCAATTGCACGTGGAGCAAAAATCTACGGTGAAATAGTTGGTGGAGGAATGTCTGCTGATGCTCATCACATGACTGCACCACATCCAGAAGGATTAGGAGCAAGAAATGTAATGATAAATGCATTGGAAGATGCTGGAATGAGTGCTGATGAAGTTGATTATATCAATGTTCACGGAACTTCTACTCCATTAGGAGATATCGCAGAATCTCAAGCAATTTTAAAAGTTTTTGGAGACCATGCTTATAACTTAAACATTAGTTCAACTAAATCAATGACAGGTCACTTATTAGGTGCTGCAGGAGCTTTAGAATCTATCGCTGCTTTAATGGCTGTTAAGGAAGGAATTATTCCTCCAACAATCAACCATTTTACTGATGATGAGTCTTTTGATCCTAAATTAAACTTTACATTTAATAAAGCTCAGAAAAGAGAAGTAAGAGCTGCATTAAGTAATACATTTGGATTTGGTGGACACAATGCTTCCGTATTATTTAAAAAATACGAAGCCTAATTGTTTTTTAAGAAAGTCTTTCGGAAAAAAGATGTGTACGCTGAAATTATTGAGCGCATAACTGGAGTTTATCCAGATCAAACTTCGATATATAAACAGGCTTTTTTACACAAATCAATCATACAAAATAACCAACTCCAATCTTTCGAAAGTAACGAAAGATTGGAGTTTTTAGGTGATGCTGTTTTAGACAGTGTTATTTCCAATTACATTTATCATAAATTTCCTAAACAAGACGAAGGCTACTTAACAAAGCTTCGGTCGAGACTCGTTAGTAGGCAAACGCTTAATAATTTGGGCGTTAAAATTGGCTTACAAGAATTAATGCAATCGAATTTAGAGCGTGCTTCAAAATCTGTTTATGGAAATGCTTTAGAGGCATTAATAGGCGCTATATTTTTAGATAAAGGCTATGTTGTTGCTCAAAAATTCGTAGAGGATAACTTACTTCAAAACCATATAGATATTGAAGAAGTGATACAAACGGAAACAGATTTTAAAAGTAGAGTATTAGAATGGTGTCAGAAAGAAAAATTAAGTTTTGACTTTAAGATATCAGAAACGGAAGAGCGAAAAGGAAAATTGTATGTAGCAGAGTTAATTGTTAATGACGAGCTAAAAGGAAAAGGAAGCGCTTTTACTAAAAAGAAAGCGGAACAAGCTGCAGCTGAGCAGTTTTATAAAGAGATAGGCGAAGTAGCTTAAAGATTCAAACCTTATCTTTGTTGATGAGCCAACAACTCATCATTAATAATATTAAATACTCTTTCTTTCAGTTGAGGGATATCATCTTCCGTCATACCAATAGTTGGTATGGGTTCGTGAATTACAGCTTTCGCAATTCCAGGACCCGCTTTTCCAGAAAACAAGCCAGCCATTTCTAGTCGTTTGTAATTCGTAAAAAAGGTAATCGGAATTACCGGCACTTGCATTTCAATAGCCAATTTAAAAGCCCCATTTTTAAACTTTAACAATTCTGGAACTTTAGCAGAAATTGTTCCTTCAGGAAACATAACAACACTATGACCTTTCTCTAGCTCCTTGCCACATCTATCCATAGCTCGTTTTCCATCTCTGGCACTTCTTCTATCTACGGGGATGTTCATTTTCTTAAAAAAGATATTAAAAACAGGAACTGTTGCCAATGATTTTTTACCCATAAAAACAAAGTATTGAGTAAAGGTTTGGTACAAGATAATGATATCTAAAAAAGAAGAATGATTAGGCGTAATTACATAAGCTTGCCCTTTTTTAATGTAATGTTTGTTTTTAACGGATATAAAAATACCAGAGAGGTACATCAGTAGTCCCGTATGGAATCGCAACAATAAGAAACCTTTATTAAAGTGCTTTTCGGTTAGTAAAAAAGATAGGTATAGTGGGTATAATATCAGCAGTAAGATGGTGAACCATAAGAAAACATAAATTTTCCACAAGCCACCTAATATTTCTTTTAATTTTTTCATTAGAAAACGTAAATATAATAAAGCAATTTTCAAAAAATGATAAAAAAAGGTGTGTTTCGTCAGATAAGCGTTATAAAAAATATATTTTTGTTTTATGGCAAGAGTTTTAACAGGAGTACAAAGTACAGGAACACCACATTTAGGAAATTTATTAGGAGCAATTTTACCAGCAATAGCAATGGGAAATGATCCTAAAAACGAAACATTTTTGTTTATTGCCGATATGCATTCCTTAACACAAATTAAAGATGCAAAAGAATTAAGGGAAAATGCCTATAGTACTGCTGCTGCTTGGCTAGCTTGCGGTCTAGATGTTGAAAAAACAGTTTTCTATCGCCAGTCTGATGTGCCAGAATGTGCTGAACTAACATGGTACTTAAGTTGTTTCTATCCTTATCAACGATTAACATTAGCGCATTCATTTAAAGATAAAGCAGATCGATTAGAGGATGTAAATTCAGGACTGTTTACGTATCCAATGTTAATGGCAGCAGATATTTTACTGTATGATGCGGAGTTAGTTCCCGTTGGGAAAGATCAAATGCAGCATTTGGAAATGACAAGGGATGTTGCCGGTAGATTTAACAATAAATTAGGTGAGGTATTGGTATTGCCAGAGGCAGTAGTGCAAGAAGATACGAAGTTAATACCTGGGACTGACGGTGAGAAAATGAGTAAATCAAAAGGAAATTTGATTAATATATTTTTAGCGGATAAGAAGTTAAGAAAACAAATTATGTCTATCGAAACAGATAGTAAACCTTTAGAAGAACCAAAAGAAACAGCTACTTGTAATGCTTTTATACTCTATGAGTTATTAGCATCAGAAGCTCAAGTTGCTAAAATGAAGAAAAACTATGCTGGTGGTAGCTATGGATATGGACATGCAAAACAAGAGTTGTTTGAGTTAATTTGCGATAGGTTTAGTAAAGAAAGAGAGCAGTACAACTATTATATGGAGAATCTTGAGGAATTAGAGGAGAAATTAAAGATGGGTGCTAGTAAAGCACGTAAAGTAGCTCAGCCCACTATGCAGAAGGTTAGAACGGCTTTAGGGTATTAATTCTAAATTATAAGCATAAAAAAAGGGTAAATAACTAAAAAGCTAATCCAATGTTTACACTAGCATATCAATGAATCCCCGCAGAATTAAAATCGGTAGAATTAAATTTAATCATATAGCGGAAACTAATTTTTTTTGTAATATAAATTAACCCCTGTTCTAAATTGATATTGTTGAGATATTGTTTCATCTTTTGTTAGTGTGTTGGGATCATCATTAAATAATCCTCCTTCTGAAGTGGCATCATAAAAAACACCTTGCTAATGAGTGTGTTATAAATTTAAAAGAATGGTTATATTTGTATTGTGGGTTTTAATAAAAAAATAGCGGTTTTAGGCGGGGGTAGTTGGGCAACAGCTATTATAAAAATTCTAACAGAAAATTTAGATGATGTTAGTTGGTGGATGCGAGATGAGGAAACTGTTGAGTATGTCAAAAAATTTCATCATAACCCAAAATACATACAATCAATACAATTTGATGTAAACAAATTAAACATCAGCACTGATATTCAGGCTATTGTTGATAATTCTGACATTTTAATAATTGCAATCCCTTCTCCTTATTTGGCAAAAGCTTTTGAGGAAATGAATATTAAAGGGATTGAAAATAAATTTGTTATTTCGGCAACAAAAGGTGTTGTCCCTGGAGATACCAATAGAATTCCTGCACGTTTTTTCCATAAAGTATTAAATGTTCCTTATACCCAAATAGGAATGATTGCTGGACCATGTCATGCTGAAGAAGTTGCATTAGAGCGTTTATCTTATTTAACTATTGCTTGTGAAGATCAAAAAATAGCTAAATATATTGCTGCAGCTATGTCTTGTAGGTATATTAATACAACAACATCAGATGATTTGTTTGGAACAGAACTATCAGCTATTCTTAAAAACGTTTATGCTGTTGCGAGTGGAATTTGTCATGGTTTAGGATATGGAGATAACTTTCAGGCGGTTTTAATATCTGCTGCAACACGAGAAACGAAAGCATTTATAGATGCTGTTCACCCAATACATAGAGATGTAAACTCATCTGCCTATTTAGGCGATTTATTGGTAACTGCTTACTCTCAATTTTCTAGAAATAGAAATTTTGGAAGTATGGTTGGAAAAGGATATTCTGTCCGTTCAGCTCAAATTGAAATGAATATGGTTGCTGAAGGGTATTATGCAGCCAAAGGTGTTTACGAGATTAACAAAAAATTTAATGTAGACATGCCTATTGTAGATGCAGTTTATCATATTTTATATGATAAGATATCTCCAATTATGGAAATGAAATTGTTAACAGCTAAACTTTGTTAAAAGGGGGCTATTAACTTAGAATTTCTTCAACAGCAATTACTGCTTTAATCTCTGGTATAGCATTTTTAATAGTTTCTTCAACACCACCCTTAAGGGTCATTGCACTCATATTACATGATTTACAAGCGCCTAAAAACTTTACTTTAACTATAAAGTCATCGGTCACTTCAATCAACTCAATATCACCACCATCATCTTCTAAATAAGGTCTGATATCTGCTAAAGCAAGGTTGATTTTGTCAATGAGTATTGGATCCGTCATAGTAGAGCTAAGTTAATAAAAAGTATTGAGAAATTAATCAGTTGAACATCCATTCATATTAGTTATCTCAACAATTTTTGTTGGATCTAAGGTTTCGTTCCTATTTTCAACAGACTTTATAACATTATCAGCAAAAGTGTTAAACGCAATTGCTTGAGGTGTGTTTTCTTGCAATACAGCAGGTCTTCCTGCATCTCCAGCTTCTCTAATACTTTGTACCAAAGGGATCTCTCCTAATAGAGGTAAATTATTTTCTTGAGCTAAGCTTTTTAATCCATCTTGTCCAAAGATGTAATACTTGTTGTTTGGTAACTCCTCAGGCGTGAAATAAGCCATGTTCTCTATCATCCCAACAATTGGCACATTAATTTGATCTAAGCTAAACATACCTATTGCTTTACGTGCATCAATTAACGCTACTTTTTGTGGCGTACTTACAATAATCGCTCCTGTAACAGAAACTGTTTGTACCAATGAAAGATGAATGTCTCCAGTTCCTGGAGGTAAATCAATTAGCATATAATCTAACTCACCCCAGTTTGCTTCAGTAAATAATTGTGATAGAGCTCTAGTAGCCATAGGTCCTCTCCAAACAACAGCTTGGTCGGTTTCTGCAAAAAATCCAATAGATAATAGTTTTACACCATAACTTTCAACTGGCTGAATTAAGTTTCTACCATTTAATTCAATTGGTTG
Organism: Flavobacteriales bacterium; assembly: GCA_037624665.1. Taxonomy (GTDB): domain Bacteria; phylum Bacteroidota; class Bacteroidia; order Flavobacteriales_E; family Vicingaceae. Next base: position 23,791 of record JASJIW010000012.1, read on the forward strand.
TGGTTTTTCACCTTCAACGTTAAACATTAAAGGCATAGAAGGTCCATAAATGTCAGCATCAACCAAACCTACTTTGTATCCTTTTTGAGCTAACGCAATGGCTAAATTTGCTGTCACTGTAGATTTTCCTACCCCACCTTTACCAGAGGCAATTGCAATAATGTTTTTAACACCTGAAAGAATTTTATTCTCTTTTGGAGTGTCTTTTTTTGGAATAGGAGAGATTCTTGCATCAAGCTCAATTTCGCTTTCTAAAATACGATTAAGGTGCATTTCACAAGCGTCAATAACACGTTTTTTGTTGTGCATTGCAGGGTTGTTAAGTTGCAAATCAAAGCTAATCTTGTTCCCGTCAGATTTAATGTTTGAAACTAAGTTTAGCTCAATAATATCTTTTTTAAAATCAGGTTCAATAACAAAACTTAATGCTTTTTTTATGTTCTCTTCTGTAAAACTCATAATACAATAATTTAAGCAAATTTAAGGATTTTTAGG
>JASJIW010000013.1:0-40160 GCA_037624665.1 Flavobacteriales bacterium
TTCTAAAAACAAGAATGTAGTTAACCTTGCGGGTAAACTTTCATTTTTACAATCTGCAGCATTAATGCAAACTGCAAAAATGAATCATGTAAATGATTCAGCACCATTACACATCGCTTCAGCGATGAATGCTCCTGTAACCGCTTATTTCTGTTCTACAGTTCCTTCGTTTGGTTTTGGACCCTTATCAGACAATAAAACAATAGTTGAGGTAAAGCAAAAACTATCTTGCCGACCATGTGGTTTGCATGGTAAAAAAGAATGCCCCGAAAAGCATTTTGATTGTGGGTTTAAGATTGAGGTTTAAATAGGGCTTAAAAGTCAATAGTTTTCATTCTGTTTCGAAAATTTAATGCTCCTAAATTAATAAGGTCAATCTTCGTAATAAAAACTTCATTAAACAGATGGTAGTTTTCTAAAACACATTTGCAATACTTCTTCTGGTCAGTTTTAAATCTTGGAGTAGGGCAGATTTAACTCTTATTGTAAAGAGGTAACTTTGTCTTGGTCCAAAAGGAATCCAATTAAAAGTCATTTCCCAACAGTGTAAATCACGGTAAATATCTACAGAAGTATAAGAAAGATCTTTTTGCTCAAAATCGTAACCAGAACGCATTCCAATTTTCCATTTGTTGGTTAAGCTAATATCACCAGAAAAGTTTAAGGTTTGTATGATGTTCTTTTCATATCCAGGTTTAGTATAACGGACATTATAATTCATGTTTAGTGTCCAGGGCACATTAAAATCAATAAACTCTGATGGATTTGCATTAATGTATTCTAGTTGTTGTTCATTACCGTAATTGCTTTCTTTTTTAGTGTTTGTCTTTTTACTTCTAAAAGAAAAACCTGCAGCAATACTCGCAGATGTTAATCTTCCAATTCTGCTGTTTTTATCAAATTCAGAGGTGTTTAATCTAGTGAATTGTCCAGTATTTGTAGTGTCAATTGTATAAGGGTCAAAGCTTCCAGTAAAGTTTAAGCTTAGTTTTTTAATGTTGGTTCTGGCATTAACCAATATGTTACTCCAGTTTAAAGAATCTGCAATTACATTATAGTTAGTAGAGAATTTCAGACTCTCTAATAGTTTTATTTTTTTGTCTTTTCCTAAACTATCTTTTCTGTTTCTAACTTTCATTTCAAAGTTGTTTAGTAAGCCTAAATTTATTAATCCAGCTTCAGTAGTATTGGTACTTCCATAAATACCACCCTCAAAAATAGAATACGGTATAGAATCATTATTTGCATCAATGTATGATCTTAATCCACTATTGTTTTCTGGTATGTATGTGAATCCAACACTTGGTGTCATCACATGTCTAAGTGCTTTAATTACATTTCCTCGGTATTGGTACATCCCATATACTTTTGTGGAAGCGTTGATTGACATGTTTAAGGAGTTTCCTCTTTCAAAACCATTTTCAGAAGCTACCTCAAGAGAATCTTTTTCTAAGTTGTATTGTTTTCTTACAGTCTCAATATACCATGTCTCTGAGTAGTTAAGTGACGGGTTAACAGTAAAGTTTTTTAATACTTTAAAAGAAGTGCTTAAAGGAATGGAGTGTTTCATACCATTTTGAAACTCATCCTTTAAATAGCTTAAATTATTGAGGCTAAACAGGCTGTCTTTCGCAGTAACTTCATTCTTAGCACTCATAGAATAGCTTACACCTATTTTCTCATAAATCTTTTGTTTTCCTATAGTAGTTTTCCTTTTAAAAGGATATAAACGAGATACGTTAAAAGCTAACTCTGGTAAACGTACAGTAACCGTTTTATTGAGTGTGTTTTGACTATGAGACCCGTTTAAAGAAAAGTTGTAAGGTTTCCCCGCAAACGATTTTTTGTAAGAAACGCTAGAGTTAAACGATGTGCTTAAATATTGATTTCCAGAACTGTTAAAGTTATTGGTGTAGTTTTCACTGTTACCAAAATTTACATTGGCAGAAAAAATACTGTTGGGTTGTGCTTTTGGATCTTGTGTATGATTCCAACGAATAAAAAAGTTTTGTGTTTCTGAGTAATTCGGAAACTCTTTAAAGCCATTCTTAAATACAGAAAAACTAGTGTTTAATGCTCCCGTATATTTATAACGCTTTTTATAATTGGTTAAGATGTTTCCTGCCCAACTTCCTTTTGAGTAGTAATCTCCAGTAATTTGTGTACTTACATTATCACTAATAGCGGCATAATATCCGCCACCCAATAAGAAAAATCCGTACTGGTTACTCTCTCCAAATGTGGGTATTATAATTCCTGATTTCTGTTTGTCTGAATTTGGAAAAAATCCAAACGGAATTCCAAGAGGTGTAGGTACTCCTTCAATAACCAGATTGGCAGGTCCAGTAACAATTTTATCTTCAGGTATAATTTTCAGCCTATTGGCACTAAACCAGTAGTGTGGATGTCTAAGATTACAAGTTGTATATTTCCCATGTTTAATGTAAAGGATATCATCTGGGGTTTTATAAATTTTCTCACCGTGGATATAATTTTCACCTTCATGTGTAACAGCATCTATTATTAACCCTTTTTCTGTCTTAAAGTTATACTTCATTTCATGAGAATTAACCTTAGATTCTTTTTCAGTAAACACAGGTTCTCCAAAATATTTCCCTGTAGAATCCTTTTTTCCTCTAGCAGTAACAATATTAGAATCCATATCAATTTCTATGTTCTCTGCTTTTAGTTCGATATCTCCATAATAAACTTCTGCTTCACCAAAAAGATATACCAATTTGCTTTTCATATCTATCCGAATAGAATCTTTAGCAAGGTATTTAACAGGAAATTCTAAAGCATCAGGAGAATTTAAGGTGTCAATACTAACTTTATTAACAATTGAAGTATCACTTTTAAGTGTATCTAGAGCTAAAGTATCGGCAATTTCTAATGGAGGAATGGTTGGTCCGTTATCATTCTGAGAGAAACTGAAAAGAGAGTATAGCAAGAAGACACATGGGGATATTGCCTTGTAGAGGTTTTTGTGCTTGGTATGGAAGTTGTAATTGGTCAAAAAGCTAATTTCCTATCATTTAGTGAATAGTGTCTAGTTTTTAGATGAGAATTATTAACATTAAAGTTGTGATAATTAACTGGTTTTTAACCAACAGCAAAGCTAAAAAAAATAACATTTGTGGTGGTAAATAGTGTGTTTTTAACATTATAATAACTTAAGTATGATAAAACGTATTCTTAGTGGTTTTCTTGTCTTGGTAGGATGTTGCTTGTCAACTGAATTTCTTGCTCAAAATAAATCTGATTTTTTTCGAGTAAAAACAGTGTGTATTGATGCCGGACATGGAGGGCATGACCCTGGTTGCCATGGTGCTAGTGCAAACGAAAAGGATGTTGCATTGGCAATGGCTTTAAAATTAGGGAAGCATATTGAGGCTAATTTTCCTGATGTAAAAGTTGTTTATACACGAAAGACAGATATCTACTTAAAACTATGGGAAAGAGCAGCAATAGCAAATAAAGCGAAAGCAGATTTGTTTATTTGTATCCATGCCAATGCAGGAGGTCCCTCAGCATCAGGAACAGAAACATATGTAATGGGGTTGCATAAATCAGAATCGAACTTAAATGTAGCCAAAAGAGAGAATTCATCTATATTGTTAGAAGAAGATTATAAAACAAAATATAGCGACTTTGATCCAAACTCTCCTGAATCATACATTGTATTAACAATGAGACAAGATGCTTTTATTGATCAGAGTTTGAGTTTTGCAGCTAAAATTCAACAGCAATTTACAGAGCGAGTTGGAAGAAGGAATAGAGGTGTGAAGCAAGCTGGGTTTTTGGTATTGCATCAAACTAATATGCCAAGTGTTTTAATTGAAACAGGTTTTTTAACCAACAAAGAAGAAGAGAAATTTTTAACGTCACAAAAAGGACAAGATTATTTGTCGTCTGCCATTTATAGAGCGTTTAAAGAGTATAAGAAAGAGATTGAAGGGAAAGAGACTTCCAATGATGCTGTTGAAAAGAAGGAGATTGTAAAAGAGGTGAAACCTAAGGATGTTCCAAAAATAAAAGAAGAAAAGAAAAAAGATAAGAGTAAAACGAAAGTAGAAGGAGTTGTTTTTAGAGTTCAATTTGCAACATCCTCAAAAAAACTAACATTATTACCACAGAATTTTAAAGGAATTAAAAATGTAGAGATCTATCAGGCAGGTGGTCTATATCGTTATGTAGTTGGCAAAGAAACCAATATAACGGATGCGAATAGCTTACAGCTTCAGATTAGAAATAAAGGATATAAAGATGCTTTTGTAATTGCTTTTTCTAAAGGGAAAAGAATTTCAATAAGTCAAGCACTTAGTCTACAACAGTAAATCCATATTTTAAAACTTGTTATATTAATTCGCTTTAGCGATATTTGTGTTTTATAAAATTATAGATGAAAATATCTAAAGAAGTTAAGGTCGGTTTTGTTTCTATTTTTGCAATAGCAATGTTGGTGTGGGGAATTAATTACCTTAAAGGCACAAATCTATTTTTTAATAGTACTAGTGTTTATGCAATTTATCCTAAAGTTCCAGGGTTGGCAGTTTCCTCTCCAATTATAATTAATGGAGTACACAGTGGAGTTGTAGATGATATTTATTTTCATTCTGACAAGTCGAGTAGAGTTATCGTAAAATTAAATATTTCTGAAAGTGGCTTAAGAATCCCTAAAAACTCTATTGCCGAGTTAATCAGCACCGATTTTATGGGGTCAAAAGCCATTGGGTTAAAACTTGGCGATTCCGCTATGGATCTTGAATCTGGAGATACACTTCAATCAGATTTTGAGATTTCAATGTTAGAAGATTTTAGTGAGCAAATGCTACCTATTAAAGATAAAGCAGAGAATTTAATGTTAACGATTGATACTGCAGTAATTAAACTGACAGCTACATTGGAGAACATTAATGGAATGTTTACAAATCAAAATAAAAGAAACCTATCATTAGCATTAGCAAATCTTAAAACAACTTTAGAAGGTTTTGAAGAATTATCTAAATCATTAAATTATACAGTTAAAAACAAGGTGAATCCAACAATGGAAAAGTTTGGAAATCTTGCAGATTCATTAAAAGCATTAGAGATTAACGAAACATTAACATCTGCTCAGTCGGCATTAAACAATATGTCTGCTGTAATGGATAAAATGAATAAAGGAGAAGGAACAATGGGTAAATTATTAAATAATGACTCTTTGTATAATAATTTAAACGGAGCAACTTTACAAATGGAAGAGTTGTTAGAAGATATTAAATTGCATCCTAAAAGATATTTTAGAATACTTTCAAAAAAAGAAATCCCTTATAAAAAAGAAGATAACAATTAGTATATGAATATTTCAATCATTGTTTTTATTGTTTTAATTGTTGTTGCAATTGTCTTGTTTGCTAAAAATGTAAGAAGAATTATCCGTAATATTAAATTAGGAAAAGATTTAGATAGAAAGGATAGAAAAAAGGAGCGTTTAAGTTTGATGGCTCGAGTAGCTATTGGGCAATCTAAAATGAATACAAGGCCAATCGTGAGTATTTTACATTTTGTTGTGTATGCTGGGTTTATCATTATTAATATTGAGGTTTTAGAAATTGTCTTAGATGGTTTATTTGGAACCCATCGTTTATTTGCTCCTCTAGGAAGTTTTTACACGGTTCTAATATCTACTTTCGAAGTGCTGGCATTATTGGTTTTAGTTTCTTGTGTTATCTTTTTAATTAGAAGAAATATTATTAGAATCAAACGTTTTTTAAGTCCAGAAATGGGGGGGTGGCCTAAGACAGATGCTAATCTAATTTTGATTACAGAAGTTTTATTAATGAGTGCATTCATTCTTATGAATGCAGTTGATGCTCAATTGCAATTGTTAGGAGCTGAACATTATACTAAAGTTGGTTCGTTTCCGATTAGTGGATTATTAGCTGGTCTTTTTGCTACAGTATCTGAGGGTAGTTTAGTCGTGATTGAAAGAGGTTTGTGGTGGTTTCATATCGCTGGAATATTTACTTTCTTAAACTACTTACCTTACTCTAAACATTTCCATATACTATTGGCATTTCCAAATGTGTTTTATTCTAAACTAACACCTGCTGGGCAGTTGCCAAATATGGCTGCAGTAAAGAAAGAAGTTGAATTAATGTTTGATCCAAATGTTGATCCTTATGCTGCGCCACCAGAACCTGTTGGGGAGCCAGAGCGTTTTGGAGCTAAAGATGTTCAAGATTTATCTTGGAAACAATTAATGGATTCATATACTTGTACCGAATGTGGAAGGTGTACAGATGCTTGTCCTGCGAATATTACTGGAAAAGCATTATCTCCGCGTAAAATTCTAATGGATACGAGAGATCGATTAGAAGAAGTTGGTAAAGGAATTGATAAGAACGGAAAAGATTACGATGATGGTAAATCATTACTAAGAGATTACATTTCTGAAGAAGAATTATTAGCATGTACAAGCTGTAATGCATGTACAGATGCTTGTCCAGTTAATATTGATCCTTTAGCTATAATAATTGATTTAAGACAATACTTAATAATGGAAGAATCTAAAGCCCCTGCAGAGTGGACTGGGATTTTTACCAATATTGAAAATAACGGTGCTCCTTGGCAATTTGCTCAAGCAGATCGATTAAAGTGGAAAGACGAAGAATAACAATACTTTCAGGAATGAATGATTTGATGTGTGAATAACATTCAAACATTTTATCATTAGAGCATTCTAACATTATAATATATTATGAGTGAATTAAAAGTGCCTACAATGGCAGAAATGACAGCTTCAGGTAAACAACCAGATGTACTATTTTGGGTAGGTTGTGCAGGTAGTTTTGATGATAGAGCCAAAAAAATTACTCGAGCTTTTGTTAAAATTCTAAATAATGTAGGTGTAAATTTTGCAGTATTAGGAACAGAAGAAAGCTGTACTGGGGATCCTGCAAAACGTGCTGGGAATGAATTTTTATTTCAAATGCAAGCCATGGGGAATATCCAAGTGTTAAATGCTTACGAAATAAAGAGTATTGTAACAACTTGTCCGCATTGCTTTAATACCTTAAAAAACGAATACCCTGAGTTAGGAGGAGATTACGCTGTTAAGCATCATTCACAATTCTTACAAGAATTAATTGATGAAGGAAAACTTTCTATTGAAGGTGGAGCGTTTAAAGGGAAAAAGATCACTTTTCACGATCCATGTTATTTAGGAAGAGCAAATGATGTTTACGAAGCTCCACGAGTATTAATTGAAAAATTAGATGCTGAGCTAGTAGAGATGAAACGATGTAAATCTAAAGGTTTGTGTTGTGGTGCAGGTGGTGCTCAAATGTTTAAAGAAGCTGAAAAAGGAGCTAAAGAAATTAATGTTGAACGTACTGAGGAAGCATTGGAGATTAAACCAGATATTATTGCAACTGGTTGTCCTTTTTGTATGACAATGATGACGGACGGAGTAAAAATCAAGGAAAAAGAAACAGAAGTACAAGTGTACGATTTGGCAGAATTAATTGCTGAAGCTAAAGATTTATAAGAACTGCTCTTTGAGCATAGCTGAAAAGCGAAAAAAAGAAGATATGGAATATATTAATTACCCTGATAAGGCAAAAGCTTGGGTTTACCAAAGTGATAGACATTTTGATGAAGATGAATTAGCTTTTTTAAAAGTAGAATTAGACGATTTTACTTCAGAATGGGAATCACATGGTAAAATGTTAACTGCGACTACAGAAGTTTTCTATAATCTTTTTGTCGTTTTTTTCGTGAATGAAGAAGGTGATACAATGTGTGGAAGAGCTCAAGATGCTTCTGTTAATTTTATGAAAAGTTTAGAGGAAAAATTAGAACTTTCTTTTTTAGATAGAATGGTCCAATCCTATAAAAAAGGAGAGAATATAGAGGTTGTTAGAATGGCTGATTATGAAGCTTTAATTGAAAGTAAACAAATTGATGAAAATACAATTGTGTATAATAACATGATTACGACCAAAGTTGATTTTGATAACCATTGGGAAGTACCAATTAAAGATAGCTGGCATAAACAGTTGTTGAGTTAATAGTAATAACTTAATAACTTTTAATATTGACTTAAAAGCCCTCACGAGTACAAGAAAATTGGTTGGATATTTTTAATACCATCAATCTTATTTGGTTTGTTTGTAATTTTCACAGATTATGAACCAAAGTGGTTAATACTCCCTGTGTTCACATTTTTTTGCAGGAGTGATACCTTTATTTAGTGATCAAACAGCATATTTTTCGATAATTAAAACGAATGTTGCAAATAAATTAGCGAGTGTCTTATTTCTAATATCAGCGATGTTGGTTGCTTTTTCAAAAGCAAAAAATGAAGATGAATTTATAATTAAAATCAGATTAGAATCATTGGTTTGGGCAACATTCTTTCACTTTAGAATATTATTAATTGAGATGCTCTTTGTTTTTAATTTAGAATTTTTCACATTTAGGATCTTCAATATGTTTACGCTATTGATATTGTTTATTCTTAAGTTCAATATTTCGCTCTATAAATCACTAAGAATATAGCATGAAAAATAATTTGAAAGTAGAACGTGCTATAAAAGATCTTACACAAGAGGAATTAGCAAGTTTGATAGTAAGTAGACAAACTATTAATGCTATGGAGAAAAACAAGTATGTTCCATCAACAGTTTTGTCACTTAAAATAGCAAAAGTGTTTGGTAAAAATGTAGAAGAAGTTTTCTATTTAGAAGAGACAGATTAGTCTTCTTTTTTATGATAAATAGTTTGAGTAGGGAAAGCCATATCTAAACCATGCGTTCCAAATTGCTTTAATATTTCTAAATTAATAGCGGTTTGGATTCCTAAGATATCGCTGTCTTTTTTGATGTAATAGATAAATATAATTCCAAGAGAAAAATCACCAAAAGAATTAAATCCAAGAGAAACATTTTCTTCAAGATCATTATTATTAGCTGCTATTTCTTTTAAAATTTCAATTCCTTTTTCTATTTGTTCAGCTTTCATGCTATAAGTTAAACCTAAGTTTAAAACTACTTTTCTATTAGGCTCTTCAGAAACATTTTCTACCATGTCTCCCGTAAAAAGAGAGTTAGGAATTGTAACCAGTCTTCCTTCTAAAGTTCGCATTCTACTGGTTCTGATACCAATTTCAGTTATTGACCCATCAAAACCATTAATTTTAATTCGATCACCTACTTTAAAAGGTTTGTCTGTAAAAATCATTATCCCACCAAAAATATTGGCTACAGAATCTTTAGCTGCCATTGCAAGAGCTAAACCTCCAATACCTAAACCAGCGATTAAAGCACCAACATCATAGCCTGCATTATTAAGTGCTACGATTGTTCCTAAAATCCAAATAACAGAACGGAGTCCTTTTCTAACAACAGGTATAATTTGATTGTCTAAGGTGCTTTCTGTTTTTTCAGCAAGAGGAACAATATATTCTTGAATTACCGCATCAACTAACCTAGCTATTAGCCATGTGATGTTTATGGCAATTAAAACATGGTAAACTTTACCTAAAAAGCTGTACCAGTCTGTTGTAAACTCTAAGCGGTTTAAACCATACCACATACCAATAATTGCAAGAGCTAAAATAATAGGCTCCTCAATCATATCAACTATAATGTCGTCAATTTTAGTTTTCGTTTTAGCAGTGATTTTTTTTACTACAGAGCCAAAAAACCAATAGATAATTTTTCCGGCTATTATTGAACCTAATATTATTAAAAGAGTAATTCCCCAATCAGAAATTGTGTTGTGATAAAACTCTTTAGATAAAAATTCTTGCATAGTGTTAAAGTTAAAAATCAAAATTAATAAAAATATCAAACTTTAATGGATTGATTTTAGCTGATTATTTATTAAATTTACTAAAGATATTAATCCCTTAAACCCTGAATTATGAGTATGAAAGATAACGAATTTAGTTGTCCTGGATGCAATGGGCATTTAAATATTGGTGGAAAAATAGTTTTTGCTACACAAACAAAAAGAAAACATAAAGGTTTAATTATGATGAGCCCAACAGTGGGAGAATACAATTATATTCATCATAACAAGTTTCAATTAGAGAAAGGTGAATTAGTTGATTTTGAATGTCCTATGTGTCAAGCAGATTTAACTTCAGAAGTAAATGAAGAACATGCAATGATTTATATGGTAGTTGCAGAAGATAATATGGAATATGAATTGTATTTCTCTAAAATTGCAGGGCAGCAGAGTACTTATGTTGTGGCGCATGATAATGTAGAGTCTTTTGGTGATGACGCTATTGATTTTGAATCACTGTATGATTAGAGCGAGTTTTTTTAAATCCTCAAATTCAGATGGGTCACATACCAACCAATGCTTTTTATAGTCGAAAGTTAGGTCGGATATAAAGTTTCTATCTGGTAAAATTTTCGCTTCAAATTTATGGAGCGTTTTTTTATTCCCTAAAACTTGAATTTCTTCAAATTTTTCGGGTGATAATATCTTAAAGAAAGACTTGTTGTTACTGTATTTCCTGTACTGTGGGTATGTAATATTATCTTTGGTCATAGATGTTACAAAAGTAGGATTATTTGCTAAGGTGTAAAGGGTTATAGTTACTGAAAAAATGGTTAGTTTTGCTTGAATTTTAATTCGAAAATTCATGGACAATCAATCAGGTAAAATTATTGGAGAAGGTTTAACGTACGATGACGTTTTAATGGTTCCTGCATATTCTGAAATACTTCCAAGAGAAGTTAATGTTTCATCACAGTTCACAAAAAATATTAGGTTAAATACTCCTATCGTTTCTGCAGCTATGGATACTGTTACAGAATCTAGCTTAGCAATAGCAATAGCTCGTGAAGGTGGTATTGGTGTTTTGCATAAAAACATGAGTATTGAAGCTCAAGCTGAAGAGGTTAGGATTGTAAAGCGTTCTGAAAGTGGAATGATTCAAGATCCAGTAACACTATCTATAGATTCTAATGTTGGAGATGCTTTAGCATTAATGAAAAAGCATAAAATTGGTGGTATTCCTGTTGTAAATTCAACTAGAAAATTGGTTGGAATTGTTACCAATAGAGACTTAAGATTTCAAAAAGATGAAAACCTTGCGGTGAAAGATGTAATGACTTCAGAAAATATTATTACAACACCTGAAGGAACAAGCTTAGATAGCGCAAAAGAAATATTACAAGAATATAAGATTGAAAAATTACCAGTTGTTAATGAAAACAACGAATTAAAAGGTTTGATTACCTATAAAGATATTACTAAGGTAAAACTTAAACCAAACGCTTGTAAAGATAGTTACGGAAGATTAAGAGTTGCTGCAGGAGTTGGGGTTACTGCTGATGTAATGGAAAGAGTAGATGCATTACATAATGCGGGAGTAGATGCTGTTATTATAGATACAGCTCACGGACACTCAAAAGGTGTTATAGAAACGTTAAAAAGAGTAAAAGCACAATATCCTAAATTGGATGTCGTTGTAGGAAATATTGCAACTGCCGCAGCTGCTAAAGCATTAGTTGAAGCAGGAGCAGATGCTGTAAAAGTTGGGATAGGACCTGGTTCTATTTGTACAACACGAATCATTGCCGGAGTTGGAGTACCTCAATTGAGTGCTGTAATGATGGTTGCTGAAGGATTGAAAGGAACAGGTGTTCCTTTAATTGCAGATGGAGGAATTCGATTTACAGGAGATATCGTAAAAGCAATGTCTGCAGGAGCAGATTCAATTATGGCAGGTTCTTTATTTGCTGGAGTTGATGAGTCTCCAGGAGAAACAATAATTTTTGAAGGAAGAAAATTTAAGGCATACAGAGGGATGGGGTCAATAGAAGCAATGCAAAAAGGTTCTAAAGACAGATATTTTCAAGATGCTGAAGATGATATTCAGAAACTAGTGCCAGAAGGAATTTCTGGAAGAGTTCCTTATAAAGGATTCTTGAGCGAAGTAATTTATCAAATGATTGGCGGTTTAAAAGCTGGTATGGGATATTGTGGAACTGCTACAATAGAGGACTTGAGAACAGCTCAATTTATAAAAATAACAAGTTCTGGAATAACAGAAAGTCATCCTCATAATATTAGTATTACAAGAGAGGCTCCTAATTATTCAAGAAGATAATTAATTTAAATAAGATATTTTTAATACTATGAAAAGATTTTTATCAGTAGCATTATTAGCTGCTTCAGCATTAACAATTAATGCACAAGACAACGACCCTATTTTATTAACAGTAGGCGGAAATGATGTTAAATTATCAGAGTTTAACGCAATTTATAATAAAAACAACTCTAAAGAGTCGGTACAGAACTATTTGGATTTATATATTAAATTTAAATTAAAAGTTAAAGAAGCGGAAGATTTAGGACTCGATACAGTTCCTAAATTTATTGCAGAACTAGCTGGTTATAGAAAACAATTAGCAGAACCATATTTAACGGATAAAGAGGTTACAGAAGATTTGATTAAAGAGGCTTATAACAGAATGAAATCTGATGTTAGAGCAAGTCATATTTTGGTAACAGTTAAAGAAGATGCAGCACCAGTTGATACCTTAAAAGCATACAATAAAATAATGGCTGCTAGAAAATCAGTTCTTAAAGGTGCTGATTTTGAGAGTACTGCAAAAGAAATTTCAGAAGATCCTTCAGTAAAAAAGAATGGTGGAGATTTAGGCTATTTTTCTGCATTCCACATGGTTTACCCTTTTGAGTCTGCAGCTTTTAATACTAAAGTTGGTGAAGTTTCTTTACCGGTTAGAACTAAATTTGGATATCATATTTTAAAAGTTGTTGATAAAAGAGCTGCGAGAGGAACTATTGAGGTTGCGCATATTATGGTTAAACCAGATAAGTCAGCAAAGGATAAAGACAATAGAGTAAAAATTGATGAAATACATCAAAAATTAAAAGAAGGTGGAGATTTTTCAGCTTTGGCAAAACAATTTTCTGATGATTCAGGATCTTCAAAAAGAGGCGGGCTTCTGCCTGCTTTTAATGCTGGAAAAATGGTAGCTTCATTTGAAAATACTGCTTTTGGATTAAAAAAAGATGGAGAAATTTCAGCACCAGTAAAAACTGATTTTGGATGGCACATTATACAACGAAAAAATTTAAAAGAACTCGCTTCTTTTGATGATTTATATAATAATCTTAAAGGCCGAGTAGCAAAGGATTCAAGATCAAATAGAAGTAAAGTTGCTTTGTACAGTAAAATTAAATCAGAAAATGGGTTTAAAGAGGATCTTAAAGAACGAAATGATTTTTATAAGCTAGTTAAAACAGCGGAGTATAAAGCAGGTGATTTTAACGCTTCTACTACGCTAAAATATACTAAACTAATGTTTGGTTATTATGCCGCAGATGGTGATAAATTTGAGTTTACTCAACTTGATTTTGCAAACTATATTCAAGAGCATAAATATAGAGGTGATAAGAAAAAAAATATTTCTATTGAAGTAGAGATAAACAGAATGTATAAGCAGATTGTAAATGAAAAAGGTATTGAATTTAAAGATTTAAGATTGGTGAAAACGAATCAAGAATTTAAGTTGTTGATGCAAGAATACAGAGATGGTATTTTATTATTCGATTTAACGGATGAAAGAGTATGGTCAAAAGCAGTAAAAGATTCTGCTGGTTTATATGCCTTTTATGAAAAAAACAAGGCGAATTACATGTGGGGGGAAAGAGTAGAGGCAACACTCTATAAGTGTAATGATAGTGAAATAGCTAAGAGACTTGAAAAAATATTGAAAAAGAAAGCTAAAAAAGGATATTCAAATGAGGATATTTTAAAGCTGATAAATGTAGATAGTCAATTGTCTTTGAAAATTGATGAAGGTAAGTATGCTAAAAAAGACAATGAATTTGTTGATGCATCTAATTGGATAAAAGGCGAGACATCTAATGTAACTAAAGATAAAGTTGTAGTTATCGTAGCTGTTAAAGAGGTGTTGAAAGCTGAACCAAAAGCTTTAGATGAAATTAAAGGATTAATTACTTCTGATTATCAAAATTATTTAGAAACTCAATGGGTAAAAGAATTGAAGTCTAAATATAAAGTAGAAGTTAACAACGAAGTGTTAAAATTAGTTAAGTAATAACTATAAAACCATTTAAGCTGCTAATATTGTAGTCGGCTGCTTTTTTTATTTATGAAATTTTTAACGATAACGTTATTCCTATTTATTTGTTCCTGCTCTTTAGTTTATAAAGAAGCAGAAGAGAAAGTTTTAGCAAGGGTTGAAGATAAAAATCTATTCATTTCTGATATTGAAGGTATAGTTCCTGTAAATGCTTCTGCTGCTGATAGTAGTTTAATCATCAATAACTACATACAAAAATGGGTGAAGGATAACCTAATTCTAAAGAAAGCAGAATTAAATTTAAAAGAGAGTCAGAAGGACTTCCAAAAACAACTAGAGGATTATAGAAGTTCTTTAATTGTTTATTCGTACGAAAAAGAATTGATCAAACAACGACTGGATACATTGGTTTTAGGCCACGAAATTCAAGATTTCTATGATAATAACAATCAGAATTTTGAGCTAAGAAATGATATTGTAAAAGTGATTTATTTAAAGATAAATAAAAAAGCTCCTCAATTAAAGAAAATAAGAAGGCTTTATAAATACAAAAAGGACAGCGATAAAGATGAATTAAAAGAGTTGGCGCATCAATATGCTGAAAAGTTTCATCTTAATGACGATCAATGGATTTTATTTGATGAACTCAAAAACGAAGTGCCAATATTTGTTTCAGAAGCAACAGGCTATTTAAAGAATATAAAATACATTGAAGTAGAAGATTCACTCTCAATTTATTTTGTACATATAGAAAATTATAAACTTAAAAACGATCTTTCACCATTGGCCTTTGAAGCAAAAAACATTAAAAACATTATTATTAATAAAAGAAAATTAAGCTTGATAAATAAAATTAGAAGTGAACTTTATGAGGAAGCTTTTATCAATAAGAATATTGAAATTTATACGAATCGAAATGAAAATTAATAAAGCAATAATTTTAGCTGTACTTATATTTGTTACATCTTTAACGCTTAAGGCACAAAATAATGGAAGTGTAATAGATAAGGTTATTGCTGTGATAGGTAATAATGTTATATTAAAATCAGATTTAGAATCTCAAATTGTTTCGATGAGAGCTCAAGGGGTTTTAATTGATGATAATATAAGATGTGAACTTTTAGAAGAGTTATTGTTTCAAAAATTATTATTGCACCAAGCAGAAATTGATAGTGTTACTGTTAGCGATAAAGAGATTAGTAGTGAAATTGATAGAAGAATGAACTATTTTATAGCTCAAATAGGATCAGAAAAAAAATTAGAACAATATTATAAAAAATCAATTTTAGAAATCAAAGAAGAGTTTAGAGTTATTGTTAAAGACCAAATGGTTAGTCAACGCATGCAGAGTAAAATTACTGCAAGTGCTGAAGTTACTCCCAAAGAAGTAAAAACTTATTATAACAACCTTAACACGGATAGTATTCCAACTGTTGAGTCGGAAGTTGAATACGCTCAGATTTTGTTTAACGCTAAACAGAGTTTTAAAGAAAAAAAAGCTGCAAAAGATAGAATAGAAAAATTTAGAAATAGAATAATTGATGGAGAAGATTTCTCTACCATTGCAATTTTATATTCGGATGATGAGGGCTCAGCAAAAAAAGGTGGTGAATTAGGTTTTATGGGGAGAGCTGAATTAGTTCCTGAATTCTCAGTAACAGCTTTTAAATTGAAAACTAAAGCGGTATCAGAAGTAATTGAAACAGAATTCGGATTTCATATTATGCAATTAATTGAGCGTAGAGGACAAAAGGTTAATGTACGACACATTTTAGTTCAAGTAAAAGTTGATGAAAAAGAAGTTTCAAAAGCTAAAAATTTAGCAGATAGTGTGTATAATTTATTAATGACAGATACACTTACTTTTGAAGCGTTAGCAGTGAAATATTCGGATGATAAACAAACTAAAAAAAGTAGAGGTATTGTTGTAAACCCTAATAGCGGAACAGCTATATTTAGTATTGATCAAGTAAACCCACAAGTGTATTATACGATTGATAAAATGAAGCCAGGAGAAGTGTTTAAACCAGTTCCATCTCAAGAGAGAGACGGAGGAAAAGGGTATAGAATTATTAAATTAATTACTAAAACAGTACCACATAAAGCAACTTTTGAAAATGATTATTCAAAAGTTCAAGCTGCTGCGTTGGCTAATAAGCAAAATTTAGTAACTAAAGAATGGATTAAAGCGAAGGTATATCATACGTACATAAAGATTGAAGCTGATTATGAAAATTGCAATTTTCAAAATAAATGGATAAAGTAAATCCAAATTTGTAATTTTAATTTACCTAAAAATAATCTATGTTAGAAAATAAATATAAATCGGAAGTAGAAGCTATAGACGCATTTGTTGGTAGATATAAAGATTTAACGAATGAAATTAGCAAGGTTATTGTTGGGCAAGATGAAGTAATAAAAAAAGTGCTAATATCAGTATTTAGTAGGGGACATTGTTTGTTAGTAGGAGTGCCAGGTTTAGCTAAAACTCTTTTGGTAAGTACAATTTCAGACTCTTTAGGACTTGATTTTAATAGAATTCAATTTACTCCAGATTTGATGCCTTCTGATATTATTGGTTCTGAAATACTAGACGAAAGCAAGCATTTTAAATTTATTAAAGGGCCAATATTTTCGAACATAATTTTGGCAGATGAGATTAATAGAACACCTCCAAAAACACAAGCAGCCTTATTAGAGGCAATGCAAGAAAAAACGGTTACAGCTGCCGGACAACAATATAAATTAGACGAACCATTTTTTGTATTAGCTACTCAAAATCCAATAGAACAAGAAGGAACTTATCCTTTACCAGAAGCTCAATTAGATAGATTTATGTTTAACGTATGGGTAGATTATCCTACGTATGATGAAGAGTTGGCTATTGTGAAAAATACAACAGTTGACAAAAAAGTTGTTTTAAACAAAATTATGGATGCTGAGGAAATTGTTTATTTCCAACAATTAATTAGAAAGCTACCAGTTGCAGATAATGTGTTGGAGTATGCTGTTAAATTAGTTGCAAGTACTAGAGCTGGAAATGAATTTTCTACAGATGTTGTTAACGACTATTTAAGTTGGGGTGCTGGGCCAAGAGCTTCTCAATATTTAATAATTGGAGCAAAATGCCATGCAGCTCTTAATGGTAAATATTCGCCAGACATAGATGATGTTAAAGCTGTTGCTGAACCAATTCTTAGACACAGAATTGTAAGAAATTATAAAGCTGAAGCAGATGGCTTTTCAATTGAAAAAATTATAGAAAGTTTACTTTAAAGTAATCGTTGAGAATAAAAAAAGCCTCTCGAATTTATTTCGAGAGGCTTTTTTTATGGAATATATTTTTACTGAGCTTTTGTTTTAAATTCTGAAGTAGTGTGGAAGGTAATCTCTGGATAATCAGCCTCGGCACTTTGTAGTAAGAATCTTGTTTGCGCTAAAAACACATAGTTGTCATCTTTATCTTTTGCAATGTTCTGTGCTTTACGTTTAATAAATTCATTTAATTTATCTTCATTGTCAGTTGTCATCCAACACGCTTTGTGTAAGTTTTTAGGTTCAAAAGCTGCAGAAGCACCATATTCATGTTCTAATCGATATTGTATTACTTCAAACTGAAGCTCACCAACAGTTCCAACAATTTTACGATTACCGGGTTGTTGAATAAACAATTGAGCAACACCTTCATCCGTCAATTGCTGAATTCCTTTTTCTAACTGTTTGGTTTTCATTGGATCTCTGTTCACCAATTCTTTAAATATCTCTGGGGAGAAACTTGGTATACCTTGAAATTCCATTTTTTCTCCTTCAGTTAATGTGTCACCAATTTTAAAGTTACCTGTATCATACAATCCAATTACATCACCAGGAAAAGCTTCTTCAATAACACTTTTATCTTGAGCCATAAAACTAGTAGGATTACTAAACCTTACTTTCTTGTCTATTCTAATGTGTTGGTAAAATTTATTTCTCTCAAATTTCCCAGAGCAAATTCTTAAAAAGGCAATTCTATCTCTGTGTTTTGGATCTAAGTTAGCATGTATTTTAAAGATAAATCCACTAAATTTTGGATCAGTAGGGTGAACAACTTTAACATTTGTTTCTCTACTTCTTGGAAAAGGAGCAATTTTAACAAAGGTATCTAGTAACTCTTGTACACCAAAGTTGTTTAAAGCACTTCCGAAAAATACTGGAGCTAATTCGCCTGATTTGTATCTTTCTACATCAAACGCATCATAAACACCTTCTATTAGCTCAACATCTTCTCTTAATTGGTCAGCAGCTTCTCCAATTTGATCGTCAAGTTTAGGGTCGTTTATATCTGATATCGAAACGATATCTCGTTCCATTTTAGTTTTATTACTATCAAATAAGTTTAAGTGATTCTCATACATGTTGTAAACCCCTTGGAAAGATGAACCAATACCAATTGGCCAACTTAATGGTCTAACTTTAATGCCTAAATTAGATTCAATTTCATCTAATAAGTCAAAAGAATCACGTCCTTCTCTATCCATTTTATTAATGAACACGATAACAGGTGTATTTCTCATTCTACAAACTTCCATCAGTTTTTTAGTCTGAGCCTCAACACCGTTTGCACAATCAATAACTAAAATAACACTATCTACTGCAGTTAATGTTCTGTAAGTATCTTCAGCAAAATCTTTATGACCAGGTGTATCAAGTATGTTAATTTTAACGTCTTTATAATTAAAAGCCATTACAGAGGTGGCAACAGAAATACCTCTTTGTTTTTCAATTTCCATGAAATCGGAAGTTGCCGTTTTCTTTATCTTATTCGATTTTACAGCTCCTGCAGATTGGATTGCTCCACCAAACAATAATAATTTTTCAGTTAGTGTTGTTTTTCCTGCATCGGGATGACTAATAATACCAAATGTTCTTCTTTTACTGATCTCTTGTTCTAAACTCATAATACTGCAAAGTTACTTTTTTACTTTAGTAAAGAAAACAGATTTTGAGAATAAAAAAAACCGAAAAGAAGTTCTTTTCGGTTTTTTTATGGTGTAATTAATTTGTTATGGCCAGCTAGGAGTATCTTCATTACTCCATAAAACGCCCCATTGAATTTCAGAAAGTTTTCCATCTTCAAACCAAAGGTTAAGACTTGCTCTTAAAAAACTAATTAGTTTTTGATCTATTCCGTCATCAGATAAATCATCCAATTCATTTTCACCAAGCTCATTACTGTTAATTAACTCAAGAACTTCTTCCATTCCTTTGCCAATTAATTTGTGTCCATTAAAAAGACTTTCTGGCGAGCTAATAGAAATTGTAGTCAATTTCCAGTTATCTTCTTCATCAAATGATAAAGAGAACTCTTGCTCATCATAATGCCAAGCTTCAGTTAAGTAACCATCTTCTTCTCCAGAGGCATTAAATGCATCTGTTTCACTTGGTTCTCCTAATAGGTGTTTAATTCTTTCTTTGGTATTTCCAAAAACGAGATCTCCTAAACCGTGTCCAATTTTAATATCTTTTATGTTTACGTTCATTTTGTTTTTTTGAATATGATACTCAATAATTATGGATGGACATTGTCCACTATTTAATTCCTAATTTCTTTTTAATGTTTGATGGTATTGCATCTTTATGAATCTGAATATTCATTGTCTTATATTTTACATAAGGAAAAGAAGCATAAAAATAACCATCTAAATCGTTATGTTTAAGTCCCCAAGAGTTTTTAACGATAAAATACTTCGTTCCTTTTTGATCTTCAACTAATCCAGTAACATGCATTCCATGATCATCTGTTGTTGTTTGGTTATCAAAACCAGTTTGTCTCATTTTTTGTGTAATTTCTTTTTCTTTAACTGGCTCATCAAAACAGTTTGCTATTTTTTCTGCTCCAGCATCGCTAAAGTTTTTATTGTCTTTCCCTTTTACTTCAATTGTTTTTTCATCTTCAGGTACAATTGCTAAACCATTTTTATAAGAGAATCCTTTTTCAGAAACATCAGCTCCCCATGCAAAAGTGTAACCATTTTTTAACGACTCTTCCATTACCATCATAAATTCATCTAAGGGTAAATTATAAGAAGACTTCATTGCCCAGTTATCTGGAACTTCAATTACATAGCTAGAGTAGAATGGGTGATGGGTATAAGATGTTAATGATACGTAATCGCTCATATCTAATCCTAAATGTTTAGTATATGATTTAGGAGTGTATTCTTTACCGTCTTCTTCAAATTTAAATTCTTCTGTGTTATCTGGAATATCTCCTAAATAAGCATCAACTACACCCATATACGCTTTTTTCCAGCTTGGCGTTAATTTCTTACCCTGAGGTTTTTTAGCCAACACCTTAACCATTGAGGTTAACATTTGGTTCATTTCACTATGGTTATGATCTTCTTCACCATATTCTAACCCTTTATAAGCACTTGTAGGAACAATTCCAAATCGTTCTATTACCCAAGGAATATCATGAAATGCTCCACCAGCACCAAAATTGAAATTACCATACATTCTTAAATAGTTTTCAGCTTTACCTAAGTAAGCGTTTCTAACAATGTACATTGGTGCTAGTTCTACTTTTTTTCCTCCAATTCTCATTATTTCTGATTCGAAAAATGAAAGTGAAGAGAAACTCCAACATGTACCTGTTCTATTTTGATTTTTAACTCCTGTAGCTTCATTGTCAGTAATTACCTCGAAAAAGTAATGCCCATCAATTTTGTTTTTAAGCGTATCATTTATCGCTTTTTCTTTAGGAAGATTAACTTTTGCAATGTCTGTGTTTTGAGCAAATGTTACACTCGTAGTGATAAGAACTGCAACTGCTAGTATGATGTTTTTCATAGTTTATTAATTTTTATTTAGGGTGTAAATTATAACGATTTTTTCCAACAACGTTTACGTTTGTGTTGTATGTGTTCGTAATTTTTCCAGTTTTGTATAACTTTTTGATTGGTCTCAAAAATACCTGTAGTTTCCATCTCAGTAACACCGTATTTTTCCATTACTTCATGTAACTCATAAAACAGAACGGCTGTAACTCCTTTTGCTTGATATTTAGGCAATATTCCTGTTAACATTAAATCAATAACCTTAGGTTTTTTTAGCGCTTTATTTAAGTGGTACCATCCAAAAGGAAATAAACTTCCATTCGCTTTTTGCAATGCTGTAGATAAAGATGGTAACCCTATTATAAATGCGACAAGGTTTTCTTCTTTATCAAATACTAACTTTACAAATTCAGGATTCAATAAACTTAAGTATCTATCAATATAGTATTTAATCATTTCGGCATCTAAATGAACAACACTATATAAGTCTTTAAAAGCTTCGTTTAGTATATCAAATAGTTGTGGTCCATAAGCTTGTAATTCTTTAGAATTGGTAAAACTTTTTACAGATAATTCACTTCTCTTTTTTACGATTTGTGCACCTCGTTTTGCTTTCTCGGGCATTCCTTCTAAGAACAGTCTGAATTCAACCCAATCAATTTCTTTTTCGTATCCTAATTTAATAAGGTGTTCTTTGTAATAGGAGTGATGATATTCAGATGCTGCAGAGGGTAGGTGATTAAATCCTTCTACTAACATTCCTTGATGATCAAGATTTGTAAATCCAAGAGGGCCTTGAATCTCTGTCATTCCTTGACTTTTCAGCCATTTTTCAGCTGTAGAAAATAATGCTTTAGTAACCTCATAATTATCAATAAATTCTGTTCTTGTAAAACGACCAACTTTCGAGTTCGTTTTTTCGTTATACATCTTATTGATTATGCCTCCGATTCTACCAACACATTTACCATCTTTATAAGCATTCCAAAATTTTGCAGTACAAAATCTATATGCAGGATTATGTTCTGGCTGTAAAGCTTTTATCTCATCTTTTTTAAGAGGAGGAACCCAATAATCGTTTCCCTTATAAATATCAAATTGAACATTCACAAAATCTTTATGATGTTTTGCTGATGTTACTTCTTTAATATCTATTGTCATGTTAAAGGTTATTTATTGGTAGGTAACTGTATTAATTGATCATTAAGGACTAAAAAGTCAATTAATTTTTCAAATTGTTTTAATGAAGCTGGAGCATCAACTCGGTCTAAAATTTTCTTTCTATGTCTATTGTTTGAGACTAAAAATAATATAGTTGAAGGAAAATCGGTAACCTCAGAGTCATAAACATCTCTCATTCCTGTAATATCTATTTCATCCATCATTTGTTGGATTTCTTTGAGTTGTTTTTTAGTCAATTGTGTGTTAAATTTTCCAATATATTTTGTATTAGAATACCCTTCAAATATTACATTCCCTGTATTAAAAATAAATATTTTATAACTTGGGCATGTGCCAAAACAAGGAGTTCTTTCCATAGTTAAAAAAAGAGATTCTTTTAAAACTACTGGCACTTTACTTGGTTTAGTTATTACAGGTTTTACTTTAGTAACAATAGTGTTCTCAGTTGTCTTTTCTGCATTTTTACATGAGAAAAGTAGGGAAGTAAGAAGTAGTATTAAAATGTATTTCATTTTATTTCTTTTTTCGTTTAGCTTGTAATTCTTGAGCGTCTTTCATTCGCTTTTCAAGTTTAGCACCAAAACCACCTTTCTTCTTTTTCTTCTTTGTTTTATTTGCTTGAATCTTAGTATGTAACTTATCTTCATCTACAATCCATTTTCTAATAACAAATTGTTGAGCTATTGTAATTACGTTGGCAATTAAATAATAGAAACTTAAACCAGCAGCATAACTGTTAAAGAAAAATAACATCATAATTGGCATTAGGTAAGTCATCATTTTCATTTGACTTGCCATTGCTCCACCAGCATCTCCACCCATTCCTTGAGTCATTTGACTATTTGCTTTCGTATAGAAAATCATAGAGACAGCCATCATTAATGTAAATAAACTAATATGATCTCCATACATTGGAATGTTAAATCCTAAATCATAAATAGAATCGTATGTAGATAAATCTTCTGCCCATAAAAAGCTTTTCTGACGTAAATCAAATGTTGCTGGGAAAAACCTGAATAAAGCAAACAAAATTGGCATTTGAATTAACATTGGAATACAACCGGCCATTGGGTTAACACCCGTTTCTCGATATAGCGCCATTGTCGCTTGTTGTTGCTTCATTTTATCAGAACCATTCTTCTTCTTTAAGGCTTCAATTTCAGGTTTTAATACCTTCATTTTTGCACTACTTAAATACGTTTTCCAGGTAATAGGGAAGAGTAAAGATTTGATGATGATTGTTAACAGTAAAATAACTATACCAATAGAGATTCCAAATCCATTTAAGAAGTTAAATACAGGACGAATAAGAATAGTATTTACCCATCCGAAAATTCCCCAACCATAATCTAAACTTTGATCAAGTCCAACTGCTACAGCTTCTAAATCTTCATGTCTGTTAGGACCAAAGTAGTATTGCATAGCAAATGTTTCATTTTTTTTTCCTAAATAAGGAATGGTTAAATAGGTTGACATTCCCTGAACATAATTACTCGTTTGATCTTCTGCCAATTCAATTGTTTCAATGTCAAATTGACCTTGTTCTTCTGATGCTGCACCTTTAGCAAATGGCTCATCTGTAGCAATTAAAGTTGTGTTAAAATATTGTTGTTTAAACATGATCCAATCAACAGGAGAAATAAGCTCATCACCTTCATACTTTGTTTCAAATATATAATCAATATCACCATTATTATATTTATAATAGATGGTACTCTTTTGTTGTTGATTAGGTATTGTTTTTTCTTGATTTGGAGTAAACATATTCCAGTTTAAATAGTAGTCAAACCCTCTAGAAACAACATCATCAAATCCAACAGATATTAGTTCAAAATCAACTAAATATGAGTTTCCTTTTAAGGTGTATTTGTATTCTAAATATTTATCCTTAGAACCATAATAAAGTTTCATAGAAAGGCTTTTACTATTTTTTCCTTCTACTTTAAATGATTTGTTTTCAGTTTCAAAAAATAAGTTTTCAGTATTAACAACTTTAGTTCCGTTTGCATCATCATTAACAGTTAATTCAATGTTAAACCTAGAAGAATCTTCGTGGAAAAGCATTAATGGTAAAGAATCATACGTGTTAAATTCTTTTAACTCAACAGTACTAACTCTACCACCTTGATTGGAAATGGTTACTTTAATTTTTTCATTTTCTAGTATGAAATTTTCATTTTCACCAGTAGACTTGTTGGCAAAATTTCCATATTTAGCATAAGATTTTAAGCTTTTTAAAGAATCTATTTTTTGAGTTTCTTCACTGTCTAAAACAGTAATATCTTCAGGAGAGTCTTCTTTTTCGCTTTCAGCTAATTTATTTTCAGATAAATTTTGATCAACTTGTTCTTGTTTAGCTTCAGCTTGTTTTTCTTGTTCTGCTTTCGCTTTAAGTTCTTCTGCCGAAGGTTGTGTGAAGTATGTCGTTACTAAAAGTATTGCTCCAATTAATACTAATCCTACTATTGAGTTCTTATCAAATCCTTTTTTACTCATTATATTCTATAATCTAAAAGTTAAGGTTGTTTTTAGTTGTTTACGGCTTGTAATTTTTGTTGAGTAACTATAGTACTGGCTTTAACAAAATTAACAAAAAGTGGGTGAGGGTTAATAACAGTACTTTTGTATTCTGGATGAAATTGAGCCCCAACAAACCACGGATGATTTTCGATTTCAACAATTTCAACTAGATTATTTTCAGGATTAATTCCTGTTGCTTTCATTCCTGCAGCTTCAAATTCAGCTTTATAGTCATTGTTAAATTCATAACGATGTCTGTGTCTTTCTGATATATCTGTTTCAGCATAAGCATCAAAAGCATTTGATTTTTCAAGAATGCTACAAGGATAAGTTCCTAAACGCATGGTACCACCTTTTTCAGTAATATCACGTTGTTCTTCCATTAAATAAATAACAGGGTTGGTCGTTTTTGCTTCCATCTCAGTTGAGTGAGCATCCGTGTGGTTTAATATATTTCTAGCAAATTCGATTACTGCAGCTTGCATTCCTAAACAGATTCCGAAAAATGGAATGTTATTTTCTCTAGCAAATTTTATGGTAGAAATTTTACCTTCAATTCCTCTTTCCCCAAAACCTGGTGCGACTAAAATACCATCTAAGTTGGCAAATTTTTCAGCAGCGTTATCATTGTTAATCGTTTCAGAATGTATCCATTCAATATTAACCTTAGTATCATTTTGAGCTCCAGCATGAATTAATGCTTCAGAAATTGATTTGTAAGAATCTTTAAGCTCAATATATTTTCCAACTAAACCAATTGTCGTTTGGTGTTTAGGATTTTTAATTTTATTTAGAACTTCGTTCCATACCGTTAAAGTAGGTTCTTCTTTATGAGGAAGAGATAACTTGTCCAATACAATTGTATCCAATCCTTCAGCCTTCATTAAGTTTGGAACATCATATATGGAGTCAGCATCAATCGCTTGAATAACTGCTTCTGGAGCTATATTACAAAATAATGCTACTTTTTCTTTAACACCTTCGGTTAATTTATGCTCCGTTCTTAATGCTAAAATATCTGGTTGAACTCCAGATTCTAATAATTGTTTAACTGAATGTTGCGTTGGTTTTGTTTTTAACTCACCAGAAGCAGCTAGATAAGGAACTAATGTTAGGTGTAAAACGATACAATCAAAATTAGGTTCCCATTTCAATTGACGAACAGCTTCAACATAGGGAAGTGATTCGATATCTCCAACAGTACCACCAATTTCAGTAATTACGATATCATATTTACCGGTATTACCCAATAATTTAATTCTACGTTTAATTTCATCTGTAATGTGAGGAATGACTTGTACCGTTTTTCCTAAGTAAGTGCCTTCACGTTCCTTATTAATTACATGCTGATAAATTCTGCCAGTAGTAACATTGTTTGCTTGCGAAGTTGAAACATTTAAAAAACGCTCGTAATGTCCTAAGTCTAAATCAGTTTCAGCACCATCGTCTGTTACAAAACATTCCCCATGTTCGTAAGGGTTTAACGTGCCTGGATCTACATTAATGTAGGGGTCTAATTTTTGAATTGTAACTGAGTATCCTCTAGCTTGTAGAAGTTTTGCAAGAGATGCTCCTATAATTCCTTTTCCTAGTGAGGATGTTACTCCTCCAGTAACAAAAATATACTTAGTTGATAATGGCATTTAATCGATTTTCAAATATTTCACAAAGGTATAAATAATCCTAATTTTAATAGAGAATTAGATGGAGTTTATTTTTTATTTAAACTTATTGATAAAATAGATTCCAATTAAGATAATGATAATGCTAATTATTTGTATATAATTGACGCTTTCACCATCTAAAACCCCCCAGGAAATAGCAATAATAGGAATTAAATAAGTTACACTTGTCGCAAAAACACCAGAAGTTTTTTTTATCAGCATATTGAATAATATAACAGAAACAACAGTCCCGAAAATCGAAAGTATTGCAATATAGAATAAGGCAATTGCTGCAGCTTCATTATTTACGGTTGTAGTTACAAAATTGGTAGAAAATAAATAGATTAAAACAGGTGGGCCTATAAAAATAAAACTGATGGCTGTTATTTTTAAAGCGCTTATTTCTTTTAAATAAGTATTAATTATGTTTACACTAATTGCATAACAAATGGTTGCAGCTACCACATAAAAAGTATAGGAGAGGTTAGAGTTGTTAAGGTCAATTCCGTTAGAAGTGATTAAACCTATAGCGCCAATTAACCCGATAAAAGCACCAATAAAACGATTTGCTTTAAATTTTATTTTAAAGATTATCATGCCTATTAATAAGGTGAAAAGAGGGACTAAAGAATTTAACATTCCCGTTAAAGAGCTGCTTAATCCTGTTTGAGCTTTAGTAAAAAGAAATGCAGGTATTCCGCTTCCGAAAATACCGACAATTGCCAAATATTTCCAGTACTTTCTCTCAATAGTTTTAAAATATTTAACGACAAAAGGAGTCAAACACAGAAAAGATATGCTCATTCTGAGCGCAGCAACTTCGATGTAAGAATACACTTCTAATCCTCTTTTCATTAATATGAATGAGCTACCCCAAGTAAAGGCAAGGAAGAGTAGAATAATCCATTGCCAACTTTTTTTATTTAAATCAAAAAAATTCAAATCTATAATTTTGCGACAAAAGTAACAACAATTCTATTCAATTAATTCTTAATTTTGTGGTATGTTTAAAAAAGAATTAAAAGTAGAAGGTATGAGTTGTGGTCGATGTACTGCTGCTGTTGAGCGTTTAGTTAATGCTGTTGACGGAGTTCAATCTTCTATTGCTAGTTTGCCTAATGACGTTTTAGTTGAGTTTGATGAGACCAAAACATCACTTGAAGATTTAAAGAAAGTAATAAACGATTCAGAAATTTATAAAACCTAATCATTATGAAATTATTTAACAGAACATTTATTTTAATTGCAATTGCTTCAAGTTTTATTGCATGTGGAGGAAACGAAAATCAGAATGATGAAAATTCGGATGGAACTGAAGTAGCTTCAAACGAAATTAAAGAAGTTGATTACGCTGTTGAAGGTATGGTTTGCGCAATGGGTTGTGCAGCAACTATTGAAAAAGAAGTAGCTGATATTGATGGAGTAATTGCTTCTGATGTAAATTATGAAGATGAAAAAGCACACTTTGAGTTTGACCCTTCAAAAACTTCAGTGGAAGCAATAAAAGCTAAAATTGCAACTATTGCTGATGGTCAGTATGTGTTATCTACTTGGAAAGAAAAAGAAGCTACTGGAACTCAAACTACAGAGGGTTCAGATGGAGAAGTTACGCAAGAGAATGAATCTCTAGTCCAAGTGAGTTTACCGAGCTTTGAAATTCCAAACTTGTTTACTTTGTTGTTAAACCAACTCTAAAAGAAATTAATAATTTAGAGTGCTAACCATTGGTTAACGCTTTTTTTGAAACTAAAAAATGCTAAAAAATAATTCTCATAAATCGGTTATCATTTGGTTATTAACTGGCTGCGCATTAATCTTTTTAATGGTTGTAATTGGAGGAATTACTCGGTTAACAGAATCAGGTTTATCGATGGTGGATTGGAAACTTTTTATGGGAATGATTCCGCCTTTAAGTGAGCAAGATTGGCTTGAAACATTTAATCAATACAAACAATTTCCAGAATACCGGGAAGTCAATTTTATGTTCACACTAGAAGAGTTTAAGTCAATTTTCTTTTGGGAATACCTTCACCGATTAATTGGAAGAATTGTAGGATTGGTTTTTATTATTCCTTTTGTTTATTTTTTGCTTACTAAAAAAATTACAGGAAAGCTATCCAGACAAAGTATTGTTATTTTGTTTATGGGTGCTTTCCAAGGTTTTTTGGGTTGGTGGATGGTAAAGAGTGGATTGATTGACAATCCTGATGTAAGCCACTATCGATTAGCAGCGCATTTAATAGCTGCCTTTTTAACTTTTGCTTACACCTTTTGGGTAGCATTAAGTTTAATCTATAAAGATGAAGAAAGGCCTAATGTTCCTTTTATGCGGAAATGGATTATGGTGTTGTTTGTAGCTACTGTAATACAGATTATTTATGGTGCTTTTGTAGCAGGATTAAATGCTGGGTTTGTAATGAACACTTATCCTAAAATGGGAGATAGTTGGATTGCAGAATCGGTTACAGCAATAGAACCGTTTTGGATTAATTTTATTGATGGAATAGGCGGTGTTCAGTTTGTTCACCGTACATTAGCTCATATTGTTGTTGGTTTAGTATTGTTTCTCTTGTTGAAAAGCTCGAAATTTGAGATGAATAAAATTCAGACAAATTCTTTAATAGCATTATTAGTAATTATTTTTGTACAGTTCATGCTAGGTGTTTTTACTTTGCTTTACGCTGTGCCAGTTTGGTTAGGAGTAACACACCAGGTAGGTGCATTTTTCTTATTAGGAACTGTAGTTTATGCACTGAGCAGTTTTAGAAAGGTGTAAACTAAATTGTCATTCTGAGTATTGTCATTCTCAGTTTACTGGGAATCTTTTAAATGGTAGAAAATGAAGCGTGGAATCTTTCTTTAACGTTCTTTTCCTTTGATGAAAAAAACAAAAAATAAAGTCAAAAAGATACTCGGATCGTATTTTTGACATGCCCTCACACAATAATATCATTCTGAACTTGATTCAGGAGCTTTTAGTTAGTGGATTTAAAACCATTTAAGTTGTAATATAAAATCGATTTTATCTACGAAACAAAATAGTGTGGAATCTTTTGAATAGGAGTATTTGTTTTCAATTAGATGCTTCACTTCCACTCAAACGTTTCAAAAATGTGAGTGATGTCTTCTTTCACAAAGTCTAAAACAGGCTGTATAGAGTCTTGGTTAGGTATATTGTTAAAGTATAATGAGCCTCTCAAAAAATGATTGTTACTATCTGTTAAATGAAATTGATACGCAGAAGCAGCATTTCCTTCAATACTATAAATTAAACCGTAAACATTTTTTTCAGGGTAACTAATCACTTGCTGTTCAATGTCAAACGCTTTAACAGTATGTTTAAAGGCTAACATTCTAGATTCTTCTATATACTGGTTTAAATTATTATCAACGGGTTTGTAGCTTAAATAAATGCTTGCATTTAAGTTGGTAAAAACAACATCAAACCAACAGGGTTGGTCAGGATTGTTTTTGTTTTGTTTAGTAATAGAATACGTAGGGTAATCAAAAACAAAAGGACAATCTTTGTCTAAGGTTTGATATTCTTTTGCAGGTAAATCTATTCGAAAATAACCAGCTGGTTTTGGGGTGGAAGAATCTCCACCACAACCAATAAGGAGTATTGAACTTAGTATTGTAAAAAATATTCTTTTCATTTTATTATTTTTTATGTCCTTTTGCCGGAGGATACTTTTTCATTAAAGAACAGTATTGAGACTTCTAACTTCGGTCTTCATGCTCCTGATTATTTTCTTGACTCTCTCCAATTAACATTTTAACACGTTTAACTCTACGTTTGTCGGCAGATTCAATAATAAAAGAAAAGTGTTGGTGATTTATTTCTTGATTTCTCAATGGTATCCTGCCCGCAATTTCAATAATTAATCCAGCTAAAGTATCAGCTTCTTTTCTTACTTCATCAAATACAGTTTCATCTTCTAATTCGATAATTTTAAATAAATCATTTAAGCCTGTTTTTCCTTCAAAAACATAGGTATTTTCATCTAGTTTAGAGAATACGATATCGTCCGTATCAAACTCATCACTTATTTCTCCAACAATTTCTTCCATTACATCTTCCAGCGTAATTATTCCAGAAGTTCCTCCATACTCATCAACAACGATGGCCAAGTGAATTTTTAATTCTTGAAATTCTTTTAATAAATCATCTAATTTTTTGTTTTCAGGAACAAAGAAAGGATCTCTAACTAAGTTGTTCCAATTAAAATTATCTGCATTTTGGATGTGAGGTAAAAGGTCTTTTATATAAAGTAAACCAATAATTTGATCGAATGATTCCTCATAAACAGGAATTCTAGAATGACCACATTCTAAAATTGTTTCAATAACCTCTTTAAAACCGGTGTTTTTCTCAAGAGAAATAACATCAACTCTAGCTTTCATTACTTGTTTAACACTAGTTTCTCCAAATTTAACGATACCTTTTAATATACGGTGTTCATCATTGTTTTCAGGAATATCTTCTGTTAAATCAAGAGCTTCCGAAAGCTCTTCGACCGAAACATTTAATCCTTTTTTCTTTACTTTTTTATCAATTATCCCAGTAGAATAAATTAAAAATGAACTGATTGGTTTAAAAAAAGATTTTAAAAATGCAATAGGACCAGACATCTTTTTAGCAAGTGCTAAAGCATGTTTAGTCGCATAAACTTTGGGAATAACTTCACCAAAGAGGAGCAGTATAAACGTAATTCCGGCTACTTGTATTAAAAATGCTAACCACAAGTCAATGTCATTAAAATTAAACAAGTTATTAATGGTGTATGTCGACAGAATAATAATCGCAACATTAATAAAATTGTTAGAAATTAAAATGGTAGCTAAAAGTTTTTTTGGATAAGCTAATAGTTGACTAACTCTTAAATGTTCTTTAGAATCTGAATTATTTAATTCATCTTTTTCATTAGGATTTAAAGAGAAAAAAGCAACTTCAGATCCTGAAATAAGCGCTGAAAACAATAAGAGAAATAATAACGCTAAAATCGATATTAATATTTCTAAAGAAAAAGGTTTAAGTAAACCAGCTAATAAAATTAATGAGAATAAGGGGTCGGGGTCCAATGTTTAAATTAAAAGTGAATTAAAAAGGTAAATCCTCAACTTCGTTAGTCGACTTGTCAATTTCTGAAGGAGCCGTAGGCGTTTCTTTTACAGATGCGTTTGTTGTCACATTTGTAGGTGCCATTGTTACAGGATTAGAACTGTCATCTTTTCTGCCCAACATTTGCAAGTTGTCTGCAACTATTTCAGAAGTGTAACGGTTGTTTCCATCTTTATCTTGCCACTGTCTTGTTCTTAGTTTACCTTCTAAATAAATTTGAGAACCTTTTTTTAGGTATTTCTCAGCAATTTCAGCCAACCCTCTCCAGGCAACAATATTGTGCCATTCCGTATTGGTTTTTTTATCTCCAGAGGTTCTATCCTTAAAGGTTTCAGATGTTGCAATTGGAAAATTTGCTACTGCAGTTCCACCTTCTAAATATCTAACCTCAGGGTCTTTACCTAGATTTCCTACTAAAATTACTTTGTTAATTCCTGCCATATGTATTTAAATAATAATAATATCAAATATATGAATTTATAGAATTGTTTGCAGATAATTCTCTATCAATTTAGGAATAGGGTAGTTTTTAATCTCTTTCAATGAAATTTTAGTGTGATTTGAGTCAAATTTAGTTGTTTTTTTAGCTGTAACCAACCAAAATGTAGCGTAAATTTTTTGATGACTTAAAAGGTGCTTAAATTCAGGAGATTTTTTTTGTAGTTCTAGCCCTGAATCTTTATATAAATCAATTATAGTACTAAAAGTGTTAAGTTGTTTTTCTGATTCAATTAATGGGAAATCATACAATCCAATCCAAATATCTTTGGATGTTCTTTCTTTTAAATAAATAGCGTCATTATCTATTACAACTATATAATTAAAGAAGCGACTGCGTTGTTTTATTTTTTTTTCTTTTTTTGGCAATTCACCTATCAACTCATTTTTTAACGCATAACAAGATAAACGTAAAGGACAATTTTCGCAAGCTGGTTTTTTTGGCGTGCATTGTAATGCGCCAAACTCCATAATTGCCTGATTGTAATCTGATGGATTTTTAGTGTCTAGTAATTCTTCGGCTAATTTTTTGAATGTTTTTTTACCTTCAGTTGAATCAATTGAAAGTTCAATGCCAAATACACGAGATAATACGCGGTAAACGTTTCCATCTATAACAGGATAGGAGAGTCCGTATGCAAAAGAAGTAATTGCTGCAGCGGTATATTCTCCAACTCCTTTTAAGTTGAGAACATCTTTGTATTCGGTAGGAAAAACGCCATTATATTCATTTACAATTAATTTGGCTGTAAAATGCAAGTTTCTTGCTCTAGAATAATAACCTAATCCTTGCCAATGGTTTAAGATTTCTTTTTCAGATGCTTTCGCTAAAAGGTCAATTGTAGGGTAGTTTTCGATAAATTTATTAAAGTAATCTAAGCCTTGGTCGACACGTGTTTGTTGTAAAATGATTTCCGAAATCCAAATTTGATATGGATCTGTTGTTTTTCGCCATGGTAAATCGCGTTTATTCTCTTGGTACCAGTCAGTTATTTCTTCAGAAAACCCCATAAACATTAAGTTGGTCGATAGTATTAAAATATTTGGTTAAAATTATTAAATCTTTCACATTCTATTGATTAAAACTAGTATATTTGCAACCCCTAAATATAAATAGTTAAAAAGGTATTTTATAATGACGAAGGCAGATATAGTAAATAAGATTTCAACAAAGACAGGTATTGAAAAGTTAGCGGTTCAAACTACTGTAGAAGAGTTTATGAAAACTGTAAGAAAATCTTTAGAGGAAGGGCAGAACGTTTATTTGAGAGGTTTTGGTAGTTTTGTGGTTAAGAAAAGAGCACAAAAGACAGGGAGAAACATATCGAAGAATACTACTATTATTATTCCTGCACACAATATTCCATCTTTTAAACCTTCAAAATCATTTGTTGAGAAGGTTAAGAAGAATGTGAAATGAGAGAAAAAAGAAATTAAAAAAATATTATTAAAATATAAATCTAGAAGTTATGCCAAGCGGTAAAAAAAAGAAAAGATCTAAAATGGCTACGCATAAGCGTAAAAAGAGATTGAGAAAAAACAGACACAAGAAGAAAAAGTAATTTTCTTTGAATGTTAACAGCTATACTTTCAAATCATAGCTGTTATCATTTTTCGCTTTCTATTTACATACATGCACCTTCACTCTGTAGCTTAATATGGGGGGTTTTTGTTTAGTTAAAAAACTTTAGAATGAGTGTAGAACTTATTATTAATTCTTCTCAAAATGAAGTTACTATTGCCATACTCAAGAGTGGTAAACTTGTAGAGTTACACAAGGAGAAAAGCAATAATAACTTCTCAGTAGGAGATATTTACCTTGGTAAGGTTCGTAAGATCATGCCAGGACTTAATGCTGCGTTTGTTAACGTAGGCTATGAGAAAGATGCGTTTTTGCATTACCTTGATTTAGGACCAAATTTTAAATCATTTTCGAAGTACACAAGAGGTGTTTCTGGAGGTAATTTTAACAGACCTGATTTAGATTTTAAATTAGAGCCTGAAATTGAAAAAACGGGTAAAATTGAGCAGACCATAAAGTCTAATCAAAATATTCTTGTACAAATATCCAAAGAACCTATTTCTACAAAGGGTCCTCGATTAAGTTCGGAGATTTCTTTAGCAGGAAGGTATCTGGTATTGGTTCCGTTTTCGGATAAAGTATCTGTATCTCAGAAAATTAAAAATTCTGCGGAAAAAGATAGATTACGAAGGTTAATTGAAAGTATTAAACCTAAAGGCTTTGGTGTTATTGTTAGAACAGTAGCTAAAGATAAAAAGGTTGCAGACTTGCATAGTGACATGACTAGTTTAACAGATCGTTGGAAACAATGTTATGATGAACTTAAGAATGCACATGCACCTAAAAAAGTACTAGGTGAGTTGAATAGAACGTCTTCTATTTTAAGAGATATTTTAAATAAAGACTTCAGCAATATTCATGTAGATGATGAAGATTTATATAATGAGTTGAAACTTTATTTACAAGAAATTGCACCAGATAAGGAAGATATTGTAAAACACTTTGTTGGTAATGTTTCTATTTTTGAAAATTTCGGAATTGAAAAGCAAATTAAAACTTCTTTCGGTAAGAATGTAACACTAAAAACTGGTGTTTACTTAATTATTGAGCACACTGAAGCATTACATGTTATTGATGTAAATAGTGGGAAGAGAGGAAAGAAGAAGGATAAAACACAAGAACAAAATGCGTTGGAAGTAAATCTTGAAGCGGCAGAAGAGGTAGCTCGTCAGTTGCGCTTAAGAGATATGGGAGGTATTGTTGTTGTTGATTTTATTGATTTAAAAGAAGCTGCTAATCGTAAACTTTTATTTGAAAAAATGAAAGAGTTTATGAAAGACGATAGAGCCAAACATAATGTATTGCCTCCAAGTAAATTCGGATTGATTCAGATAACTCGTCAGCGTGTCAGACCAGAAATGGATATTAAAACTGCTGAAAAGTGTCCTTGTTGTAAAGGTGATGGAGAAGTTCATTCTACTATTTTATTGGTAGATGAAATTGAAGGAAATCTTCGATACTTAGCCAAGCAAAATAAAAACAAAAATGTAAGAATCAATGTGCATCCTTACGTTGAGGCTTTTATCAATAAGAAAACAGGAGGGTCATTTTTAAATTCTGCTTCTTTGCGAAAAGATTGGCAAAAGAAATACAATAAGACAATTGAAATTTTCGTAACAACATCTTACGGTTTATTAGAGTATAACTTTATTGATGACAAAGGTGAGAAAATTCATCTTTAAGCATGAGTAATGACGTTTTAGGAACTGCTTTATTGGATTATTATAATGATAAGTATTCAGTTGATATAACTGTTAAATCTTCTATTTCTGAAGATGATATTATTGGAATTCCTTATTTATTTCGATCAGAAAAAGAACTTCCTGAATTAGAAAATATTGCATTAACATATTGCCAAGGTAAAACCTTAGATGTTGGTGCGGGAAGTGGTTGTCATAGCATCATCCTTAAAGAAAAAGGTATTGATGTTACAGCCATAGATATTTCTAAAGGAGCAGTTGAAGTTATTAATAAAAGAGGTGTTAATGCTGAGTGTATCAATTTTTTTGATTTACAAGAACAGTATGACACCTTACTTTTTTTAATGAATGGTTTAGGTTTGTCTGGAGACCTAGATGGGCTTTCAGTATTTCTTAAAAAAGCAAAATCACTCTTAAATACAAATGGACAAATACTGTTAGATTCTTCAGACATAAAATATATGTTTGAAGAAGAAGATGGTTCTGTTTGGGTAGATTTAAATAGATCTTATTACGGAGAAGTAACTTACCAGATGCAATACAAAGATTTGATAACCGATAAATTTAGTTGGTTATTTGTTGATTTTAAGAAGCTAAAAGAAATTGCAGCTACACTTGATTTAAAAACGGAGCTAATTTTTGAAGATGAGCATAGCCAGTATTTGGTAAAAATAACAGCATAAATTTTCTTCTGTCATTAACCTGACGTAATTTGAACTTATTATTTCTTTAAATTTGAAGATGTAATTTA
Source organism: Flavobacteriales bacterium (assembly GCA_037624665.1). Lineage (GTDB taxonomy): Bacteria > Bacteroidota > Bacteroidia > Flavobacteriales_E > Vicingaceae. The sequence continues at coordinate 35,919 of JASJIW010000013.1, forward strand.
ATGAATAACATAGGAACCATAATAGTATTAGCATGGCCTGACACAAAAGTTGTGTGCGAGGGCAAATGGTATGATGAACCTATGCGTTGGATTGGTGCAATAAAAGAGGGTAAATATAGTGCTGGCCATGCTGCATTTCTCTTAATCGATAACCACACGGGTGATATTCAATATTTTGATTTTGGAAGATATAACACCCCAATAAAATATGGTAGGGTAAGGAGTAAATTAACCAACCCTGATATTGAGATGAAGCACAAGGCTATCATTCAAGATGGATTTATTACCAATTTAGAAGAAATTTTAATAGAAAGATATCGCAATAAAGCTTGCCATGGTGATGGTAGGTTAACTGCAGCTATTGTTAAAAATATCGATTATGATAAGGCGCTTAATAAAGTGATGCGGACGCAAAAACGAGAAGCCATTTATTATGGCCCTTTTGAGTTTGGAGGAACAACGTGTTCTCGTTTGGTAGCACAAACAGTGTTAACTTCTACAAGTAACTGGCTAACTAAACTGATAGTAATTTTTCCTTACACTTTATCTTCAACACCTCGGTCAAACAATAAAGTATTAAACGATTGTTCCCATTATTATGAGGTTGATAATGATGTAATAACGATGAAGAAAAGTAAATTATTTTGGTTTAAGAGAATTTTTAAAACCAGGAGAAGAGAAGAAATTAAAGTAATGGTAAGTAATCTAGTAATAGATTCGACATAGTTATGGAGAAGCATATTGGAACTATACATCCACCAGAAAGACTAGGGACAATCCCAACCGACTCTCAATGGTTATTGGGACAGGGTGCTGGTGTTTGGTTGAGTATAGAAAAAACTTCAGCAAATAAGAAATACAGGATTCAACGATTTGCACTCAACGGGAAGTTGGATTGCGATCGAATTTTTGAAATTGAGGAGAATGGTTCGATTTTCGATATAGGAGCAGCATATAAATTTGCGCATGTCTATCATTGTGCAAAATGTAGAATCAAACAAAATGAAATTGTTTTTGTATTTAACTATACAGAAATATAAAATTAACTATTATGGTAAAATTTGGACTCGGAATAACATTGGCAATCTTATTAATGGCTTGCGGAAGTAATGCTGAAAATAGTGTTTCAGGTAATTATCCAATAATTACTACTTCCCCAGTAGAAGTAGTAATGGATAGTGAAGTTGTTCCTGCAAGAGGAATAACAGAAATTAAAGAAACAATTATTATAGTGAAGGAAGCGTTAGAAACTTCAGTAGTTAAAGTAATTGCAGCAGCTCCTAAAAAAGAAGAGGCTAAAGCAGTTATATCAGAGAAAGAGGCTGTTGTTGTAACAGTAAAAAAACAAAAAGTTGAAGCAATTGTTAAAGCAAGTCATGATATTTGGAACATCCTAACTCAATTAAATGTTACACCTAAAGGAAAAGTAAACTATAAAGGAATGAAAGCTGAATTAAGCCAATTAACCCTTTATTTGTCACATTTAAACACCACACCACCTAAAGCAGATTGGAGTGAAAATGAAAAGTTAGCCTACTGGATTAACTTGTATAATGCATCAACGGTTTATTTAATTGTATCAAACTATCCAACAGCAAGTATTACCAAATTAAATGGTGGTAAGCCCTGGGATAAGAAATTTGTAAAATCGGGAGGTAAAGTATACTCTTTAAATCAAATAGAAAATCAAATAGTTAGGCCACGTTTTAAAGATCCTAGAATTCATGCTGCATTAAATTGTGCCGCAGTTTCTTGTCCTAAAATGTTAAACGCAGCCTTTTTACCGGCAAAATTATCAGCTCAATTGGATCAGCAATGTTACGCTTGGATTAATGATAGAGCTAGAAATGAAGTAGGGCCAAACAAATTGGTGATTAGCCAAATTTTTGATTGGTATAAGGTTGATTTTGCAGCAGGAGGTGGCGTTATAAAGTTTGTTGGCAAATACAATAGAACTAAAATAATGCTCAATCCTAAAGCTACAATTTCTTACAAGGAGTATAATTGGGATTTGAATGAGTAGATAAAATCATTGTCATTATCAGATCGACTGTGAATCTATCTAGAACACTGCGTAGAATCTATTTTATTGTTCTGATAAATCGTAAGTAAATTATTCTGCAAAATAATACATGATGAGTAGCTCTTAACTCTAGTTTTCTGATCTCCATTGCATTACGTCAAGAAAGGTGTAAGAGGCATGAGTGTTCCTATGTTTTATAGGAATATATCGAGAATAAAATGATTTTAAGAAAGAGTAAGTTCTCACTTCATCAAGCTCAGTAAAAGCTTTACAAAGTTCTTGCAGAATTTCACTCGAACTGACACTTTCTGTATGTATCTTTGCAGCTATGTCTCAATACTCATCATCAACAATTTGTGCATTAGCAACCGCTCCAGGAATTGGAGCCATAGCCGTTATCCGTTTATCAGGAGAGGATGCTATTAATATTTGTAACAAAGTTTTTTTTGGAAAAGACCTTACTCAATTAGAAACGCATACGGCACACTTTGGAACCATTAGAGCAAACGATAAAATAATTGATGAAGTTTTATTAACTGTTTTTAAAGGCAAGAAATCCTTTACTGGAGAAAATTCAGTAGAAATTTCTACCCATGGTTCACCCTATATACAGCAGCAAGTAATACAATTACTTATTACGAATGGAGCAGAATCTGCAGGACCAGGAGAATTTACCTTAAGAGCATTTTTAAACGGAAAGTTAGATTTATCACAAGCCGAAGCAGTAGCGGATGTTATTGCTTCAAATTCTGAGACTTCGCATGAATTGGCAATGAGCCAGATGCGTGGAGGATTTAGTACGGAAATTCAAAAATTAAGAGAACAACTGATCCATTTTGCTTCGTTAATAGAATTGGAGTTAGATTTTGGAGAAGAAGATGTAGAGTTTGCAGACAGAGATGATTTAAAAGAATTGGTTTCTAAATTAAACAACGTACTGTCTAAACTAATTAACTCTTTTGATTACGGAAATGTAATTAAAACGGGAGTTCCAGTAGCTATTGTTGGAGAACCCAATGTAGGGAAATCTACCTTGCTCAATGCCTTATTAAATGAGGAAAGAGCTATCGTTTCTGATATTGCTGGTACTACCAGAGATATAATTGAGGATGAGATGATTTTAAATGGAGTAAGTTTCCGTTTTATTGATACTGCAGGAATTCGGGAAACAACCGATACCATTGAATCATTAGGAATTGAAAAAACGTTTCAAAAGTTAGATCAAGCATCTATTGTTTTGTTGTTAGTAGATGCTTCAGAAATTTATAGAGAACAATTACTTGCAGATATACAAAAAATTAAAGACCGAGTAGAAGGGAAGAACAAACGTTTAATTATTGTAGCCAATAAAGTTGATAAAGCAGCTTCGAAAGCAATAATTGAAGCCAAATTTGAAGGGGTAGAGAACACTATTTTTGTTTCTGCTAAAGAAAAGGAGAATGTAAAAGCGATTGAAATACGCTTATTTGATTTTGTACAATCGGGGGCTTTAAATAATGATGTAGTAGTAACTAATGCGAGACATTATGAAGCCTTAACAAAAGCCAACGAATCGTTAGCAAAAGTATTGGAAGGCTTGGATCTAAACATTACTGGCGATTTCTTAGCCATGGATATCCGACAAGCCTTATATCAATTGGGCTTAATTACAGGAGATATTACAACGGATGATTTGTTGGATAACATCTTTAGTAAGTTTTGTATCGGGAAATAGCCATAAAAATATTAGGGTCTCACTTTGTTGGTTTTAGTCACTGTTTATGTGTTATTTCGTTGTGTTGTTTTTTTAAACTTGCCCATAACGAACTTGTATGTGTCACCCGCCTCATTTCACACCTTAGTTTGTTTTAAAATCTTGAATCTTCCAAACGCCATTAACTTTAACAGACTTTAATTGTTGATTTCATATTATTTATTTTATTGTTAGTAACGCTAGTGTTGGTTTTGTGCTTTTCGTTTTAAGTTTAGGTAAAGATAGTAATTATTTCGATTAAATAACTATTTATAACGACTAAATAAATAATTAGTAGGATAAGCGCCCAAAGAAAGGATGCAACTTGCTAATATGGTATTTAAAAAGAAATGGAAAAAATTATGGCACTAACTCACCAACTTGTCAAAATGCGATACAGGAAAATAATGTAGATTAATCATTCTGGCATTGAATCATTTAAGCGGGATACATTTGTACTCATATTTTTTACATCCATACCATATTG
>JASJIW010000014.1:0-14287 GCA_037624665.1 Flavobacteriales bacterium
GCTACACCAATTTCTGGACCAGCATGGGTATAAGAACCACAATGCGTTTCTCTAGAAATAGTAGAACCAACAACATTACAAATCCCTATGATTGTAGCGCCTTTTTCTTTGGCCAATTTAATAGCCGCAAGCGTATCTGCAGTTTCTCCAGACTGAGAAATGGCAATTACAACATCGTTTTCATTAACAATAGGGTTTCTATATCTAAATTCTGAAGCATATTCAACTTCATCAGGAATTCTAGTTAGATCTTCAAATAAATATTCTCCAACTAATCCCGCATGCCATGATGTACCACAGGCAACAATAATAATGCGATTTGCATTCATTATTTTTTGCTCATAATCTCTAATTCCACCTAAAGAAATAATTCCTTTATCTACGTTTATTCTGCCTCTCATACTATTTTTGATAGAAATGGGCTGCTCGTATATCTCCTTAAGCATAAAGTGCTCGTATCCGCCTTTTTCAATTGTTTCTAATTGAAGCTCTAATTTTTGTATGTATGGTGTGATTTCTTGATTCTTAATATCAATTAATCTTAGTTGTTCTCCTTTCTTTAAGACAGCAATTTGTTCATCTTCAAGATATACCACCTGTTTAGTGTACTCAACTATTGGTGTAGCATCAGAAGCAATATAAAAATCTTCCTCTTTTCCAACACCAATTACTAGCGGGCTACTTTTTTTAGCAGCAATCATTAAATCAGGATGTTCTTTGGATATAATAACAATAGCATAAGCTCCAACAACCTCATTAAGTGCTATTCTTACAGCCTCTAATAGTTCGACTTTAGCAACGTATTGAATATCTTCAATTAAATGAATTAGAACTTCCGTATCTGTGTCGCTATAAAACTCATGCCCCCGCTGAATTAATTCTTTTTTTAAGCTAGCGTAGTTTTCAATTATACCATTATGGATAATTGCTAAGTTTTTAGATTTTGAAAAATGTGGGTGAGCATTTCTGTCATTTGGTTGACCATGTGTTGCCCAGCGAGTATGTCCAATACCAATAGTACTTGTAACATCTTTACCTTCAGTAAATTTTTCTAGCTCAACAACTTTCCCTTGTTTTTTATATAAATTAAGTTTTTTGTCGTTAATAAGAGCAACTCCAGAACTGTCATATCCTCTATACTCTAGTCGTTTTAACCCTTTTATTAAAATAGGGTAAGCTTGTTTGTTTCCAACGTAAGCAACAATTCCACACATATTTTAAAGTTTTGAGTAAGTTATTTCAAGTCTAATTTTAGATACAGCACTGTTTCCCGAGTTCAATACAATTCTATTTGCCGAAGTAACAGAGCCATTAGCGACTAAGAACATTCCATAATCTGTACCTGTACCCGTAACTAATTGGTGGATATGTTTGGTAATGTTGTATGTAAATGATTTAGTTGTGGCATTGTATGTTCCGCCATAATGGTCTAGCCCTTCAAATAAAGGATCATCAGGGAGAATGATAGATGTTCCATTTTCGTCAATTCCTGTTAAAAATATTGAGGAAAGAATTTCATCAGGACTGGCATCAGTTCCTGTTGCTAAAGTAAAAGTGATTTCGGCTTTATTAATAGAAATATTGCCCTCTTTAGCTAATTCTTTGATGTTCGGAATTTCTATTTTAGATCTTACGCCATTCATTGCAGAAACATACGTAAGGTTTACGTCTCTTGAAGCAGCATTTGTTAAATGCTTCTCTATGTCTGTAGAAGTATAGTCATTTATAAATCGAGCATAACTTTTTACATCATTGTTAAGTATTAAATTTTCCTGTAAAGATGTTGAGGAGCTATCTGTATAATGAACAATAAGTTTGGATAAAGAAGAGCTTAAATCGAAAGACGCAATTGCACCAGCGCCTTGAGCAATTACGGGGATTCCTCCCGCAGTGTCCGAACTCACGATGTAAAGTCCTTTAAGAACAGTATTAAATGCACTATTATCTGCATATTGTTGAGTGCCTTGAATATTACTTAGTAATGTTGGATCAACTATTACCACTCTTAATGTTGAATCTGATGCTCCTGGGGTATATGATACACTCCCTAGCAAGGTGTTTTGAACAGGAGAATATGTATTAGAAAAATAAGTTGTTGTGCTGCTTAACGGACTAGCTAATTCAAATACATTTACATTAAAAGAAGAGGTGTTGTTTCCGTAAAAATCAACAAAACCTAGTTCTAAAACTAAAGAATCAATTGTAGAGTTAAATCCAAAATTTGTTTCTCCAGATATTCCAACATTGGTATAAATAGAAGATGATTTAATACCAAAAATAGGGTCGTTATATACTCCTAAAAGGTGTCGAATCGCTAAATCTGTTCGACCTGGAGCATCTTCAATGGTAGTACTTTCTATTGAAAAAGTATCAGTAAATATAATTGACAAATTCCCATTATCAAAATCGGGAGATAATTTTCCGTCTTTTTTACATGAAAGCAATATTGAAACCAAAAAGACTGTGGAAAGAAGAAATACTTTCCTCATTAATAAAGTTGAACCCATTTTTCTGTTAATTATTTTAAGCTTGTAATACTTCTGTCTCTTCTAAAATTTCATCATAGAAACTAGAATAAGCAGCGATGTAATCCTCTGGAGAGTGGTAACCCAATTTAGGCTTAGTACTTTCGTTAAAGTGCTTCTCCAATTCTGGATTGATTGTTTCGCTTGCCATTATAATTGCATCAGAAGCATTCATTGCAGCTTTATTTAAGCCAACAAATGAAGTGTCTGAATAATCTGCAATGGCTTCATCAGAAATATCATCCATCAATGCTTTTTTGTTAAAGTCATTGTTTAGCGGCTTGTCAAAATCATTATTGTATAAAGAGAAAATTACTTTTGAATTTTCGAATACAGGTTCTTTCTTAAATGAAGTTTTTATGTAAAGTGGAACTAAACTAGTCATCCAACCGTGACAGTGAATGATGTCTGGAACCCATCCTAATTTTTTTACAGTTTCTAAAACTCCTCTTACAAAGAAAATTGCTCTTTCATCATTATCTTCGAACTCTTCTCCAGTTTTTTTGTCATGGAAAACAGCTTTTCTCTGAAAAAAGTCTTCACTATCAATAAAATAAACCTGCATTCTTGCAGCTTGAATTGATCCAACTTTTATAAGTAAGGGATGGTCATTGTCGTTTATGATTAAGTTCATACCAGATAAACGAATTACTTCGTGTAACTGATTTCTTCTTTCATTTATACATCCAAATTTCGGCATAAATGTTCTTATTTCTTTTCCGTCCTCTTGAATTCCTTGAGGCAAATACCTTCCAAATCTTCCTAACTCGTTCTCTTCTAGGTATGGTGTGATTTCTTGGGAAATAAATAAAATTTTCTTCTTTTTCATAATCCAGCCTTTAATTTAGTTGCAAAAATACTGTATTTTAAGCGATTTATCAAGTTTCTGTCGCGTATTAACAGTATTTAACGGACAGTATCTGTAAATAAATCATTTATTTTGTGGAAAATATATTGTTTATATTATTATGCTGGTATTTTATACTGTAAAAGAAATAAAAGACTACCTTTTTGAACACCCTTCTAAGAGTGTTGGATTTGTAGCGACAATGGGAGCTTTGCATCAGGCGCATATTTCATTAGTTGAGATTTCAAAAAAAGAAAATGACTTAACCATTTGTAGCATTTTTGTAAACCCTAAACAGTTTAATAAAAAGGAAGACTTGCTTAAGTATCCGAGGAATACAGCGGCTGATTTGAAAAGATTAAAAGCTGCTAATTGTGATGTAGTTTTCATTCCAAGTGTTGAGGAAATGTATCCAGAAAAAGTAGAAAAAGAATTTTATTTTGAAACACTTTCTGAAGTGATGGAGGCAGAACACCGCCCAGGACATTTCAATGGAGTAGCGATTGTTGTTGAACGTTTTTTTGAAATATTAACACCTACGCGTGCTTATTTTGGAGAGAAAGATTACCAGCAATTGGCTGTGATTAAGGTGCTAGTAAAGCAAATAAACTCGCCAGTAAAAGTAGTCGGCTGTCAAATTTTTAGAGAAGTGAATGGCTTGGCTATGAGCTCTAGAAATGAGCGTTTATCTGACACAGAAAAAGAACAGGCAAGCTTAATAAGTCGAACACTTAAATATGTTTGTGAGCATAAGAATCTTCCTGTTTTAGAATTAAAAAATCATTTTTTATCAGAGATGAGTTGCTACGATAATTTTGAAATAGAGTATTTTGAAATTGCTGAAGAAACCACTCTACAGCCCATAACAGAATGGGAGAGTGCTGAGAAATACATTGCCTTTACTGCAATAAATGTTGGCGGGGTTCGCTTAATAGACAATATGACAATTATTAACTAATTTTGCATCCAATCTAAATTTTGATTTGAAAAAGACCTTATTAAATATTCTAAAAATTATTATCCCTCTTGGGATAGGTGTTTATTTAACCTGGTTTTTTATCTCAAACATGTCTAATGAAGAATTAGATAGCTTAAAAGAAGCGTTTGTAAAAGCAGATTACATCTACCTTTTTTATGGTTTAATTATTATGTTATTAAGCCACATGAGTAGGGCTTATCGATGGAAATATATGTTGGAACCATTAGGGCATAAACCCAATTTTTGGAAAATGTATCACAGTGTTATGATTGGGTATTTGCTCAACCTAACTATCCCGCGTTCTGGTGAAGTTGCTAGGGCTGGGTATTATGCTAAATTTCAGAAAAATGCTAAGTTTGATAAGGTGTTTGGGACAATAATTGTTGAACGAATTATTGATGTTGTAATGTTAGGTCTTGTGCTTGGCATTACACTTTATTTACAAAAGGATTTAGCGGCTTTTAATGATATTCGTAATTCTGGAAAAACGGATACAAGTTTACCTGTATGGATTTATTTTGTAGTTGCTGGAATAGTACTTGTAGGGACTATTGCAATTTTGAAAATAACAATCTTAAAGGAAAAGGTAATCGGATTAATTAAAGGAGTTTTAGAGGGTGTTAAAACTATTTTTAAACTGAAGCAACGAACAGCTTACATTGGACATACGTTGTTTATTTGGGGATGTTATGTTGGTATGATTTGGGCATGCTCTTTTGCATTACCAGAAACAGCAAATTTGAGTATGAATGCTGTATTTGCTGCTTTTGTAGTAGGAGCAGTTGCTATTTCTGCTTCGCCAGGAGGTTTAGGCCTATATCCGTTTATGGTAGCCACACTTTTAGGAGAGTTGTATGCAATAGAAAATGCTGGATCTTTTAGTATGTTGGCTTGGTCGGCATTAACATTATTTACTATTCTGGCAGGATTGGTATCACTATTTGTTTTACCATTTACCAATAAAAAACAAACAACCGAATGAGCACCAAGTTTGATACTGTAAAGAATAAGGTAGTTGACAAAGCTCAATTATTAGCACTTATCAAAACGTGGAAAGCCAACAATCAAAGTATAGTATTTACCAATGGTGTTTTTGATCTTTTACACAGAGGGCATATTGAGTATTTAGCTCAAACAGCTGATTTTGGAAACCAACTAATTGTTGCGGTAAATGCAGATGCTTCTGTAAAACGATTGGGCAAAGGCGTTAGCAGACCCTTACAAGATGAAGCCTCTAGAGGATTAATTATTGCTGCTATGGAATTTGTAGATGCTGTAATTATTTTTGATGCGGATACGCCATTGGAGATGATAACTGAAATTAAACCAGATGTATTAATCAAAGGAGGCGATTACGATGAAACTTGTACTGATGCTTTAGACGGACGATACATAGTTGGTTCTGATGTGGTAAAGCAAAATGGAGGAGCTGTAAATGTTATCCAATTTGTTGCGGGGTACTCTACTACCAAAATTGAAGAAAAAATTAAGAACTGTTAATTTTATGTTGGGGAAACCAACTTTCATCCTGAAAATAGCACCGACGGGAAATCTTCTTACCTAACAATTAAGCTGCATTATGAACTAGAGTGTTTTATGGAGTAAAAAGTTACATATCCAAACCCTAAAAACAACATAATATGAAACGGGATTAACACAAAGTCGTCATAATAAAATGCAGCATAAATTCCGAAGCCAAAATAGATAGTCATTACAAACTCTAACACCGTTAAAAAGCTAACACTACTTACTAAGTATTTGTTCTTTTTCCAAACGTCTTTATTCTCTATAATATTAAACTTTGGAGTTCTAATAAAAGGAGACTTTTTACCCATATATCCTTCTATTACTGCTAATGCATTATGCAATGAGAGCCCCATAGAAACAGATAAAAACAAAGGGAACAAAAAGATAAAATGGAACAAGGCCTTAAGCTTATTTTCATACGCACTTGAAAGGGCAACGAAATAATAAATACTCAAGAATAGTACACTTAAAATAAAGAAGCCTCCTAGCTTGAAAAGAATGCTATATTCAACAAAATTATTTTTAATCATTAGCATCGGAAGACTTAATACAGATAGCAAAACAATACAAATAAAGATAGCGCTATTCATTAAATGGAAGATCGCATGTACCTTAGTATTTAGCGGAAAGTTTGTAGATTTCAGCACTTTTAATAAGTTCTTCCGAGTACATTCTGCTGCACCTTTTGTCCACCTAAATTGTTGATTTTTTAAGGCATTCATTGCTGCGGGCAATTCTGCAGGAGAGCCTAATTTTTCTAAATACTTAAACTCCCAACCTTTTAATTGAGCACGGTAACTTAAATCTAAATCTTCGGTAAGCGTGTCTGCTTCCCAGCCTCCTGCATCATCAATACAGGCCTTTCTCCAAATCCCAGCAGTTCCATTAAAATTAATGAAATGTTTTCCTGAATTTCTTCCTGTTTGTTCTACCGTAAAATGAGCATCTAACCCAAACGCCTGTAAACGGGTTAATAAAGAGTAGCGTTTATTTAAATGCTCCCATTTTGTTTGTACAACACCTATTTTTTCATTCTTAAAATAAGGCACTGTTTTCTTTAAAAAATCTGCTCTAGGCAAAAAATCGGCATCAAAAATGGCTATAAAGTCACCTTTACAAATGTCCATTCCTTCCTTTAGTGCTCCAGCTTTATAACCTGTCCGTATTTCTCTACGATGCTGATAAATATTAAAGCCTTGAGCTTTATATTCTGCTACTTTTCTAGCTACAATATCAACCGTTTCATCTGTAGAATCATCTAAAATTTGTATTTCTAATTTGTCTTTAGGATAATCAAATTTAGTAATAGAGTCTATTAATCGTTCTACGACATAAAGCTCATTGTACAAGGGAAGTTGGACTGTTACTATTGGTAAATCTTTTTCTAAAAGTTCTTCTACCGTGTCATTTTTTTTTCCTTTACGGAGATAATTAATCACTAAAGTAGTTTGTACCAAACTGTACAAAAAAATAAAAGAGAGTGTTAAGCCGTATATAATGATGAGTATAAGTTCCATTAATTAATCTTTTTCGAAAATACCATTATAAATATTTAAAAATGGTAGTAATAATTTTATAACCTGCTCCTATTGTTCCTTTAACCGTTCCCGATACTTTTGAGAAACCAATCCTTACTCTATAATTAACTGGAACTTCACAGGTTTTCATTTTTTGTTTTGCTGACTTTACCTGCATTTCAACAGTCCAACCATAGGTTTTATCCTTCATGCCAAGTGCAACCAAACTACTATATTTTATAGCTCTAAAAGGGCCTAAGTCAGTGTAACTAACCCCATAAAATAGCTTTAATAAAAATGTTGCCAACCAATTCCCAAAAATTTGTTGTGGAGTCATTGATCCTTTTTCTAAATTTCCTAATGCTCTTGAACCAATAACCATGTCCATATTTTGGTTCATTATTGGGGCTATCACCTCAACTATTTCTTCTGGATAATCAGAATAATCAGCATCTAAGAAAACGATAATGTCTGGTTTATTATCTTTCTTAGCAACATGTGCCATTCCTTTTAAACAAGCATTACCATAACCCATAATTGGCTCTGTTAAAACTGTTGCTCCTGCATTTTTTGCATTTGTAGCAGTGTCATCTGTTGAGTTATTATTGACAACAATAATTTCTCTAACCAAATCCTTAGGTATATCGCGAACTACATTTCCTACAGAATTCTCTTCATTAAAGGCTGGTATTATAACATCAATAATTGGCTTACTCTCCATACTCTTCTATTGCTATAAAATCACCTTTTTTATTTAAGGTAACCCATGTACCCTTCTTAATATCATCTACAAAGTGCCCAGTATATTTGGGTTTTCCATCTTCATAAAGATGATGAAACCCATTCTTTACCTCTCCAGAATAATGTCCTTCATTTGTTTTGTCTCCTTGTGTATTGTAAAAAACCCACCAATCTGTTTTAATACTTTTATTATAATGCCCTTCGGATTTTAATTTCCCGTTTTGATAATAATTTTTCCAAAATCCATTTTTATTTTCTTGAGTATATTTTCCTTCAGACTTTATACTCCCATCTTCAAAGTAATAAATCCAATACAAATCTTTTTTATTATTCAGCAACCACCCTTGGCTTTTTAATTGACCATTATCATAAAAGTTTTTAAGGTACGATTTTGTATTTCCTTCTTGGGAAGTTAGCTCCTTTTTGATCACTTTATTTGGATAATATTCGTTTTCTACTTTAACATCTTGACCGAACAAAATGGTAGAACAAAAAAACAGTATTATTACTATTATTCTTTTCATTTAAGACTAATCTTTTCTTTTCCTATTAGGATTGGATTCTCTATAATTCTTCCATCTTCTGGAGCATTTTCTAACTTTAAAACTCCTCTAGGGCAAACTGCGGCACAAACTCCACACCCAACACAAGAAGAGCGGACTATGTTTTGTCCTATTTGCGCATAAGCTCTTACATCAATCCCCATCTCACAATGCGTAGAACAGTTACCGCACGAAATACATTGTCCTCCATTTGTGGTAATTCTAAAACGTGATTTAAATCGTTGAACCAAACCTAAATAAGCTGCCAACGGACAACCAAATCTACACCAAGCTCTGTTTCCTAAAATTGGGTAGAATCCAGTCCCTATTACTCCTGCAAATATAGAACCTATCCAGAAGCCATACCAACTTTGAATGCTATACGTATCAATCCCAAAAATTGAAGTAGCTCCCGAGAAATATGAATATAATGTTGCTCCTGTCATTACAACCGCAAAAATTAATACTAAGTGAATGATGTAGCGCTCAAACTTCCACACTTTTAAGGTTTTATTAGATAGATGTCTATATGGATCTCCTAAGGTTTCTGCCAATCCTCCACAGCCACAAACCCAGCTACAGTACCATCTTTTTCCTAAAAAATAGACCATTACCGGGATAACAATTATCGTAAGCACAATTCCCCAAACCAACATAAACATTCCTAAATGGCCACTATTCATAAGTGTATCTATATTCCATTCAAAAAAGAACGTATAATTAAGTGGCCAAGCATTTTTAAAGTCATACCAAGGCTGATTAAACCGAACTAGTAACTCTGGTATTAAAAATGCAAAAGCTATCTGAAAAAATAAAACTACCGTTGTCCTAATTACTTGGTATAAGTTGTGGCGGTATTTTACATACATTTTTACCGCAAAAACAGTCATTACCGAACAGTAAATTAACCCATACATAAACCATTGGCTTGCAGGATTACCACTTAATGACAGGCTCATTTTATTAGTTGTTAAAATTGGATTAACAATAAGGTCAGGGAAAAAGTAAAGTAAAAAATAAAATGTGATAAAGAAAACTGCCGTTACAATTCCCCAAAAACCTCTTGTTGTTGCAGAATATTGGAACAGTTTATTGTTTTTTATTCCTGCTGGCCCCAGTAAAATAAAATCAGGAATGATATAAAGTAACCCTCCAATAATTGCCAATCCAAAAGTTAAAAAAAACGCTAACCATTGGTTATTTTTAAAAGGACTGCTAACTGTAGCTTGCAATAATGGATACGTAAAATCTTTATGAGTCGAACTCCAACTTGTCCAAATTACTTTACCCCATTCTTCATTAATACGATCCTCTTGCCCACCTTCTGTGTGCCATAGTTGAATATTATTTTGATGTGTCTTACTCGACTTTTCAGCTAATTCAATTAATTTAGAAGAAAGCTGAATAGAATTAAATGATTTTCCAACGACCTCCTCTTTAGCTGCTTTTATAAAAATTTCACTTTTTACGTTTCTGTTATTTATCCACTCTTCGAATTTTGATGGAGTAACATTGTATTCACCAACAAAAATGCTTCCAATAAAAAATGAAAACCCAGCGAAACAAAGAATTAATCCTATATTTTTAATCAGTTTCATTGTTTAGTTTTTATTGAATATTCGTTTCCAATCCCTTTTCTTAGCCGAAAGTGTTATTCCATTTTCTTTATTGTATTGAGCAACAATCTCATTTTCGTATTGTCTATAAAACTCTGGATCGAAGTTCGCATCCTTTAAGTGCTGCATAATATAATCCATTGTTTCTCCTCCATCAATCCATCGCTCACAAACTTCGTGTCTCATTCTTATTCCGAAAGTATTGATGCCTAATAATTTATTAGAGGCCTTATCAAAAACCAAATGCAAACAAATTTCTCCACTTTTATGTTCCCAATAAAAATCAGCCTCTCCATCTTGTAGTTCTGCAAACACCCGCCCGTAAGTTTGATATTCAACATCAAAAAACTTAGCAGAATTAAACCACATTCCTGGGCGATAAGCAGTTTTATTATCACAAATTGTTTGAGCCAAAGTCTCCCCCATCATTCTTCCTGTATACCAAACTTGCTCCAAATTCTTTCTTCCAGTTGGGTGTTGATTAAACTCAGCACAATCTCCAGCAGCATAAATATCTGGAATATTGGTTTCTAAAAACTCATTTACCAAAATACCTCTATTGGTTTTTACATTACTTTCTTTCATAAAAGCAGTATTCGGACTAACACCTGCTGTCAAACCAACAAACTGGCATTCAATCTCTTCTCCACCTTTAGTTATTACAGCTCTTGCTCTTCCCTTTTCGTCAGAAAGTATTTCTTTTAATTCCGTTTCAAATCGTAAATCTACATGGTGTTTTTTTATGTGTCTTGATATTAATTCACCTTCTTTTTTTGGAAGCACTCCTCCCCAAAACCTATTTTCTCGCACTAAAAATGTAACAGAGATTCCTCTAGATAGAAACATTTCAGCCATTTCCACCCCTATCAAACCACCTCCAACAATAATTGCTCTATCAGTAGTAGGAGAATATTTCTCCATAGATTCTAAGTCTTGATACGAATACAATCCTTGAACTGCATCTAAATCTTGACCTGGCCAACGAAATTTATTTGGTTTAGAGCCAACTGCCAAAACCAATTTGTCATACCCTAAATCAGAACCATTGTCTAATGTTAACGTTTTCTCGGCTGTATTTATTTTTTGAACATAAGCTCTTAACAAATCAATTCTATTCTTTTCCCAAAACCAATCTTCATAAGGCTTGGTGTTTTCGAATTTCATGTGCCCCATATAAATATACATGAGTGCAGTTCTAGAAAAAAAATGATCCGTTTCAGCAGAAATAACAGTGATTTTTTTATCACTTAATTTTCTGATATGACGAGCCGTTGTAATTCCCGATACACCATTTCCGATAATAACAATGTGTTCCATGTTATACTTGTTTTATGTTGCAAATAAAAGTAGAGTGATTCAATTTTGTTGTCAGAGAACTGACATACTCGTTCAAAAAGAATTGCTTTACTTTGCCACTATACACTTATAAAGCTATGAATAAAATATTAGTACTTCTTGTCCTTTTAATGATGTTGTTAACAAGCGGTGTTAGTGGTCAAAAAAAGTCTGTAAATAAAAATGTGCAAGATTATACGCCCTCTCTTTTAATCAACAAAGGGCAAACAGAATTTAAACTTTTTAATAGTCTATATACTCAATCACAATTCTTTAATGCCGCAGCAGAAAAATTGGATGCTGGTGGAAGAAGTAATTTTTTCACATCAATAATAGAATACAACTATGGCGTTTCATCCAAGGTAACTTTAGGTGGGGAGGTTTGGTATAGAGCCGTATCAAACGGGACAACAACCTCAAGCCCTACTAATGTGTTGGCATTTACAAATTCTAGTCAATCTCGCTCAGGAATTAACTTGGCTGGATTTAAAATTAAATTTAATCCGATACGAAAATGGGAAAATCTAAGTGTGCAAAGTGGTCTTTTACTCAGTGTTATTTCTGATCCTCAAAGTGAAAAATTAGATCGCCCGTTTTTAGATAATAACCGACATTTATGGATTTCTAAATTATTATATGACATAAAAATAAGTTCAAAATTTCAAGCCTTCACTCAACTTTCAACATGGGTAAGCATAGATAAAAACCTTGAAGATGAAAATACAGGAATTGCAACCCCGGTTGATTTATTTATTAGTTACTTTCCTTCAAAAAAGTTTACTATTTATCTTCAAAACCAATTTTGGCCATCATTGGGGAGTGAAGGTATTTCATCCTATTTCTTGCAAGAGGGTTTAGGGCTAAAATATCAATTAGCAAATGGTGTTGAATTAGAAACTTCTTACACTGCTTTTATTATTGGTAAAGATACCGGAGCTGGAAAAACTTTTAATTTAGGGGTAAGAATTTTATATTAAACAACTATATTTTATACTTTTGGCTCAGTGTTTGGTTTTAAAGCACAAAACATACTATTATGAGAACAGTTCTATCATTTTTAATAATTACATTCCTATTTGTTGGATGTAAATCATCAAGCAAACAACTGGAAAGAGGGAATTATGATGCTGCTTTACAGAAATCTGCAAAAAAAATAAAAAGAAATCCGAGTAAAAATGATGATGAAGTATGGGTTTTTAATGATGCGTATAACATGGCTAATAATAGGGATAATGACGCTATTCTTCGCCTAAAAAAGAAAGGTGATCCTGCCCTTTGGGGAACCATCTATCGCACTTATTTAAAACTGGATAAAAGACAAAACTTAGCCATCTCTTTACCTCCTGTTGGGATTGAATTTACCGAAGTAAACTATACGCCAGAAATTAACAATACTAAAGCCAAAGCTGCTGAATATGCTTATGCAAAAGGAGTTCAACTTTTAGCAATTGACAATAGATTTGACTCAAGAAAAGCTCACAGCAGGTTTTTAGAAGTAAAAACCTACGAGAAAAACTATAAGGATGTAGATGATAAATTGGCTGAAGCTAAATTTTTAGGAACAACTAATGTCTACTTTAAAATTGTAGATAATTCTCAGGTTGTTGCTCCAGCCAGATTAATACAAGAGATTCAAAGAATTAACATGGACGCGTTAAATGATGTTTGGAAAACATATGACACACGCGTTGACACAAACAAGATTTACCATTACTCTATCTTTTTAAATTTAAAATTGATTGATGTATCTCCAGAAGAAGTAAAAGAAAACAACTATTCAGAAACCAAAGAAGTGGAAGATGGTTTTGATTATTTGTTAGATGCGAATGGAAACGTGCAGAAAGATACTTTGGGTAATGATATTAAAGTGATCAGACACAAAACGATTAGATGCGGCGTTAAAGAGATTCATCAATTCAAAACGGCTCGTATTTCTGGAACTATTGACTATTTAGATAATTACACGAACAAAGTATTAAAAAGTGAGCCAATCACTTCTGATACCAAGTTTGAACACCATTATGCAATTGCTCATGGAAATTTAAACGCTTTAAAATCTGCTACAAGAACTAAGTTAGGTGGAGATCCTCTACCTTTTCCAGCTGATGAGTCGCTTATTTTACAAGCAGGAGATGTCTTAAAACAAATAACAAAAGATATTGTTGTTAGACATAAAAGGTTTTTAAAGTAGCTTAAAACTCAAATTCCAATTGCTCCAAGAAAACATCTTTGTTTTCTTGGGTGAAATTGGCGGTTTGCAATCCGACAAGTCGTATCCCTTTGTCTATATCAGGAATCACTTTTAACAAATCAAGCGCAATACTTCTAATTTGCTGATCGGTTAAAACATCTTGCCTTGTTTTACTTCGCGTTATTTGTTTAAAATCACTGTACTTCACTTTTAATGTTAGTGATTTTCCTGCTCCGCCAGCTTTTTCAATCCGTTTTATTAAAATGTCCGCAACCTGATTGATATTTTCAACCATTTCTTCATTGGTGGTAATGTCAGTTTCATATGTGCGTTCAGCTCCTAAAGATTTTCTAATTCTATTCGGATTTACAATTCTATTGTCTATTCCTCTAGAGATATTATAATAATAACTCCCTGCTTTTCCGAACCATTGTGATAGTTGTTGTTCTGATTTTCTTTTCAAGTTT
>JASJIW010000015.1:0-8138 GCA_037624665.1 Flavobacteriales bacterium
TATTCTGCTAAGCAGCGTACAGATTTTGGATGTTCATCCAAATCTTGATGATTTTATTATTAGGCGGTAATTATTAGAATTTTTAAATTTACCCATTTTTAGAGGTTTTTGAGTCATTTTTATTGAATTTGTTTAAAAAAATGGGCATTTATTCCATTTTTAGGCAATTTTCGTTCATTTTCAAATTAATCAATCTTGTGTTGATGTATTAACAAAATCAGTAAAGAGTATTTGCAGGTACTTTACATCTATATTATAAACTGTTTAACAACCAACACACTGCTAAACCCATTGTAAACTTGTATTTACTGCATAAAAAAAGACTTTTAGTAATGTTTACTTCAAGGATAAAAGTTATCGCTATTGGATATAATTGCTATTTTATTATCATTTTTTGACCCTATTTCTTGAAAAAGCACTAAAATAGCTGCAAGTGTTTCATATCATATTTAGTTTTCTATTGTTGTTAGAGTCAAAAATACGGGCATTTGTGCGAGTTAGCGCTATTATTTGTAAGTAAACATCAATCTGGAAATCTGAAATAATTTTCAGAAGTAAACCTGAATAATCAATTACTTATAGGCATTGTAGTGCTTTGGTTATTTTAAGTTTGTATCATTACACTTGTGTAAAGCAGTTACGTTTTCTCAACATGCTTATGAATTTATCGTGTTTCAATAACTATTTATCTTTTTTGCTCCTTTTTGGATTATTTACTTATTCCTGTTATGGGCAAGATCCCAATAGTTTAGGGTTTAGTAAACTAGCAAAAACACAAGATTCTCTGAATATTATTTATTTGCTGGACAAAAGCAAAACACAATTCACTAAAAATGATTCGATTTCTTTGGCATATGGTTTTGATGCATTAAAAAAAGCTAAAAAATTAGCTAACCAAAATTTAATACTAACCTGTTATAACCAATTATTATATCATTATTATCAACTAGATGATATTGATTCTGCAAAAAAGGTTTACACACAAGCTGAACAAAGAGTTTTAGAGGCTTCAAACATAGCAGAAAAGGCCAAATTATTTTTACTAATTGGTGAAATTCACAATAAAGCAAAAGAGTTTAACTTGGCTCAATTTTATTTTGAAAAAAGCATAAAGAGCTATCAACAAACAAAAAAAACAGATAGCTTGTATACTTTATATTTAAATCTTGTAAAAATTCATCAGATCAAACACGAATATGATATTGGAGCTAAATATGCATTTAAATCTTTAACCTTAGCAGAATCTAACAATAAATTAGATAAAATTGCAGAAAGTAGAAAAGCTGTTGGAGACATAAATTTATCTCAAAAAAACTATGATATATCCCTAAAGAAGTATTTTGAAAATTTAAAATATTACGAAAAAACAGAGGATACATTGGGTATAAGTAACGCAATGAATGGCATTGCATTGACGTATTTTTATAAAAACGAAAATGAATTATCCATTACTTATTCTAAAAAATCTCTTGCGCTTCGAAAAATCACCAATAATAAATTAGGGCTTGCGCAAACATATAATAACCTCTCATTGCCTTATTACAGATCAAAGAATTGGGAGCAATGCTTAATTTATTTTAACAAATCACTGGATTTATATATCGAGTTAAATGCAAAAGAATACATCCCTACTGTTTTAATAAATATTGGTGGAGCAAAACTAGAGCAAGGTCATTTTGATGAAGCAATTGACTATTTTGAAAAAGCTTTCGATTATCATAAAAAAAATGATATGCGAGTAGCTCAGCTCAACTATAACAGCAATTTATATCAAACTTTTTTAAAAAAAAGAGAATACCAGAAAGCCTTAAATCATTACAAACTTTATAATATTTATAAAGATTCTATTGCAAACCAGAAACAACAACAATTTATATCGGAACTCAACATACAATACGAGTCTGAAAAAAAAGAAGATCAATTGGTATTAAGTTCTCAAAAAATAAAGTTATTAGAAGTAAACCAAGAGGCTAAAAGCTTAAAAATCAATAACCAAGAAAAAGGGCTGTTTATTTTAACTATTATTTTTATTATTGTGATGCCACTTCTATTCTTTGTGTTTATGCAAATGAGAAGTAAAAACAAAGCCTATAAAATTCTTGTAGAGAAAAACCTTGAAATTGCAAACTCCGAAAGAAAAAATAAAACTGTTGCTGCAAAACAAAAAGAATCTCAAAAAACAAATGAAACAGAATTAATTCTGAAAACCGAAAAATACGCAGAATCGCTACTTTCAAGTCTGCAAAAGCAAGAACTCTTAGAATCTATTTTTCAATTTATAGATGATGAGAAGCCTTATTTAAATAAAAATTTTACTATAAATATTCTTTCAAAAAAACTAAATTCAAGTAGATCTTATGTTTCCCAAGTTATTAATGAGGAACTCAAATGTAATTTTTGTCAATTTATAAATGAGTACCGAATTAAAGATGCCAGATTAATGCTTTCCAATCCAGAAAATAATAATTTAACTATTGAATCTATTGCTTCTTCAGTAGGTTTTGGATCAAAATCATCTTTTAATAGTGCTTTTAAAAACTATACAGGTATAACACCTTCCTTTTATATTAAATCACTGAATTAGATCTCGCTAGTGCAGTGTTACAATTCTAATAAATCATTTACGTTATAAGTTTTAGTGTTTTAGATA
This sequence comes from Flavobacteriales bacterium, assembly GCA_037624665.1. Lineage (GTDB taxonomy): Bacteria > Bacteroidota > Bacteroidia > Flavobacteriales_E > Vicingaceae. Next base: position 2,651 of record JASJIW010000015.1, read on the forward strand.
GACCTGTTTCTAAGACAGCCGTTAGATTACATAAACATACTATTACTAACGGATTTTGTACAACCCAAATTAGATTTTAATAATTAAGTTGCAAACCCTACTCTATACTCATTAAAAATCACCATCTCTTTAGAATGATCTTTTGCATTTGCTCCTAACAAAAAAGAAAGGTTTTTATAATTGATTAATTGTACTCAAGTAATTTTTTAGTATAAAAACCATGACATATTTTTCTTCTGGTCACAAAAACTAATAGTAAATGACGCTATATATGTAAAAGGTGTTTAGATATATATATTCAACCATATTTATTTTCCTCAAGCCCTGATTACTAATAATTTAAAAGTATTTTGCCTTTTAAATTATTATAACTTTTTATGAACACCTTATATTTTATGAAAAAAATTACATTGTTTTTTATTGCATTATTTACTTTTGGAATTGCATTTAGTCAAGACCAAAAGCAATCGGAAATTCCTCAGATTCCTAATTTAAATGCAGATAATCAAATAGAGCGAAATGATTTTACACAGATTAATTCTCAAAGAGTTGAAAGCAACTTAGGAGTTTTAGAAAGTGGGTGTAACATTGGAAATGAAACTGGTCCAAATTGGGCGTCTACTAGTTTCTCACCAAACTATCTATTAGGTGTAAGTTTTACACTTTTAGAACCAGGGGTTTTAAATTCTATCAATTTAGTTGGTAATGGTACAGGGGCTAATGTACAAATGGCAGTTTATAATGACAATGCTGGTGTTCCTAATTCCCTTATCATTAGTTCTGGTGTTACTACAGTGGCCGGTGGTATAGTAACTCTTCCTGTAACAGCTACACCATTAGTGCCAGGGGATTATTGGATAATGGCTGTTTATGAAACCATGGGTAGTCATAGTAACTATGACCCAGATGCTAACAATGACAAAGATGTGTATTATGATTCTCTTCCATTTGGAGATACAATACCTGCCAATGCATCAGGGTTTACGACATATGTTGGGGGAGATCTGCTTTATTTTTTAGACATTACCTGTGAAACTTCTGCTCCAGAAAACGATCTTTGTGTTGATGCTATTGCTATTGCTTGTGGAGATGTAGTTGTTGGTGATACTATTAATGCCACAGATTCAGGCTCCAATGAAGCTCCAGATGTATGGTATTCATTTACTGGTACAGGAGATACTGAAACGGTAACTTTATCACTTTGTGATGGTGGTACTGATTTTGATTCTACCTTAAGAGTATTTGATGCTTGTGATGGTTCTCAACTATTTGAAAATGATGACTCTTGTGGATTACAATCTGAATTATCTTTTGATTCTAATGGTACTTCTACATATTACATTATGATTGAAGGATATGGTATTAACTCAGGGAACTTCAGTTTAGATGTATCTTGTGTATTATTGGATGTCAGTGACAGTACTATTGAAGGATTTAGTTACTATCCAAATCCAACAAGTAATGTTGTTCACTTAAGCTCTCTAAATAACATTGAAAGGGTATCTATATATACTATTTTAGGTCAAAAAGTTATTGATCAAAGTGTCAATGCAACTACCTCTGAAATAAATATTGCTAATCTAGTAACTGGGAGTTATTTAATGCAAGTTTCTGCAAATGGTAAAACTGCCACCTATAAAATTTTTAAGAACTAATCAAAATACTTTTTAGTTAATAACAGAAAAAGCCACCTTAATTATTAAGATGGCTTTTTTATTACATGAACACATATAACAGAACTCTATATAGTGTTACGATGATTTTAATATAGCGCTTAAACCTATGATTTTTAAAATGTCATTACGATTTAATTCTTAATCTGAAAATTATGAAAAAATTTACTTTATTATTTAGTACCCTAGCTTTATTGGTAAGCAGTTTGTCATTTGGACAAGTCCCTTGTGGTCAAGAGCAAGTTAATAATAATCTTGAAAGCGCAACTTTCATTCTAGAAGATATTCAAAAAATAGCCAATGATTTTATTCTAGATTTAAACACAACCAGCTTTACCTTAAATAGCATCACTGCAAACTTGATTTCTCAGGGAGGTTTCGCATCGATTGACATCCTATTTTATGAGAATGACAATGGATTTCCTGGTGCTCAAATAGGTGCCACTATTGACAATTTAGTGCCTACTTCTCAAGAAATCATAGGAACCAATTTCAATTTCGATTTTCATGAAGTAGTTCTTGACTTACCAGCACCAGTTATTTTTAATGGTACAGGTACGGAAGCTGTTACTTATTGGGTAGAATTCGTAACCAATGTAAATGCTTCGATTGGAGGAATAGAAACAACAACTCTAAACCCAATTGGAGAATTCATATCATTCAACTTCAACACAGGTGATGGGTGGCAATCAAATACCATAGAGGATGGAGTCTTTACAATGGATGGAGAATGCACATACATAGCTGGCTGCCTAGCAGTCACGAATATTTCCTATTCAAATATCATGGCTGACCAAGCTACCATAAGCTGGGATGATCCAGGTTTGGCTGCTGCTGGCTTTATAGTATGGGTATTCGATGCTGGTGCAAATCCAGACACAGCTACTGCTTTATATACAGAAAATGTAACTGCAGGAGTAACTTCCACAACAGCTACTGGCCTTATTGGCAATAGCATATATGATGTCTATATTACTGCAGACTGTGGCGGTGGAGAGCTTTCAGTTCGTAATACATCTTCTTTCCTCACGTCTGCTTTAATACCAGTTTGTGGAGACAAGTTCTATGATACAGGTGGTGTTGATGAAGATTATTTGCTAGGTGAAAATTATACTATTACAATTTTACCCGATAATGTGGGAGATGTAGTGACGGCTAACTTTGTTTTTGTAGCTACTTCTATTATTGTAGAAGGTTTTCCAACGGTCGATGTTTTAACAGTTGATGTTGGTGATGGCGTACTACAATTAGTTCCTGAAATTCCAACAGGAGGAACTCCGAAATCATATATTTCTGTAGCAACAGATGGTTCATTGATATTTACTTTCATGTCTAATATAGGTCCTGGATTTGTGCCAAGTGCAGGATGGGATGCAGATATTACCTGTGGTCTTCCACCAAATTGTATTCCACCAACTAACTTTATGGCAACAGAAATCACAGATAGTTCTGTAGAATTAGTTTGGGATGATGCATCTAATGCGAGTAATGGCTATATAGTTACTGTGTTTTTAGCAGGTGACATCCCTGATGTCGATCCGCCTATAGGAACAGAGATAGTCCCATTTGGAACTGATACTGTTGCGTTTACAGGTTTAATGGAGAATCTAGACTATGATGCTTATATTATTTCCGACTGTGATACCGATGGTATTTCAGCTACAGCTATTATTTATTTTAGTACTGGACTTCCACTCCTTACCTGTGAAGATCAATTTATTGATACAGGTGGTGTTAATGGAAATTATTTTAATAATGAATCGAGAGTGGTTACTATCCTGCCTGAAAACCCAGGAGAAGGTGTAACTATTACATTTACCCATGTCAATATTGAATCTACACCGGGGGGTAACGGCAATCAAGATGGATGTTACGATTTCCTAACCATCTATGATGGACCAGATACTTTGTCGCCTGTTTTAGCCCAGACATTATGTGGTGAAGAAAGCGGGGCTGGTGATCAACCTTCAGTAGAAACAAGCATATTGTCGGTTGGAGATTCCTTCTCTGCAACAAACCCTGATAATGGAGCGTTGACGGTAGCGTTTTCTTCAGATGGTTCATCTACTCGATCAGGATGGGTTGCAGATGTTACTTGTGCACTATTATCTATCGATGAGTTTGCCCCGTCAGGTTTCAACTACTATCCAAATCCGACAACTGGAATATTATCTGTAGGAGCAAAACAACCTATTGAAGCAATAACGCTATTTAACATTACTGGACAACAAGTGCTTGATATTCAAACAAATAAATTAAAATCAACATTGGATTTATCTAGTTTGAAAACTGGAACGTATATAATGAAATCTACCATTAATGGTGCTTCATATACACATAAGGTAATAAAGAACTAACTTTTAGTAAATGGCAAGAAGAAAAATTACTTTTTCAGAAACATGACCAATTCTTCCTCCCCTTTAACCTAAATTAACTCTCTTTTTTTAAGCTTGAATTTATATTTGAGTTTAATTTACTATAATTTAATTTCATCTATTATGAGCTCTGCAGATTTTATATATATACTAGTATTGTCATTACTAGCTTTTATTCTGCTTTATCTACTTTTTAGAAAAAACTAAAGCAGCTTCCCGGGTGCTTTGCAATCTAAATTTTTATTTTGTTCTCAAGGAGTTTCTTAGTAGCGGGAGTAACAATTCTTTTAGCATCTTTAATAAAGCGTTCATAACACCTTTGAGCTATTTTAGTTTGTATAGCTTTCTCTAATGCTTGAAATACTGTAAGTGGTTTTGGTTTCCACCTGTGTTTGTAATTTATGGGATTAACCTTTGGTAGTAATTGATTAAATTTGAAAGAAAAAGATATTTTGAATAAAAAAACAAAAAAATACATTCTTAAATACACCCTTGAATTCTTAGTTATTTTCTTGGGAATTTCACTTTCCTTTATCATTAATAATTGGAATGAAACTAAAAAGGATGAAGCTTTAGAAATCAAGTATTTGAAAAGTCTAAAAGAAGAATATATTAGTAATTTAGAGCTTTTTGATGAGTCTTTTAGTTATCACAAACCACGTTGGGATAATCTTGAGGTATTCTACAAATTCTCAAATAAAAATAGCTTTAAGGAAATGGATTCAATCGTTAATATTTTAACTTTAAATTGGTCATTTAACCCTAATTTGGGGGCTACAAATTCTCTAATTACCTCAGGTTATATTGAGCTGATAAAAAATGATGATATTAAAAAGTTAGTCTCTCGTATGCCTTTTTTAATTGACGATTATACAGAGGAAGAAAAACGCACAGAGTTAGTATGTGTAGAGATGGGTTATTATTTAACCGAACATTATGTTTATAACCCAAGAAATGACAAAGAGAAACAAAAGTGCGTAGACCTAATTCTATCAACTCCATTTAGAAACAAGATTTATGATATGCAATTGTGGTTAGAATCAATAATTATTGAAGGACCAGAACTTAGAGAAGATTTCTTGAAACTAATTGCACTAATTGATACCGAGCTATCTGATAGGGTTAAAAGTCAGCAATAGAGTAGTTCGAATTTCAACACATATACGAGATATTCTTAAAACACAGATTCTCATTGAGTTTAAAGCAAAAAAAAGAGTAGCCATTTCTGATTACTTTTGTAGTAGCGGGAATTGGATTCATTGCTTCACGTTGTTTCGCAATGGGCCAAAGAAAAAAACAGCCCAAAGAAACTCCGATTGCTTTGCAATCTAAATTTTTATTTTGTTCTCAAGAAGATGCAAGCATCACTTGATTCCAAATAAAAACTCCTTGATTTCTCAAGGAGTTTCTTAGTAGCGGGAACTGGACTCGAACCAGTGA
>JASJIW010000016.1:0-17043 GCA_037624665.1 Flavobacteriales bacterium
TTGAAGCGTTAGCACAAGTTCCAGCAGCAGTAACATCAGCAGATGTAATAGTTAATCCACCAGAACCACAAGTAGTAGTAGCAGTAGCAGTTCCAGTATTAGTAGGTAAGCTAGAGGCATCACAAGATATTGTGGCATTAGTTGGTTGATTTGTCCAATTAATAAGTGATGGAGAGAGGATGTTAACAGTATAGTCTTCCACCTCGCCATATCCTGAATTTCCACAAGGTAATGGTTGAGGGTTAGTCGAAGTGTCATGCAATCTTACTCTCATTCGTGTTGGTCCAGTAGCAGCTGTTAGTGGTATTGGGATGTTTAAAGTATAAGGACTTCCAGACCCAGCGCCTTGAGGAAATGTAAATTCTTCAGTTGAAGGGTCAAAAACAAAATCTTGATTAAAATCAATCCACACCTTAGCTTCATCTGCTGGGAATGCATCGCTATAGGTTACATCAAGATTATAAGAGTTGCCTTTAATTATGTTTGTAGAAATAGCTGTGTAATCGGCATATCCATTTGAAGCTGTCGTATTGTTAATGGTGTTAAATGTTACATTAGTTATGTGTTCATAGGTTGTAGAATTCGAAGAAGCCGAACAGTAGGTTGGAGAAGCAACATTTATATAACTTGTTTTTATTTCTGAGTCGGAGGTAATTCCATCAGTAGCTGTAAGTGTTACTGTGTATGCTCCTAGGGTGTTAAATATTACCTGAGGATTTTGTGAATTTGAAGTTGTTCCTCCTTGATACGCAACTGTACTAGGAGAAAAAGACCAAGTCCAGCCATTTGGCGTAAGATTAGTTAAATCCGTTAACGTAACTGTTTGCAACGTACTTGGAGTTGTATTGTTTGCTGAAAAATCAGCAGCAAATATGGTAGGGCCATTAAACCCGTCAGATGAAAATAAACCACGACCATGAGTTGCTGCGATAACTTCATTATCAGAAGTTCTCATTTGTAACATGTCAACTCTAACATTTGCCAACCCAGAACTAGAGGTTGTCCAACTTGGAGAACCTGCATTTAATCCTGTTGTTGTCCAAACTCCAACTTCGGTTGCAACAATAACTTCATTGTAATCATTAGGGTTGAATAATGCAGATCTTACTGGCATGTCTGGTAAATTACCTTCTTTAGAAACCCAAGAACTACCACCATTAGATGTGTACCAAACAGAGTTTACACCATAGTTAGAAAAAGTTACTAGAATTTCATTTTCGCTAGCACCAAAAGCAATACAAGAAACAGATCCGGTAGGGAAAGATACACCAGTGATTTCAGTAGTTGTTTCAGTACCTTGAGCATTAGTTAGTTTAAAAACTCTACCACTAGTTGTTCCGATGAATAATGTAGTAGAAGTAGTAGTGTATGGAGAAACGCTAAGAGTAGATGCTGATGACCCTATGCTTGACATAGTAAATGTATTTACAGAGGGAGCTCCACTTTCGAAATTCGACACTCTATATAGAGATGTTGGAGAGCGATAAGTATAAAGAATGTTTTGATTGTTGTCTAAGTCACTAGGATTGATAAATCTTCCAGTTGCTTGATCACTATTAATTTGACTAAATGACGCTCCACTATTAGAAGAGTGATAAAATACATTGTAAACGTAACTTGAAGTTTGATAGGCTCCATTCGTTTGATCGATATGACAATAAGCACCATCACCTCCAGTAGCTTGAGATGTTGAATTAATTCCGGCAGAAGTATATCTCTGAGTTCCATTATCTTGAGCCCCAGCTAAGAAGTTGTTTGTTCCTGCTGTTGGATGTATTGCGCAAGCATAATATTGAGTAACATTATAACCGCTTATTCTTGAGTTTAATGAAGGTGTAGCATTGTTTCCTGTAGAGCTGTAAAAAATTCCTCCATCATTTCCAAATAAAATTTCAGATGAAGAACCTGGTTTATAGACAATGGCATGTTGATCGGCATGAACCATTGATACATTTAATGCTGCAAGGTTATTATTATTTGACCACTTAGAAATTTGATTCCATCCAGTTCCGCCATTTGTAGTTTTAAAAATATCAATACCACCGATAATAACATTGAGCTTATTGTTTGGATCAACATCTAATGTTAAATCGAACCAAGCTTGACCTCTTGTAAAATCAGTATTAGGAATTCCATTATCAACATCAGCTGGTTCTGATTTTGTTGTCCAAGCAACACCAGCATTAGTTGATTGTTTAAATGCGTTTAATTGACTTCCAGCCTCAAAGGCCGCATAAATATAGTTAGCATCAGAAGGTGCACATGCTAAATTTACACGCCCAGCACTTGTATGCGAGTGTCTTAATGTAAAAGTTGTTCCGTTGATAGAGGAGTATATTTTTCCACCACCAACACCATAGGCGTTGTTGTCTACACCAACCCAAATAGTGTTGTCTGCAGCGATATCTATATCAGTAGGCGCTTCAGGATTTCCACTTACATTAGGAAGCTCTTGTGTCCAAGATGTTCCTCCATTAGCAGAACGCTGTAATCCTTCGTTAACTAATCCATGCCATTGCCCCATATAATATTTTGCAGCAACAGCAGTATAAACTACACCTGTTCCACCTTCATTTCTAACTACTAAATCATTGATGTAATAAAAATCTGTTGTTGATGGGATTTGAGTAAAACTTGCTCCTCCGTTTGTTGATTTCCAGATACCGGCTCCTCTACTTGCAGCAGCGCCCCATCCTTCTCCAGTTCCAATATACATGATGTTTGCATTGGTTGGGTCAAAAGCTATTGCTGTAACAGCAATGTTGTCCCAAAAGTCATTTACTGCTTGCCATGAAGTAGCACTACTCGTAATATTAGTATTGTACCATAATCCTCCAGTAACACTTCCAGCCCACACTTTATTAGTAGATGAAGGATCCCAAGCTAAAGCTCTAGTTCTACCACCTACATTGTTAGGACCTCTTTCAGCCCATGGAGATCCTGGATTTCCTGGAGCAGTAGACTGCAAGTTTTGTTGCATATTTTTTGTCATTGCTAAGATTGGAGATAGTTTTTCTCTCTCTGGTCTTCCCATGGCAGGGTTCATCGTTTCTAAATAATTTTGCTCCCAAGCTAAATCAGGCCTGTCTCTCTTAGGCATTTCTGAAATCTCATCTTGGGTATATCTTATTTGAGAATATTCGTGTTCATTTATGAATTTTTCATATTTAACACGTTCAGACTCTGTTGTGATTTGAGACGATGTTTTAGTTAAATAATTAAAGCTACAAGCAGCAAGAATTAACAGGCTAGTGCTTGATAAAGCAATAAGTAAGTTTTTTTTCATAAAAAGTGTGATTTGAATAAAGATAAAGCTAATTTAAAAGTAATTAAATAAATGACAAAATGCAATATAAACGAAAAATATTTTTATACTAATTAGTATTTTTTTACATATTAAGTCAGGTTTTTATGAGGTAAAAAATGATACACATAAATTCTCTACTTTTAACGAATACCTTTTTCTGTTCAATTGAATCTCTTATATCGGACCAATCAGTATTTATTTTTTTTGTTTGTGTGTTTTTCAGATCAACATAATTATCGAAGTAATTAGTGTGTTTTTGTCATAGATTCAGGAGTACAAACTACAAAAGAAGCTATCCCAAGATTTTCTTTGTTTAGTGTATCAATTTCCTCCTGCTCTAATGTGGCAATCGTTATAATATTTAAGTTAGGATTGGCCTGTTTTAAGTACCAAGCAATACCTTCAAAATTATCAGAATGGTAAGTGCCGTTATAGTGAATAAATGTGCTTCCTTCTCTATGGTTCTTTAAAATAAAGTGAGCCATAGTGGCATCTTTTATGGCTTGAGCTTTTGGTAAGTTATCACCACCATGACCGCCAGCCATTTCTATAATTTTTTTATACCCTGGGAGTTCTTTGTTGTACTTAATTGGGAGAGGAACTATCCATTTTAGAGCATCTTTGTGTACGATATCAAGTCCTTTAAAGCCTTTTTTATATACGATGTTAGCATAACGTCTTGGTATGTTTGTTGCGATAAAAGGGAGTTGATTACTCAAAGAGAAATCCATTAAAGGCTGATAATCTGTTTTGTTATTTGGCCAGACTTTTACTTCTTTTTTAAACGTATTATAAGAATGATGTCCGTCTAAGTATTCATTAATAGTAATTTGATCATCCGCTTCAAACATTTCTGCTCCTAAAACAAGGTTTTCGTTTATAGTGTAAAAAATGTCAGAAGTTAATTCTAATTGTAACCAATGGCTTATTGGATTGTTGTGAAGCTCGCCAAAAAGAATAATATCAGCAAATTCTATTTCTTTTAAAATTTTTGAATAAGAGGCTTTTTTTCCTTGCTGATTAAATATTTGATATGCTTTTTTATCGCCTTTAAAAGCAAATAAACAAAGAATAATGAGCGTAAATGGGAGTATTTTTTTTAATGACATTAATTAGGCTTAAATGATTTGAATGCTAATTTATTGTAAATATCTTATTTAAGATTCATATAGTTGATACTTTTTTAAAATTAGTAACTATAAGGGGCAAAGTTCCATTATTCTTTAACCTAAATGTAATTTTATTTAATACACTTGTGTGCATTGGCTGAAGGAATTGGTATTGTATTGGACATAAAAAAAGAAGCAATCTAATTGAGATTGCTTCTAAAATTAATAATTACATATGAGTCTAATATTTAGCTTATCTCCTAGTGTGCTCATGTACGAACTTACAAAGCTGTTTTACGTTTTCTACAGGTGTTCCCGGTAAAATACCATGTCCTAAGTTAAAAATGTGTCCCGGTCTCCCTTTAACAGAATCTAAAATTCTTTTAGTCTTAGCTTCAATAATATCCCAATCGGCAAATAATGCAGTAGGATCTAAATTACCTTGTACGGCAACTTCGTAATTTAAGTCTTTCCAAGTTTTAGCTAGATCAGTTTTCCAATCAATAGCAATAACATCTGGGTTCGCTTTTCTTAAACTAGGGATTAAGTGAGCAGAGTTTACTCCCATAGAAATTAATGGTACGTTAGGGTATTTACTCTTAACGATTTCAATCATTTTTTCTACGTGAGGATAAACATATTCGTTGTAATCTTCAATGTCTAATGCTCCAACCCAACTATCAAAAATCTGTACAGCCATTGCACCACTTTCAATCTGAAAGTTTAAGTAATGCGCCATTACAGTTCCTAATTTGTCCATTAGTAAATGCCAAGCTTTTGTCTCGTTGTACATAAAAGCTTTCATTTTTTCGTAGTTCTTAGAAGGTCCACCTTCTATCATGTAACTAGCCAATGTAAAAGGAGCTCCAACAAAACCAATACAAGGAACATTTAGTTCTTTCTTCAGAATACCTAAAGCTTTACCTGTGTAAGCCATTTCTAATGCAGGATCAACTACTCTTAGTTTCTCTACATCAGCTACAGTTCTTACTGGGTTGTGGATTAATGGTCCGTAACCTGCTTTATATTCAAAACTAATTCCCATAGGGCCTAAAGGAATTAAAATGTCAGAGAATATAATTGCAGAATCTAATTCAAATTGATTGATAGGAAGTAATGTTACTTCAGCTGAAATTTCAGGAATGGTACTGATATCAATGATACTATACGTTTCTTTAATTTTCATGTATTCTTTTTGGTAACGTCCTGCTTGACGGGCTAACCAAAGTGGCGTGTAAGGAGTTTCTTCTCTTCTACATGCTTTCAAAAAGGTATCGTTAAATTCTGCCATAGTTATTTCTTTATGTCATCCTCAGCTTGATTGGGGGTCTATTTATTTTGCCAATTTCATTGCAGCATTTATCGCTGCGATTATTTTTTCCATATCCTCATCAGAAAGCACAGAAGATAAGAACCATGATTCGAATTGGGATGGGGGTATGTAAATACCATTTTCTATTAATCCCCAGAAGAATTTAGAAAATCGTTTTGTATCACATTCTTGAGCTTCATCAAAATTAGTAATTGTTTTCGATGAGAAAAAAGGGTTGATCATAGCTCCAAAACGGTTAACTGTTACATCAATCCCATTTTCCTTTGCTGCAGCTAATAAAGCTTTTTCAATAATTTCTGCTTGTGTATTAAACTTATCGTAAGGATTTTGTTCTTTTAATTCAGTTAAAGTTGAAATTCCTGCAGCCATCGCAACTGGGTTGCCAGATAATGTTCCTGCTTGGTACATTGCACCTAAAGGAGAAACCATTTGCATAATCTCTTCTCTTGCTCCGTAAGCTCCTACAGGAAAACCTCCTCCAACAACTTTACCTAGACAAGTAATGTCAGCTTCAATTCCTAATAACTCCTGCGCTCCACCAAATTTAGAACGGAAACCAGTCATTACTTCATCAATAACTAAAAGAATACCAGCTTCTTTTGTGATTTTTCTTAGTTCAGTAATAAATGTATCAGAAGGAATAACAACACCCATGTTACCTGCAATAGGCTCAATGAAAACCGCTGCAATATCGTCACATTCTAAAATGTGTTTCTTTACAGATTCAATATCGTTGTATTCAGCAATTAAAGTATTTTTTACTGCATCGTTTGGAACTCCAGCACTACCAGGAATACTTAATGTAACCAATCCAGAACCTGCTGCAACTAACAAAGCATCAGAATGTCCGTGGTAACAACCCGCAAATTTTAAAATATGATTCTTACCTGTAAAAGCTCTTGCTAAACGAATAGCACTTAAAATTGCTTCAGTTCCAGAGTTTACAAATCTAACTTTGTCCATTCCCGGAAAAGCATCACAAACAATCTTAGCTAACTTAATTTCATCTTCAGTACTTGCACCAAAGGTAAATCCTGTTGAAACTTGTTTTTGTACTGCAGCTAAAACTTTTTCATTTCCATGACCCAAAATCATTGGTCCATAAGAAAGTACTAAATCAATATATTCGTTTCCATCTACATCATATATTTTAGATCCTTTGGCACTTTCCATAAATAATGGATTTCCACCTACCGAACTAAAAGCTCTTACTGGAGAATTTACTGCCCCTACCAAGTGTTTTTGACCTGCTGCGTATAATTCTTGTGATTTTTTGTTATTCATTCCTTAATATTTTTGCCGCTTCTTTAGCGTGATAAGTAATTATTATATCTGCTCCAGCTCTTTTGATAGATAGCAATGTTTCCATCATTACTTTTTTTTCATCAATCCAACCATTTGCGCCTGCTGCTTTTATCATAGCATATTCTCCACTTACGTTATAAGCTGCAATTGGTAAATCAAAGTTATTCTTTAAATCTCTAATTATATCTAAATAAGATAAAGCTGGTTTAACCATTAAAATTTGTGCTCCTTCATCTAAATCTGATTGCGCTTCTTTTAACGCTTCATTTCTATTTGCAGAATCCATTTGGTACGTTCTTCTATCTCCAAAACTAGGAGTAGAATTTGCTGCATCTCTAAAAGGGCCGTAGTAAGAAGAACAATATTTTACAGAATACCCCATAATCGGAATGTGCTGAAAACCATTTTTGTCTAATTCATCTCTCATCTCATGAACTGCAAAGTCCATCATTCCTGACGGAGCTACCATATCTACTCCAGCTTTCGCTTGCGCTAAAGTTTGCTTTCTTAAATTGATTAGTGTTAAATCATTGTCAACATCATGATCACATAAGACACCACAATGGCCATGATCGGTATATTCACAAAAACATACATCTGCAATTACTTGCAAAGTAGGGTAGTTGCTTTTTATGTAACGGATTGCTTTCTGAATAATTCCTTCATCATTCCAACTTTCAGAACCTTCAGCATCTTTTGTTAAAGGTATTCCAAAAAGAATAACAGATCTAATTCCAAGACTAATAACTTCATCCAATTCTTCACTAATTCGATCTAACGAATAACGAAAAATACCAGGCATCGAAACAATCTCTTTTTTGATGTTCTCGGCTTCTTCAATAAATAAAGGATAAATAAAGTCAGAAACTTTAAGGTGAGTTTCTCTCAGGGCAGCCCTGATTTCTTCTGTTTTTCGGTTGTCTCTTAATCTTTCTGACATAAGATAAATTTTGGAATACAAATATAAGATTGTTGGGTGGAGTTAAAACTAATTAAAGTCATATTTATTAAACAATAAGTGGTAATTTTAGTTTATGAGTTTAAAATCAAAAATAGTTATTGCAGGAGGGAGCGGTTTTTTTGGAAAACACCTGATTAAGTTTTATAAAACTACCAAACAGGTTGTTGTATTAACTAGAGGCAAATCTGAATTTAAAAATGAGGTTGAATATGTTAATTGGGATGGAAAAACGTTAGGGGACTGGAAGGATGTTCTAAATAATGCTGAAGTATTAATCAATCTTTCGGGGAAATCAATTAATTGTAGGTTTACTGATGTAAATAAAAAAAGATTATTGTCATCAAGAATTGATTCGACAAAAATTTTAGCGGAAGCTATTTCGGAAGTAAATATCCCTCCAAATATATGGTTAAACGCTAGTTCAGGAGCAATGTATGAAGACGGAATCGAGCCAAGTGTTGAAGCGGATTTAACATTAGACAATTCTTTTTTAAGTAAAATGTCTTTAGCGTGGGAAAATGTTTTTTTTGAAATGGATTTACCTAAAACAAGAAGGGTTGCTTTAAGAATTTCATTATTACTGGATAGTGATGATGGTGTGCTCCCTTTGTTAAAGAAAATTACAAAGTTGGGAATGGGAGGGAGAGCTGGTTCTGGTAATCAGAATATTTCATGGATACATATTGATGATGCCGTAAAGGCTGTTGATTTTATAATTAAAAATGGAGGAATAAAAGGGTGTTTAAATTTTTCTACTACAGGTGTTATTTCTAACACTAATTTCATGAGGAAATTAAGGGAGACCTTAAATATTCCTTTCGGATTTCCAGCACCAGGGTTTGCAATTCGTATTTCTACTTTTTTTCTAAGAAAAGAACCTAGTTTGATTTTAAATAGCGTCAATTTCATACCTCAAAAATTATTAGAGAATGGATTTCAATTTAAATTTACGAACATTGATGAAGCGTTAAATGATTTGCAATGAACAATGAAAAACATATCATCCTATTTGATGGGACTTGTAATTTTTGCAGTTTTTGGGTAAAATTTGTTGTGAAAAGAGATGGAAAAGATGTATTCCGATTTGCATCATTACAATCTGAAAAAGGGCAAGAATTATTAAAGAAATATCGAATTGACCCAGTTATTGATTCTGTGGTTTTAATTGAGGGAGAAAGTTCTCACGTTAAATCAACTGCTGCATTTCGGATTCTAAAAAACTTAGGAGGGTTGAAATCTATCTTTTACGGGTTTATTATTTTCCCAGTATTTATTAGAGATTTTGTTTATGATGTAGTTGCTAAATATCGCTATCAATGGTTTGGTAAAAATGATTGTGAGTTTATTCCGAATCAAAATATGAAGAACAAATTTTTAATGTAAGTTTGTAGCTTGTACGCAGTCGTAGATATAGAAGCCACCGGAGGTAATCACGTTAATGGGAGAATAATAGAGATTGCTATTATTCTTTTTGATGGAGAAAAAATAGTGAGTGAATATTCTACACTTGTTAATCCTGAAGTTAAGATTGATTGGTACGTTACTAAGCTAACAGGTATTAAAAACTCTATGGTTGCTGATGCTCCACTTTTTAAAGATGTTGCTAAAGAAATTTTAGCCTTAACTAAGGGGGCTATTTTTGTTGCGCATGATGTTGATTTCGATTACAAATTTTTGAAGGCAGAATTAGGTAAAGCTGGATTAGAATTTAATGAGCCAAAGGTTTGTACACTCAAATTAAGTCAGAAACATTTACCTGAAGAAGAATCTTACAGTTTAGGTAAGCTTTGTGATGCAGTGGGAATTCCAATTCCAAAAGAAGTAAGGCATAGGGCTGCGGGAGATGCTGTTGCAACGGCTAAATTGTTAGGGTTGTTATTATCTAATGATTAATATTATTAGCTTTTAAATTAAATTATTAAAATAATGCGTCAATTAACAATTATCTTTATTTCATTATTTATTTTTTCTTGTGGAGGAGAAAAGCAAGAAAAAATAACAATTGCTGTTGCCAACAATATGCGATATGCAATGGATGGAATTGCTGAAGAATTTGAGAGAATACATCATATTAAAGTTGAAGTGTCGAGTAGCTCTTCAGGAACTTTAACGACTCAAATTAAACAAGGAGCTCCTTTTGATATATTTATCTCAGCAAATATGCGTTACCCTAAAGTTTTGTTTGAAGAGGGGTTTACTGAAAATGCTCCTGAAGTATATGCTTACGGATCTTTAGTTCTTTGGACATTGAAAGATGTTAGTCTTAAAGATGGTTTAGCATCACTTTTAAGCGGTGAATTTAAAAAAGTTGCCATTGCTAATCCAGAAACTGCACCTTACGGAATAGCTGCGCTAGAGGCATTAAGAAATGCAAGTTTGGCTGAAGCTTTAAAGTCTAAAATAATTTGGGGAGAAGGTATTAGCCAAATAAACCAGTATGTTAAATCGGAATCTGTAGATGCAGGTTTAACAAGTAAATCAGTGCTTTTTTCGCCAAAAATAAAAAATAAAGGGCATAGTGTTGATGTGGATAAAAGTTTATACAGTCCAATAGAACAAGGTGTTGTGTTACTAAATCACGGAAAGAAGAAGAATAATAAAAATGCAGAATTGTTTTATAAGTTTATGTTTTCTGATGAAACTAAAACAATTTTAACGAAATTTGGCTACGTTGTAAATTAGCCTTAATGATTAGCTGGATTCCTTTCTTAACTACTTTAAAATTAGCGTTTATAACAACGGTAATTTTGTTTGTTATATCTATTCCAATATCTTATTGGCTCACCTATTCTAAGTTTAAGTTTAAATTTTTTTTCGAAGCAATTGTTAGCTTGCCTTTGGTTTTGCCTCCTTCAGTATTAGGATTTTATTTATTAGTTACTTTCAGTAGTCAAAGTCCTGTGGGAAAGTTCTTGTTAGAGAATTTTGATGTTAGTTTACCATTTACTTTTGCAGGATTAGTTATTGGATCTGTGATATATAGTTTGCCTTTTATGGTTCAACCTATGCAGTCAGGTTTTCAAAACTTACCAATAGCCCTAAAAGAAGCTTCTTATACATTAGGCAAATCAAGATTTCAGACATTAATAAGGGTATTACTTCCAAATATTAAAGCGTCTTTGTTAACAGGAATAGTGTTAAGTTTTGCGCATACCATTGGTGAGTTTGGGGTGGTATTAATGATGGGTGGAAATTTAGAGGAAACAAGAGTTGCATCTATTGCAATTTATGATAGTGTAAACAAGTTGGATTATGGCACGGCTCATACATATTCGTTAATACTATTGGTGTTTAGTTTTGTTATTTTAACAGTAGTTTATTTGTTTAATAAAAAAGGATTTAAGGCTGTAAAATGATAAAATTTGATTTACATAAAAAGTTCAACTCGCATGGTACAACTATAAATATTGGACTAAATGCAGCATGTGAAGAAGGTAAAATAATTGCGATTTACGGAAAGTCTGGTGTAGGTAAAAGTAGTCTGTTGCGTATGTTGTCAGGCTTAATGACTCCAGATAAAGGCTCAATTACAGTTGATAATGAAGTGTGGTATGATAGCCAATCAAAAAAAAATATAAAAGCGAATAAAAGGAATATTGGATTTCTTTTTCAAGATTATTCTCTTTTTCCAAATATGAGTGTTCTTAAGAATATTCTATACGGGGTAGATGCTAATTATGATAAAGAATTTATTAACCGAATTATAGCAGTTAGTGATTTAAAAGATTTACTAAATAGGAGCCCTGAAACGCTTTCTGGAGGTCAGCAACAACGAGTGGCACTTGCTAGAGCAATTGCAAGAAAACCCAAGTTGTTATTGTTAGATGAGCCTCTTTCGGCTTTGGATGGTGAAATGCGATTGAAGCTTCAGAAAGAAATATTAGCAATAAATAAGATTATTAAAACGACTGTCATTTTTGTAAGTCATGATTTGCCAGAGGTTTTTAAACTGGCTGATGAAGTGCTTGTTGTAGAGAACGGAGCTTTCACAAAAAGAGGAACCCCCTCTGAAGTTTTTGTAAACAAAAAAACAGATTTAATGGGCGAGTTTATCTCTATGGATGAGACTGAAAAATCAATGCAAATATTGGTTGAAGGAAAAATTGTAAGTATAAACTTACCAGGCTAGTTAGTCGTACCGAATCTTATTGATGTACAGTGAAGTTGCTGTAAAGCAAACGACAGCTAAAACCGCTAAAATCAAAAAACTATCCCCTGAAATACCGCTATTGAAATCTGCATGTACTATTGATTTTCTCAAGATGTCACTCAAGTGAGAGAGAGGATTGTATTTTGCAATATTTTCTAACCAAATAGGTAGACCTTTATTCGGAATTAATGCTGTACTCGTAAAAATTACAGGAAGATTAAATAGGTTGACAAACGTTGCCATTAGCTCAGATGTTTTTGTTTTTAAGGCTATAAAGCAAGCAATTGAGGCGTAAAAGAAAGTAAATAAGAAGGTGGCAAGAACTAATTTTAATATTCCTCCAAAGCTGAGGTATAAATCGGATACGCCAATTATATAGCCAATAGCGATTAATAAAATTACTTGGATAATAATTCGAGTGTAATCAGCAAATATTTTAAAAAATAGGGCTAATGTTTTTGATAATGGCGTAAAATTATATCGACCAAAAAAATCAGTTTGAAAATCTTTGATGTACAATATGCCAGATTGAGAGCTAGATTGTAAAACAGTCATTGCACAAATTCCAGGTAATAAATAGGATAAGTAATCCCCACCTTCGGTAAATATTTTTTTCTCAAAAAGAAAACCAAATATGGTTAGCCAAAATAGGGGTTGTATAAATGAAAATACTAAATGAATAGGGCGGTAGTAGAGTTTTTTCCACATCCGTAAACAAATATAATATCCCGATAATAAGAGGTTCATTCAATTATTTTTTTTGTTTTTTATTTCCTTTGCCTTTTTTCTTCTCTTTTACCTTTTCTGATAAAGAGAGTTTATTAAAACCAACTAAGGTTGACTGTAAGTTGTTTTGGCTATTTCTTGTGCTTGATATTTTTGAAGCATACTCCTTTTTGAAAATTACAATCTCGTTAATCAAATCAGCTTGATTTGGGCAAGAAACAATTAATCGATTATGATGTTGAACAGCTGTTATTTCAGTATTGAAATTGGTCTCAAAATCAATAAGGTTTTTAAAATCTATCTCTTCTAAGTAATAGGGATTTGAATCAATTATTTCTTTAGGAGTTCGATAATCTTGTATTTCACCTTTATCGATTAGTAGAATTTTGCTGGCATTGTTTTCTGCCATCTCTATATCGTGTGACACACAAATGATGGTTTTATCAATTGAATTTAAAAAAGAAATGATATTAGATTTAATACCATAGTCTAAACCAACAAAAGGTTCATCAATTAATAAAATTTCAGGATTATGAATTAGTCCTAGAGCAATGTTTACCAATTGTTTTTGACCGCCAGAAAGCTTTTTAACTTTTTTGTCTAGAATGTGGCTAAGACCTAAAGCCTCAACTAAGTAATGCTTTCGTTCTTTTAATTCTTGCTTTGATAATTGATGTAAACTTCCAATAAAATTGAGAATATCATCCACATACATCTCATGATCTAGTCCATAAGATTGAGGTATGTAGCCTATTAGTTGAGATTTTTTTTGAATACTGTTAATGATTTTCCCCTGTAGTTGTATCGTTCCTGCTTGAGGTGTAACAGCGCCTAAAATGAGTTTAAGTAAGGAGCTTTTACCGGAGCCATTTGCACCCAATACAAAAACAAAATCGTTTTTAGTAAAAGAGAGATTAAAGTCATTAAAGACTAAATCTCCTTTAGGGTACTTAAATTTAATATGTTGAAGTTCAATTTCTTTCACTTGATTTTAAAATTATTCAACACTAAATTATATCGTAAAAAGAAAAAATTCTAGCATTCAAAACATAAATGTAATGATTACTAGAATTCTTTCAATGTTTTAATCGTTCAAATGTTACCCTTCGTAACTGTCGTTGTGAACAATAGTTCCAACGTGTTCACCGTTAATTGCTCTCTCAATCAATTCAGGGTTGTTGCCATTAACTACTTGAAAGCTATTACAATGTTTATTGCTTCTTAAAACATCAATAACAACTCTATTAAATGGTAATGTTTTTAAATCCATTTTCTCTAATTCATTCACATTTATTTTAGGAATAAACGTAGCATCTGCATGTGTTTTAGGATCGTTATCATACAAACCATCAACATCTTTTAATAATGTAACAGATTTAAAACCAAAAGTTTCAGATAAAATAATTGGTCCTACATCAGTTCTGTGTGATGGAATATTACCTTTTTTAGAAGGGTGCTCCCATAAAGAATATGGAGGCATACCTGCGTAAACTACTCCTGGAGCAGCTTTTAAGAATAATGGTAATAAATGTCCAATTGATTCTGGCGGAATAGCAATTACTCCTTCAGGAGATAAAAGCGTTCCTAAAATATGAGCATTTCCTAAACAATCTTCACCTGCTAATTGAGCTAAAACACCAGTTGGCATTTCTAAATCTAGTCCAACAGAAAAAAGGTGTTTACTTCTTGCTCCACCACCAGTACTTATAACTAATCTTTCTTTCTTAAGAATTTTTCTAATTTCATCTAAAATAGGATAAGTAACAGCTCGTCCTTTATCAATAAAAGATGATGCTCCAATTTTTACGATATGAACATCTGGCAACATTTTAAATGTAGGTGTTCCCTCTCCAACTTTCATAACCTCCTTATCTAAAAGGCTTTCTCTCATGAACATTGAATCTATATGGTTGTTGTGTTTGTCCATTTTATTTTGATGTTATTATTGTTCCTACTTTTTCACCGTTTAATGCTTTGGTGAAATTTCCTGGAACCAATCCGTTAATAATTTGTATTTGTGTACCGTTTTTAGCGCTTTTCATCATTTCGATTACTGCTCGCTCAACAACAACGTCATCTAAATCTCTTTCACTTAATTCTTCAGCTGTAATTTCCGGTATAAATTTGGCGTTCTTATCCTTCTTCGGGTCATTGGTATAAAGGCCATCAACATCTTTAATGTAAATCATGTTTTTTGTACCGTAAGCTTCACTTATTAAGTAACACCCTGTGTCTGTTCTGTAAGGAGGTATTTTTCCTATTTCAGGACTTCTTTGCCAGTAAGTGTATGGGGGCATCCCAAAAAAGATTACAGCATTACTTTGTTTTAAGTAAAGAGGTAGTTGAGAAAATCCTCCTGGTTCAATATATGGAACTCCTTCTTCAGTCAATAAATAATGGATCATTTTTGCATTTTGGATACTTACAAAAGTTCCCAATAAACCTAATACTCCTGTAGGCATTCCCTGATCAATACCAACACTGTATGCATGTCTTGCTCTTGTACCTGCGCCTGTACCAATAATCATTTGGTGATGAGGTAAGTTTTCTTTTATTTCTTTTATTAACGGAAAAACTGCTTTTTTCCCTCTATCTATAAAACTCTGCCCGCCTATTTTTACAACAGTAGCATTAGGTAATAATTTTCTGCTCTTAAATTGAGCAGTACCTTCTAATAAACTTGGGTCCTCTAAGTTCTGAGAGAGTAATTTTCGTGTTAAATCTTCTATCATTTTAAAATATTTTATCAAAAGCAAATGTAATATTAAAATAGACAAAACAAAACATTGTTGATTCCCTTTAAATAGTTTGCATTTTTTCCACTTTTCAGAATAATTCTAAGTTTTATTTTCAAAATAAAATTTGTGTAGTATTATATATTATATTATTTTTGTTTGAATATTATTTTGTATAAACTTAACTTTTATGAAAAAAAACTACATTTTATCGATCCTTACAGTGGTAATGCTCTTACCATTTACGACAATTAAAGCACAGTATGATGCTGGAGATTCTACGGTTTGTTATAATATTATGACAAATAATTTCACTGCTAATAACTTATTAAATTGGAGTGATCCAAACCCTGCTAATTGGTTAGGTGTTATTTGGAATACTTCAACTCCAAAAAGAATAATACAGTTGGAGCTGGAGGAAAATGGTGATGACATGGGTACTGTACGAGGAGGTAATGTGGGATTGGCTCTTCAAAAATACACCAATATTAATGGTTCTGGTGTAAATTCACAGCTTACTGGAGCGCTTGATTTTTCTGCATTAACAGAATTATTCGCACTAGATTTAAGAGACCAAGAATTGATATCATCAATTAATTTTACTGGTCTTAATAGTTTAGAGTATTTTATCATGTGTCGTGCAGATTCGATTACCGCTCTTGATATGAGTAACTTGCCTAATCTTCAACATATTCACACATCAAATATGGATGCAATACTAACCATAGACGCATCTAATTGCCCAAGATTAAAAAAGTTAATGGTAAAAAGGGGTAATGCTACTTTAACAAATGTTAATATTTCAGGAAGTGATAGTTTACGTTTTATCAACATTGAAAGTAGCGTTTCTAACACTAGCCCTCAAACATCACTTGATTTAACAGGAAAAACTGAGCTGTATCATTTAAATATAAATGATGATGGTAATTTTTCTAGTTTCCCTGGACTTCAATTTTGTAGTAAACTAACATCTTTTAGAGTTGATAATAATAATTTAACAGGAACTATCAATATTAATGACTTTGATACTGCTAACTTTTGGAAATTAGAAGTAGATGATAACCAGCTAGATGCTATAATTGGATGGACTTCCCAAATTACTAATGGTGGTTTAGAGAGAATGAGAGCAGATAATAATCATTTAACGCTTAAAAATGCAATACAATTAGCAAATGAAGTTAATAACAATGGAAGTATTGATCTTGATCCTCAGATGCGCTATGGTGGTGATACAATCCCTGTGGGGACTACTTTAGATTACAGTTCTGAAGCGTTGATCGATATCAATGGAGTTAATGTGGCGAGTACGTTCCAATTATTTGATAATACAGGAACTCAAGTTGGAGCATCTAATGCAACAGGTATTTTTACTTTCCCAAATGTAGGTGAGTTTTATATTCAAATGAGTAACTTAGGT
>JASJIW010000017.1:0-2899 GCA_037624665.1 Flavobacteriales bacterium
CTAAATTAGTCGCTCTTTTTAATAATTCTTAAAATAGTAAACTAGTTTTTAACTATTTTAAATGATTTTGATGTTCCTTGAATACTAACTTTAGCAATATAAATACCTGTCTCTAAAGATTCAATATTTATAGTTTCATTCTTATTTGAAAGACTTTTGGAAAAAACTTCTTGTCCTAGTAAGTTAAATAATTTTATATTTTCTAAAGAAATACTAGCTTTTAAAACTAACTGACTATTCGCATCTACAAAATAATTAAAATCATTAAAATATTGATCTTGTAAGGATAAGACCCCTTCATTTCCTGCTTCAATAACTGTATCAGGAGTTAAATTAAAAGCATAACCTTTAACAACCATTAAGTTTGATCCATTAACATCTGTGTCCATGCGAATCCATCCATAGTGATCAGTTCCACCTAACAAATTATTAAATTTAACACCAAGATAGCCGTCCACAACATTGTCACACCATTGACTATTTGAATAAGCACAACCATAGTAATTTAGATCACCACGCGCTCCAACTTCAGTATAGCCAGATGCATCATCGATTATATCGCCTTCGTTAAGTAGTGCAGGATACTGATATGCTCCAGCAGTAAATCCAACAAAAGCCCCTCCAGAACTTGGAAATACAACTGCTGCAAATCCATTTGCAAGATCAGCAGGGTTTGCTACACTTACATCTTCAAATCCATCTTCATCAAAATCTGTAGAAAATGTTTCTCCAACAGCAATAATTGCATCAGGCTCAACATCAACATAAACAATTTGTCCAGCTGCATCTGAAACTCCTAAAGCAGCAGTAGTTAATGCTCCATATTGTAAGAGTCTTTTTGATAAGCTTTTTTTTGTAATTTTATTCATATTAAGTTTTATTTGTGATAAAACTTATAAAGTTTTACCTGATTAGATATAGTAAATATATAAAATATTTTTAATATTGCATCATAAATCACTAACAATGAGCAAAATAAAAGTTGAAAAAAATATTTTTGATCCAAAAAAAGTTCCTCTTCTAGGATCCTTAGGTTTGTTAGCATTAGGAGACGTTGGATTTATAGCTTGGAGAAAGGTTAAAAGTGATCACAAACAAAAGAAGTTGAATGAAAAAAAATAAGTTATTGTTAATAGGTTGGGATGCTGCAGATTGGAATATAATTTGGCCTTTGATTGCACAAGGCAAAATGCCAGCTTTAAAAAAAATAATTGAAAATGGAGTTTATGGTAACATGAGCACCATGAGTCCTCCTTACTCGCCTATGCTTTGGACTACAGTGGTTACTGGAAAAACTCCCGATAAGCATGGTATTCTGGGTTTTATTGAAGTTACACCAGATGCAAAGTCGGTAAGACCCGTCACAACAACTTCAAGAAATACCAGAGCACTTTGGAATATATTTCATAATAAAGGAATGCGAAGTAATCTTGTTGGATGGTGGCCTAGTTTTCCAGCGGAACCTATCAATGGAACTATAGTTTCAGACCGATTTCAAAAAACAAATAGAGACCCTACTAAACAAACTCCAATGAGCGAGTTTGCAATTCATCCTTGGTATCAAAAAGATGATTTTAAAGATTTAAGAATGTTTGCTTTTGAAATTACTAAAGCTCATTTATATCCATTTGTACCTAGAGCACACGATGTAGATCAGGATAAGCATAAGGGACTTTCTGCAATAGCAAAAATAATTTCTGAAAATGCATCTGTTCATAATGCTGCTACTAAACTTTTAAGAACAAGTGATTGGGATTTTATGGCGGTATATTACGATATGATAGATCATTTTTGTCACTCATTTATGAAATATCATCCACCCAAGTTACCTGGTGTAGATCAAAATAATTACGATATTTTCAAGGAAGCTGTTACAGGATCTTATATATACCAGGATATGATGTTGGAAAGGAAAATGAAATTAATTGATGAGGATACTACCGTTATAATTATGTCGGATCATGGTTTTGAATCTGGGAATAAACGAATACTTAACATGCCTAAAGTACAGGCAGCTCCTTCTTTAGAACATAGGCAGTTTGGTATTTTCGTTGCTTCAGGTCCTAATATTAAAAAGAATAAAAAAATATTTGGTATGGGTCTTATGGATGTGGCTCCTACTATTTTGCATCATTTTGGATTACCCATCGGCAAGGATATGGATGGCAAAGTGATACTAGATGTATTTAAAGATGCTACGGCTCCACAATATATAGAAAGTTGGGATAAAGAAGAAGGTGATTTCGCAGACTTGAACCATATAGAAGAAACAGATGCACTATCTGATGAAGATACCATGCAACAGCTTATTGAGCTTGGTTATGTTGAAAAATTAGATGAAAAATTTGAAGTAGCGATCAAGAAAACGCGTATAGATTTAAAACATAATTTAGCTAGAGTATTTTTGGGTAAAAAAGATTTTTCTTCTGCCAAAAATCATTTATTGGAACTAGTAAAGGAGAAAGATCCAGTGGACCGCGCACCTTTTTTTATGGATTTAATAAGCATTGCTCTTAATGATAAAGAATATGAATTAGCAAATAAATACCTTGAAAAAGTAAAAAAATCAGGTACCGAAATCAATTATAATTTATTGTTTGTCGAGTCACAAATACTAACCGAGATGGGGAAGATTCAAGAGGCATTAAAGATTTTGGAGACAGCCAGAGTAAGCAATGAAAGCGACGAAATACTTTATCGCATTGGTAAACTAAAGTATCAATTAGGAGATTTTAATGAGTCAAAAATAATTTTAGAAAAAGCAATAGGAATAAATTCTCAGAAAGCTATCTATCATGCGACAATGGCTGAAGTTCTCTTGCAACTTAATAATTATGAAGAGGCTGCTGAATATGCAATGACAAGCATAGAATTAATTAAGTATTTTCCTAAGGCACAT
>JASJIW010000018.1:0-3590 GCA_037624665.1 Flavobacteriales bacterium
ATCAGCTCCTTTTGTAATACACAAAGATGACATATAACCACCATAGCTCCATCCAAATATTCCTATTCTACTACCATCAACATAAGGAAGTGATGCTAAATACTTTGCTGCAACAATTTGATCTTCTGTTTCGTATTTACCCAATTGTTTGTAAGTTACTTTCTTAAATTCCGCACCTCTATAACCAGTACCTCTTGCATCTACAGAAACAATCATATAACCTTGACTTGCTAAATGATTAAACCAAAATGTATTTCCACCATCCCATGAATCGTTTACTGTATTAATTCCTGGTCCACCATAAACAAACATTAATACTGGATATTTTTTAGAGGCATCAAAATTCTTTGGTAAAATTTTCCAAGCATTTAAGTCGTTATCGTTTACTGAGATTTTAAAGAATTCTTTTTTAGAAAAATTAAAACCTTTCAATGCTTTATTTAAGGCTGAATTATCTTCTAACACTCTTTTTTGTTTTCCATTGTAATCATGTAAAGTAATATACTTAGGAGTACTAGCAGAAGAATGATAATTAATGAAATATTTAAATGAAGCACTAAAGTCGGCTCTATTTTGACCTGATTTAGTTGTCAATCTCTTTTTAGAACTTCCATTTAGTTTAACCGAATATACTTGTCTGTCAATAGCAGAAAGTTCTGCTGATTGATAATAAACCAATCCTTTTTTCTCGTCAACGCCATAAAAATCAGACACATCAAAATCGCCTGAGGTAACTTGATTAATTAGTTTTCCAGTAATATCGTATAAGTAAATGTGATTAAATCCATCTTTTTCACTGGTAATGATGAATTGGTTTTTTGTAGTTAAAAAATTAGTTTTTGGAACTTCTACATATGTTTCATTCAATTCATTAAAAACAATTGTACTCACTCCTGTTTCAGCATTCGTTAAATGAATATTTAAATCGTTTTGCTGTCTATTTAAAGTTTGAATGGCCAAACTCTTGGCATCATTTGTCCAGTTAATTCTAGAAATATATTCATACTTCTCTCCAATATTTGCTTTCGTTTTTTTTGCGCTAGCTAAATCATAAAAAAATATCTCAACCTTAGAGTTCTCCTCCCCTGCTTTTGGATATTTAAAACGTTCCTCTTCTGGGTATAATGGACCATAAATTTTCATTAACCATTCTTTAACCTTACTCTCGTCAAATCTATAGTATGCAATTTTATTACCATCAGGAGACCATTTAAATGACTTTACGAGTACTAACTCTTCTTCATAAACCCAATCAGATGCACCGTTTATAATTTCGTTTTTTTTGCCATCAGTAGTAACTCTAGTTTCTTTATTAGACGTTATATCTTTAAAATACATGTCGTTATCTTTAACATAAGCCACTTTGTTAGCTGATGGCGAGAACGTAGCATACATTTGTCTATTTCCTTTTGTTAACTTAGACAAAGCTTTTGTTTTTAAATCATAGATGTAATAATGTGACTTTGAAGAATGACGATAAATTTTCTTAGTTTCTGTAGCAATTAATAATTTCGATTCATCAGAACTGAACTCGTAATTATTAATTACAATTGTTTTTTTTCCCACTTTCAGTTCTTCTCCTGAGAGTATTGTTTCATTATATTTTTCATCTGCATATGAATATTTAATAATATCTCCATCCTCTAAGGTTGTATAATTTACCCCGTTATTCATAGATCTAAGTCCACTAACAGAGCTTCCGTAAAATTCATATTCTCCCCAAATATTTTTTAGTGTAATATCTTTTTTATTTTGACTAAATACTGAACCTACAATTAGTAAACTCAATATAAGGAATGTTAGTTTTTTCATATCTTATATATTTTTAATTGACGAATGTAATCAAATACTACTCCATTTTTATAAAACAATCCTCATTAAACCTAAGTAAATAGTATAATAGACTAGATATTTACCTCTAAAGAGATGGAGCTATTATTGCTTAAAAAACTTATCAACACGCTTATTAAACAAATGAAAAGCTCCTTAAGCCACTAATTTACAGCAACTAAGACTGAAATTGATTTTATACTTGTTACTTCCTTTGTTCATAAATGGGTAAACCATATTTTGATAATTAATAAAGGTTTAAGCAACTTTGTTGCTCGTAATCCTTATTAAAGCTATTTCGTATTGAATAAAAAGTTTAACAAAACATATATAATGGATATTCTAAAAGAATCAATTATTGAGTCATTATCTAACTTAGGGATAAATGATGTAACAGAATTAATGTATAATCCATCGTATGATGAATTATACAATAGTGAAATGGACGCTTCATTAGAAGGGTTTGATAAAGGACAAGAAACAGAATTAAACGCTGTAAATGTAATGACAGGTATTTTTACTGGTCGTTCTCCTAAAGATAAGTTTATTGTTAAGGATGACGTAACTAAAGATACACTTTGGTGGACATCTAAAGAAAATGGAAACGACAACAAGTCTATTACTCAAGAAGTTTGGAGTGATGTTAAAGGACAAGTAGTAGAACAATTATCGAATCAAAAACTTTATGTTGTTGATGCTTTTTGTGGTGCGAATAAAGATACTCGATTAAAAGTTCGTTTTATTGTTGAGGTTGCTTGGCAAGCGCACTTTGTAACGAACATGTTTATCAGGCCTACTGAAGAAGAATTGAAGAATTTTGGAGAGCCTGATTTTATTGTAATGAATGGTTCAAAAACTACCAACAAAAATTGGGAAGCTCAAGGATTAAACTCTGAGAACTTTGTAATGTTCAATTTAACTGAAAAAATGCAGTTAATTGGTGGTACTTGGTATGGTGGTGAAATGAAGAAAGGAATGTTCGCAATGATGAACTACTATTTACCATTAAAAGGAATTGCTTCTATGCACTGTTCGGCTAATGTTGGTGATGCTGGAGATACTGCTATTTTCTTTGGATTATCAGGAACGGGAAAAACAACACTTTCTACAGATTCAAACCGTCAATTAATTGGTGATGATGAGCACGGATGGGATAACGATGGAGTATTTAACTTTGAAGGTGGATGCTACGCTAAAACAATTGATTTAGATAAAAATTCGGAGCCAGAAATTTTTGGAGCAATAAGAAGAGATGCATTATTAGAAAACGTTACTGTTGATAATAATGGTGCAATAGATTTTACTGACGGATCTACCACTCAAAACACTAGAGTTTCTTACCCTATTAATCATATTGATAATATTGTAACTCCTGTATCTAAAGCAGGACATGCAAAAAAAGTAATCTTCTTATCTGCTGATGCATTTGGAACTTTGCCTCCAGTATCAAAATTAACTCCAGAGCAAACAAAATACCACTTCTTATCAGGGTTTACGGCTAAATTAGCTGGTACTGAAAGAGGTGTTACTGAACCAACACCAACATTCTCGTCATGTTTTGGTGAAGCTTTTTTAACATTACACCCTACTCAATATGGTGCTGAATTAGTTAAGAAAATGGAAGCTCATGGAGCTGAAGCTTATTTAGTAAATACTGGATGGAACGGATCAGGAAAACGTATCTCAATTAAAGATACACGTGGAATTATTAATGCAATTTTAGATGGTTCTATCGAAAAAGCTGAAACTAAAATTATTCC
>JASJIW010000019.1:0-108296 GCA_037624665.1 Flavobacteriales bacterium
CGATCAGAACCTAAAACGAATTGATAAGAGCGTTGTGATTTGATATCTTTATTAATGTTGCCATCAAAATCACGCATTTCACGATAAAAAGGAGCTTGATAATAAACGCCAGCAGCAACTCTAAATAGGTAATCTTTTTCCCAGTTGGGTTGTAAAGAGAATGATAAACGTGGACTAACAATTAATTCTTTATTTAAATTCCAATAAGCAGCTCTAACTCCTGCAGTAAAAGTATAATTATTGCTGTCATTACTTTCCCAAGCATATGAGCGTTGTAAATAACTACTGTATCTATCGCTGTTTAATTCTATTTCCGATTTTAATAATTCGTTGAGTTCCAATAAATTACTTCCTTGTGCAGTTGGAGTAGTGTAGCCAATAGAATCTGTTGTAGCACTTGGAATAAAATATCCAGTAGAATCTACAAATCCCCATTCGCTAATTCTATCCTTAATATATTCGTGTTGATATTTTACGCCCCAAAAAGTAGTGTGGTTTCCTTTAATCTTTTTCCCTTTATGTTCGGTATTAAAAACTTGAGCATCTAATGTATTTCTAGAGTGATCTAAAAAGGATCCTACACCTCTGTTAAATTTCACATCTCCAAATTCATCACTACTTAAATCTCTCTCTAGCTCATCAATACGGTAGGCTCCTTCAATATCAAACTTCTCATCTTCTAAGGTACTAAATGCAGAAGTAATAAACTTAAGTTCGGTACCAGCCTTTGGTGTAAAAGTGTTACTAACTGCACCAAAATATGTTTGGAACTGATCAACTTCTTGTCCATCAAAAAATACACTTAACTGTAAGGCTTGATTAATAGTTCCGAATTCTGTTTCTCTGTCTTTAGGGATAAAATTGTATTTGTTTTGAGCAATATTTCCTAAAAATCCTATTTCCCATCTTTCACTTATGTCATAAGTAAGATAAGTTTGAACATCGAAAAATGAAGGGCGGTATTCGCCATCTGTATCTAAACTTTGCAGTACATACTGATTTGTTTTATAACGAACACCAGTTAAATAGGTTAGTCGATGGTCTTTACTTGCTCCCTCTAAATGAAATGATGCTCCTTGTAAACTCATTGAAAAAGAACCCGCAAATTCTTCTGGTTCTTTATAGGTTACATCTAAAACAGATGACATTTTATCACCATACTTTGCATCAAAACCACCTGCAGAAAACTTAATGTCTGAAACTAAATTAGAATTAATAAAGCTTAAGCCTTCTTGTCTACCAGCTCTTATTAAGAACGGACGATATATCTGAATATCATTTACATAAACAAGATTCTCATCAAAATTACCACCTCTAACGGAGTATGAAGAACTTAGTTCATTATTTGAAGTAACACCAGGTAATGTTTTTAAAATGGCCTCAAAACTACCTGAAGCACTACTGAAATTACTAGCAATTTTGGGTTTTATTTTAACCATTGTTTCAGTACGGTTTCCTTCAACTTCTTTTACAAAATCGGGAATTAGCGTAGCAGATGCTTTTAGTTGAGGAGAGTAGTTAACCTTTTCATTCGGTTTAAGGTTAAAGGTCTTAATTATTGTGGTAAAACCAATGTATGTTATTCCCAGTTTTACAGATTGATTTGCAGGTATTTTAAAAGAAAACTTCCCTTTAGGGTCAGTTTTTGTTCCTCCAGCAACACCAACAATTGCAATGTTTGCATTTTCTAAAGCTTCACCATGCTCATTTTTTAGCGTACCAGAAATTGTAGCTGTCTCTTGAGCATAAGCCCCGAGAGAGAAAAGCAGAATAATAAGGGTATAAAGTATTTTATTTAAAGACACTAAATCAGATCATTTTATTGGGTTTCAAATGTAACTAAAAATGTTGCATTATATTGTAATGATTGTCTAATCAATTTTACAAACCTACACTTGAATACTTAGCCACTTATATAGAACATCATTTTTTAATGTGTTTAGATGAAGTAGTCTCGCATAGCTTTTATAGATACGCTTAAGGTATACTTTAACTCAAGTAGGCCGACATTTCTTTGCCTTTAAACTCTACAGAAATATGGTTTTGTAATGTTGTCGAAAGTGATAAGCCAACATAGTGTGTTCCAATAGGGTACTTCTTATGGTTTCTGTCAACCAAAATAGCTGTCGACATTTTTTTAATAGAAAAATCTAATAAATATTTCACACCATAAATAAGCGCTTTTCCAGTATTTAAAACATCATCTACTAGAATAATAACCTTGTCATCTAATAAGTCAGTATCAATGTCCAATTTAGCTTGGTTTTGGGTTGGAGTATCTTTTTCTAATGTTAGTTTTGCTAACGTAATTTTAATGTTTGATATATTATTCAATTGCTCAACTAATTTTTCGGCAAACAAATAACCTTTCTTGGCAATACCAACAATTATAATTTCTTTCTCAGTATGGTTATCTTCAAATATCTGGTAAGATATTCTATTAATTTTTTGAGAAATTTGTTCGTTATTTAGAATTAGCGTTTTGTTTGGCATATCAAATAATTTTTATCG
Organism: Flavobacteriales bacterium; assembly: GCA_037624665.1. Lineage (GTDB taxonomy): Bacteria > Bacteroidota > Bacteroidia > Flavobacteriales_E > Vicingaceae. The sequence goes on from JASJIW010000019.1 coordinate 2,512, forward strand.
TATAGTTTTTGAAAACAACAACATCTCCGCCTTTAAGCTTTTTACGTTTTCTATATTCAACTTCATTATTACATTCAACTAAACCTTCTTCAACTGCTATTTTAGCATCTGCACCAGATTCAACCAAGCCCAATAGCTTTAGCAATTTAATTAAATGAATGTATTCTTCCGTTAAAGAAAATTCTTGTTCTTGCATGTTGTTTTAAATATTTTTAAGGTCGTTAATTGTTTGCGTAGGTTTGTCTGCTTTAAATACAAAACTTCCTGCAACTAACACATCTGCTCCAGCGTCTAGTAATTTTCTAGCATTAGCTGAAGTTACACCGCCATCAATTTGAATTAGCGTTGCTGCATTTTTTCTTGTTATCAGTTCTTTTAAGGCAGTTACTTTATCGTAAGTGTTCTCAATAAATGATTGCCCTCCAAAACCTGGATTAACCGACATAATACAAACTAAGTCAATATCCTGAATAGTATCTTCTAGTACATTTATATTGGTATGTGGGTTTAAGGCAACTCCGGCTTTCATTTCTGCAGCTTTTATTTCTTGTAAAGTACGGTGTAAATGGTTACACACTTCATAATGTACTGTTAATACATCAGCTCCAGCGGCTTTAAAATCAGCAATATATTTTTGAGGTTCAACAATCATTAAATGCACATCAAATGTTTTTTTAGAAAACTTTCTAATGGCTTTAATTATTGGCATTCCAAATGAAATATTGGGAACAAAAACGCCATCCATAACATCTATGTGAAACCAATCAGCATTACTTTTGTCAAGCATTTCGCTTTCACTTTGTAAGTTTGCAAAATCTGAAGCTAAAATTGAAGGGGCTATTAAGTGTGACATATTTTTTTTGTATGATTAAAGAATAAGCAGTTAGGAGAAGCTTCCATTTATTTTTTTAACGGCTTCTCAAAGGACAAAGTTAAATAAAAGAGTGGGAGGGTCAAACAAAAAAAGCGAATGTAAATACATTCGCTTTTTTTTGTTTGATTTGGTATTGATTAACCTAAATATGTTTTCAATAATTTACATCTTGAGGTATGTTTTAATTTTCTTAAAGATTTTTCTTTGATTTGTCTCACGCGCTCACGTGTTAAAGCGAATTTTTCTCCAATTTCCTCAAGAGTAAATGGTGCTTTACAATTTATACCAAAATATAAACGTAAAACTTCAGCTTCTCTGGAAGATAACGTAGAGAATGATCGTTCTATTTCATATCTTAATGATTCTGTCATTAAATCTTTGTCAGGGTTAAGAATACTATCTTTCTCTGACATTAAATCTAGCATAGTATTACTTTCTGAATCTGAAGTAAGTGGAGCATCTACAGAAATGTGTCTCCCTGCAATTTTTAGCAGATCTTTAACTTCTTTTGAAGTAATATCTAAAACTTCAGCAACTTCATAAACCGAAGGTTCTCTTTCGTGAATTTGTTCTAATTGAGCAAATGTTCTATTGATTTTAGTGATGTTACCAATTTTATTTAATGGCAAACGAACAATTCGAGATTGTTCTGAAATTGCTTGCATAACACTTTGCCTGATCCACCAAACAGCATATGATATAAATTTAAAACCACGCGTTTCATCAAAACGTTGTGCAGCTTTAATCAGTCCAATATTTCCTTCATTAATAAGGTCTGATAAATTTAAGCCTTGGTTTTGGTATTGTTTAGCAACTGAAACTACAAAACGTAAATTTGCTTTAGTTAATTTATCTAGTGCAGCTTCATCACCTTCTCTAATGAGTTTTGCCAACTCTGCCTCTTCTTCAGCAGTAATTAAACTTTCTTTAGAAATGTCTTGTAAGTACTTGTCAAGAGAAATTGTTTCTCTATTGGTAACTTGCTTTACAATCTTTAGTTGTCTCATATGTAGGAATTGTATTAATTAATCAGATGTAATATACGATTCATCCATAATAAAGATTCATTAATCTAAAGATATTGTTATAAAAAAAGCCCTTTGTAGTGATACAAAGGGCTTTGTTGTGTTATTGTTTCTCCTTCGAACAAGCTCAGGATAACATATTTTGTAATTTTAAGCTTCTTGTTTTTGAGGCTTGTCTAATAATGCTTTACGTGATAATTTAAGTTTTCCAGTTTTAGGATCAACAGCAATTAATTTTACCTCAATCATTTCACCTTCTTTTAAAGCATCTTCTACTTTCTCTAATCTCGCGTGTTGAATTTCAGAGATGTGTAATAAACCATCTTTACCAGGAATAATTTCAACAAAAGCACCAAAGTTAGTGATTGATTTAATTTTCCCTGTGTAAACTTCACCAACCTCAGGTACAGCAGTAATTGCTTTAATCTTTCCTAGAGCAGCAGCACTTGCTTCAGCATCATTAGTCATGATCGAAACTTTACCCATTCCATCAGCTTCTTCAACAGTAATTGTTGCGCCAGTTGATGCTTGCATTTCTTGAATAATTTTCCCTCCAGGTCCAATAATTGCACCGATCATTTCTTTCGGTATTGTAATTTGAACGATTCTTGGAGTATGAGATTTCAATTCAGCATTTGGTTTAGAAATAGTTTTATCCATTTCTCCTAAAATGTGTAATCTACCAGCTCTTGCTTGAGTTAAAGCTTCTTCTAATACTTCGTATGGTAAACAATCTACTTTAATGTCCATTTGACAAGCAGTAATACCATCAACAGTTCCAGTTACTTTAAAATCCATATCTCCTAAGTGATCTTCATCACCTAAAATATCAGATAATACAGCAAATTTTCCAGCTCCACCTTCAGTAATTAAACCCATTGCGATACCAGAAACTGGTTTCTTAAGTTTAATACCAGCATCCATTAATGCTAATGTTCCAGCACAAACTGTTGCCATAGAAGAAGAACCATTTGATTCTAATATTTCAGAAACAACTCTAATTGTATAAGGATTATCCTCACCAGTTGGAAGCATTGGTTTAAGAGCTCTTAACGCTAAATTCCCGTGTCCAACTTCTCTTCTACTTGTTCCTCTACTTGGTCTTGCTTCACCAGTTGAGAAAGAAGGGAAGTTATAGTGTAACATAAACTTCTCATTTCCTTCTGATGTTACTTCATCAACCATTTTAGCATCTCTATCGTTACCTAATGTAACAGTAGTTAATGCTTGAGTTTCACCTCTTGTAAACACAGCAGAACCATGCGCACTTGGTAAATAATCAACTTCACTCCAAATTGGACGAATTTGATCTAATTGTCTTCCATCTAATCTTAATCTATCGTTAAGGATTACATCTCTTACAGCTTCTTTTTGAACTGATTTAAAGTACTGTCCGATTAAGAATTTATCTTCTTTTTCTTCATCAGATAAAGTAGCAACAAATTCATCTTTTACAGCTCCAAATTTTTGTGTTCTTACTGCTTTATCAGCAATAGACTCAGCAGCAATAACTCTACATTTATCAAAACAAGCAGCTTTAATGTTAGTCATTAATGCTTCGTTACTTCTTTCGTGATCGTAAGTTCTTTTTGTTTGAGATTTTGAAACTTCTGCAGCTAAATCAAATTGTAACTGACATTGTTTTTTAATCTCTGTGTGCGCTGTTTTAATTCCTTCTAACATTACTGCTTCAGAAATTTCTAACATCTCACCTTCTACCATCATAATGTTTTCTGCAGTAGCAGCAACAATTAAATCGATAGCTGAAGCTTCCATTTGAGAAGGAGTAGGGTTAACTATCCATTCGCCATCAACTTGTGCAACTCTTACTTCAGAAGTAGGCCCGTTGAAAGGAATATCTGAAACTGCAATTGCAGCCGAAGCAGCAAAACAAGCTAAAGCATCAGCTTTAACCTCAGGATCATGAGAAATTAATTGTAATTCAACTAACGTGTTTGCGTGATAATCGTCTGGGAAAAGCGGACGAAGCGCTCTATCTATTAAACGACATACTAAGATCTCGTTATCATTTGGTCTTGCTTCTCTTTTTAAGAATCCTCCAGGAATTTTTCCTGCAGCAGCAAATTTTTCTTTATAGTTTACTGTTAATGGTAAAAAATCCATATCCTCTCCAGCATCTTTATCAGACACTACAGTAGCTAAGATCATAGTTTTACCCATTGTTAATACAACAGCTCCATCAGCTTGTTTCGCTAATTTTCCTGTTTCTAATTCGATGGTCCTTCCATCACCTAACGTGTAGGATTTTTTAATTCCAATTTTTGACATATTTTTTGTTTGTGTCCAGAACACTCGGGACGATTTGTACTGGTGCACCATGCACCCTGCTTTAATTGTTTACTAGTTAATAAAAAAGGGGAGTAGCAATTGATTTGCGAGCTCCCCTTTTAATTCAATTGTGTAAGTAATGTTTTAATCAACGCTTACTTTCTAATTCCTAAGTCTTTAATCAACTCTCTATAAAGAACAATTTCTTTGTTCTTAAAGTAAGTTAATAAACTTTTTCTTTTTCCAACTAAATCTAACAATGCTTTTTGAGTTCCATAATCTTTACGGTTCTTTTTTAAGTGTTCAGTTAAATGGTTAATTCTGTGTGTGAACAAAGCAATTTGACCTTGAGTAGATCCAGTGTTTTTTGCGTCACCACCAAATTTTTTGAAAATTTCTTCTTTTTTTTCTGTAGTTAAATACATGCTAAAATTAATTTTAATGTTTGTTATGTATGATTTTTTAAGGCTGCAAATGTATGCAATTAATTAATACGTGCGCCTAATTGTTAAATAATTTGAGTGACAATGCAATTTTTTCTTTTAAATCTTTTCTTTCAACGATATAATCTAAAAATCCATGCTCTAAAACAAATTCTGAAGTTTGGAAACCAGCAGGTAAATCTTTACCAATAGTTTCTTTTACAACTCTAGGTCCAGCAAAAGCAATTAAAGCTTTTGGTTCTGCAATATTTATATCTCCAAGCATTGCGTAAGAAGCAGTAACTCCTCCAGTAGTAGGGTCTGTTAATAAAGAAATATAAGGAATACCTGCCTTAGCTAATAATGAAAGTTTGGCAGCAGTTTTAGCCATTTGCATTAATGAAAATGCAGCTTCCATCATTCTTGCTCCTCCAGATTTAGAAATCATTAAGAAAGGGACTTTATGTTGAATTGAATAATCAATTGCTCTAGCAATTTTTTCGCCCACTACAGATCCCATAGAACCTCCAATAAAACCAAAATCCATACAAGCAATTACAATATCTTGTTTTTCAATTTTCCCAACTCCCGTTCTTACAGCATCCTTTAAATCGCTCTTCTTTTGAGTAGAAGCAATTCTGTCTGTGTACTTTTTAGTATCAGTAAATTCTAATGGATCACCTGAAGTTAAATTGGGGTTTAACTCTTTATATTTGTTATCATCAAAAAGAAGTTTAAAATAAGCTTTAGAAGCTATTCTTCCATGGTGAGAACATTTTGCACAAACGTTTAAATTCTCAACATATTCTTCGTTAGAAATAACCGTCTTACACTCTGGGCATTTGTACCAAAGTCCTTCAGGTGTTTCTTTTTTTTCGTTTGTAGGAGTTACAACTCCTTGTTTACTTCTCTTGAACCAACCCATAATAATTGAGTATTATTTTTTTTATATTAGGATAACTAATTAGTAGTTATTCTATAAAGTATCTATATTATTTAAATCTTCAAAAGCTTGTTTTAAACGAGCTTTAAAAGTTAATTCTCCTGCACGCAACCATTTTCTTGGATCGTAATATTTCTTGTTTGGAATATCGTCTCCATCAGGGTTGCCAATTTGAGCTTTTATATACTCAGCTTTTTCTAAAACGTAATCTCTTACACCTTCAGTAAATGCATATTGCATATCAGTATCAATGTTCATTTTAATAACACCGTAACCAATAGCTTCTCTAATTTCTGCTACAGTAGAACCTGAACCGCCATGAAAAACAAAGTCAATTGGATTACTTCTTGTATTAAACTTTTTTTGAATGTATTCTTGAGAATTTTTTAAGATGATTGGAGTCAACTTAACATTACCTGGTTTGTAAACACCATGTACATTTCCAAAAGCTGCAGCAATAGTAAATCTATTACTCACTTTAGAAAGCTCTTCATAAGCGTAAGCAACCTCTTCAGGTTGTGTATATAATAGGTTGTTATCTATATCTGTATTGTCAACACCATCTTCTTCACCACCAGTAATACCTAACTCAATTTCTAAAGTCATATCGATTTTACTCATACGCTCTAAATATTGCTTGCAAATTGCAATGTTCTCTTCAATAGGCTCTTCTGATAAATCTATCATGTGAGAGCTATAAAGAGGTTTTCCTGTTTGTTTGAAGTGTTCTTCGCCAGCATCTAATAAACCGTCAATCCAAGGTAGTAATTTCTTAGCACAATGGTCGGTATGTAATATTACTGGTATACCATAAGCTTCTGCTAAAAGGTGAACATGTTTTGCACCTGCTATAGAACCTAAAATGGCTGCTTTTTCATTTTCATTACTTAAGCCTTTACCGGCGTTAAATTGGCCACCACCATTAGAGAATTGAATGATTACAGGAGCATTTAAATCTTTAGCAGTTTCCATTACTGCGTTAACAGAATTATTACCTACAACATTAACTGCTGGTAAGGCAAAGCTTTTTTCTTTTGCTAATTTAAATACTTTCTGAATATCATCTCCGGCTACAACACCAGGTTTTATTGTTCTACTCATTCTAAATAGGTTTTAGGTCGACAAAGTTAAGATAAAAATGATTTTATAGATGATTTTTTAAAGTTTATATAACGAATAAAAACTTAAAAGACATTATTAGAAAGGATAACCGATTCCGAGATTAAGAGTAGGCTGTCTCCAATTTAAATCGAATTTTTCTGGAGTATAACTTCCCGGGTCTTTAAGTTTAGCCGCCAAATCGAATCGAATTAAAAAGAAATTAAAATCTAAGCGTAAACCAACGCCCACACCAACAGCCAAATCTTTCCAAAATTTATTTGCTTTAATTTCAGCGTTTGGTCTATTTTCATCTTCAGATAAAATCCAAATATTTCCGGCATCTATGAATGCTGCACCTTCAAATAGCTTTGTAATATCAAACCTGTATTCCAAATTACCTTCAATTTTTAATTCACCAATTTGGTTTAATGAATTTTGAGCTAAACTATCGGGTAAAGAACCTGGACCAAGTGATCTTGCTTGCCAAGCTCTAATACTATTTGCACCACCTCCATAATAACTTTTTTCAAAAGGTAGTACATCTAAATTACCATATGGTTTACCAATTCCAATATTTATTCTTTTTACAAATGAGGTGTACTTTGTTTGTCCGTAAGCTCTAAAATCAAAATCAGTTTTAACATACTGAGCATATCTAATGTTAAATATATTATAACTCTCAGTATCTGGGTTGTCAATAGGTTTGTTCGTAAGACTATATATTCCTGATTGAATATTACCTGCGGCTTCGAAGTTAAATTTAAAGAAAACAAAATTTGTTATTTTATTAATACGTTGATCATTATATATAAAACTATAAGTAGTGGCATTAATAAAATGATCTTGAAAACTATTTAAAATAAAAGGATTGACTTCCTCGTCAAGTTTTGTTTGAAAATCAGCTGTAGGTGCTAATTTTACAATACTTACATCAATAGGAGTAACGTAGTGTTTAATAAAACGAGGTCCATTCCAAAAGTATCCGAAAGAAATCTGAGTTAAATTCCTAATATATTCAGGTCTTTTCTGAAAGTTTAGTAAATATTTTAAGTTTGTTTTTGGATTCATTTTACGAGAAAACTTTTCTAATCCAATAGGCAGTAGAAATCTTGGGAATTCTAAATTTACTATAGGTCCAAATTCGAGGGTATTAAACACTCCTAAAAAATTAACATCCTTATTTCCTTGATCAGCATTAATCAATTGTTGTATTTCTAAACCTCCACTTAGTTTTATAGTTAGATTTTCACCGCCTCTAAATATATTTCTGTTCTGGTATATTAAGTTCCCCTTAATTCCTAAATCTCCACCACTATTAGTTCCAATGGCTTCAATAGAAAATGATTTTATTTCTGCTGGAGTTAAAAATATATTTGTGTTCAGTTGGTTGTTCCCAACATCATCAAAAGAAACGTTTACATTTTTAAAAAGTTTTAATTCATTAAGACGCTTGTATGTACTTTGTTGATTTTCTAAACGATATAACTCACCTTTTTTTAGACCAATTGCATGATTGAGCATTCGTGGTCTATATTTTAATTCTTGACCATTTAAGGTGTCCATATGGACTTGTATATCTTTAAAAGTAATAACCTCAAAATTGTTTAAATTCTTGTCCTTATAATTTTTGCTGAGATAGATATTAACATCATTAAGGTTGTAGATACGGTGTGTTTTTTCAATTAAAGTATCGTTTGTTTCGTTCTTTATTTTTTGATTGTTAATGTGTAAAACAATAGCAATTTCTTTTTCACCTCCTGTACTATCTACTTTGTATTGTATAAAATCTTTATCAAAATAGTAGTACCCTAAATTTTTCATTTCTGTTTTAATCTTTTCACGTTGTTTGTCTAAAACATCTATGTCAAAAGCGTTTCCTGGTTTTAATTCGAGTAGGGTTTTTCGTAAGATTAAAAAAGATTTCGCTTTAATTTCATCATCTTCAAAAACATAATCAATGCTTTTAATAAGGTAGGGAGTGCCAACTTCTATGTGGTATTTGACTTTGATTTTGTTATGCTTTTCTTTTTTCGAAAAACTGATCTTACTTTCAAAATAACCACGGTTTTTAGTGTAAATCTTTAACTGTTTTAATGTTCTCACTGTTAATAGAGAATCATAAATAACAGGAGCTTCCCCAACGTTTAATTTAATTTTATTTTCACTTGTCTCTTTATATAGGTTATGCACCCATAAATGAAACCTGAAAAGTCCTAGGATCTTTTTATTTGTCTTTTGTTTGACAATTGCTTCAATTTCATCCTTGTCAATTTTGCGAGTATCAATGTTTACAGTACTTTTTTGAAGAAATAATTCGTTTGGTTTTAAATGTTTGGCAGGATTACAACCACTAAAAATAATAAGAGAAATACCTCCAACTATGAAGAGATGTTTAAAGTGGTTTATATAAAATGATTTATTATGCAATTTATTATTTTTCTAGTTTAATCATTTTTTTTCCTTTGTAAAGTGTTTTTTTTAACACAAAATAACGCTAATTAACCTTATAAAAATGAAAACAGGACTTAGATTATTATCAATTTTATTATTGATAGTTGTAACGTTTAACAATATTAATGCACAGAAGTGTGATGATCTTAGTAGAAAAGAGGCTAAAGTTATTGAAGGTCAGGCTGATACTTAGTTACAAAGAAAAAACTATTTAGATGCTTTAGAGCAATTTACTCAATTGTATAATTACAAGCCAAGATTAATTACAAAAGGGTATGGAGAAGAAAACCCAATTGCAACGAATGATACTGATGATGGAAAACATAAAAACAGACGAACTGAGTTTAAAATATTGAAAGGAAAATAAATTTTCTTCAATTGAAATTAGGCAGTTTCAAGTATTACTTGAAGCTGTTTTGCTTTTATAGAAAAATAGTAAAGTGTACGTTTAATAAATTAATATCTTTGGAGACCAAAATCGGTTATCGATTACAATGTGTTTTTAAGAAAGAAGTATCAGAACAATGTTAAGTATTAGTCAAAAAAAGAAGGTAACATCTTTAAAACAAAAGAAGTTTAGAACTACGTTTAATTCCTTTATTATTGAGGGGGTAAAAATGGTTGAAGAGCTATTGCTTTCCAATTATGAGGTGGAGGAAATTTATGCTACGGTAGATTGGGCTCAAGATAATTCTGAAATTGATTGTATAGAAGTTTCTGAGAAGGAATTAGGTCAGATATCTTCGCTTAAAACGCCCAATAAAGTACTGGCAGTTGTGCAGCAAAAAGAGGCAGTAATTACTGGATTTTCTTTTAAATTAACACTAGCATTAGATAAGCTTCAGGACCCAGGGAATATGGGTACAATAATTAGAACTTCAGATTGGTTTGGAATTGATACCATAGTTTGCTCAGAGGATTCTGTAGACATCTATAACCCTAAAGTGATACAAGCCACTATGGGATCTTTTTTTAGGGTTAGCATAGTGTATGTTAATTTATCTGAATTCTTTATTTCTAATGAGGATTTAACGGTTTATGGAGCGTTGTTAGATGGAGATAATGTATATCAAAAAAAACTAAATAATAAAGGTGCTGTACTGTTGATGGGGAATGAATCTAAAGGCATTTCAGATAAATTACTTCCTTTTGTTACAGAAAGAGTTCTGATACCAAATTTTGGCAAAGCAGAATCGCTTAATGTTGCTACTGCAACTGCAATTTTATGTTCTGAATTTGTTAGAACATAATTTTTGTCAGCCTCAAACTACTGTTTTTAGTCGTTTTCAGTCATAATGTCATTAAAAAACCAATGGCATATATTTTGACTATTCCAAATCAAATTAAAAATAACTATTGACTAATAACTATAAATAAAATGGCAAAAGGAACAATTAAAGTAACCACGGAAAATATATTTCCAATCATTAAGAAATTTTTGTACTCAGATCACGAAATATTTTTGAGAGAATTGATAGCAAATGCTACAGATGCAACTAAAAAGTTGAAAGCATACTCTTCAATGGGGGATTTTAAAGGAGATATTGGAGACGATACTATTGAGATTATTATTGATAAAGAAGCAAAGACATTAACTGTAAAAGATAGAGGTATTGGAATGTCTAAGGATGATGTAGAAAAGTACATCAATCAAATTGCATTTTCTGGTGCTGAAGAGTTTGTAGATAAATTTAAAGATCAAGAAGATGCTGCTGGAATAATCGGAAAATTCGGATTAGGATTTTATTCAGCTTATATGGTAGCTGAAAGAGTTCAAATTAAAACGAAATCGTTTAAAGATGAGCAGGCTGTAATTTGGGAATGTGATGGAAGTCCTGAGTATACTATTGAAGATCATGACAAATCAGATAGAGGAACTGAGATTGTTTTACACATTGCAGAAGACTCTGTAGAGTTTTTAGAAGATGCTAGAATCAAGACTTTACTAGAAAAGTATTGTAAATTTATGCCAGTGGCAATCAAATTTGGACAAAAATCTGAATGGATTGACAATGCAGAGGGAAAGAAAGATAAAGACGGGAATGTAGAGAAAGATGAGATTAAGGTTGACAATATCGTTAACAATCCATCTCCAGCATGGACTAAATCTCCAGCGTCTTTAAAAGAAGAAGATTATAACAGCTTTTACAAAGAGTTATACCCTTCGAACTTTGAAGATCCATTGTTTAACATTCACTTAAATGTTGATTACCCATTTAACTTAACAGGAATTCTTTATTTTCCTAAGTTGAGTGAAAAAATGGAAGTGCAAAAGGATAAAATCCAATTGTTTTCTAAACAAGTATTTATTACGGATAATGTAGAGGGAATTGTACCAGATTTCTTAACATTGTTACACGGTGTTATTGATTCTCCAGATATTCCATTAAACGTTTCTCGTTCATATTTACAGGCTGATGGTGCAGTTAAGAAAATTGCAAGTCACATTTCTAAAAAAGTTTCTGATAAATTAGAAGAACTATTTAAAAAAGATAGAGCTGATTTTGAAGCTAAATGGGATGATATCAAGATCTTTATTGAGTACGGAATTTTATCAGATGAAAAATTTGCTGAAAGAGCTAAGAAATTCACATTGTATAAAACTACTGATGGTAAGTTTCACACAATGGAAGAGTTGACTGAAGCAATTACTCCAGCTCAAAAAGATAAAGATGATAAATTAGTTTACATCTATACTTCTGATGTAGAAGCGCAACATTCATTTATTAGTGCAGCTAAAACTAAAGGTTACAAAGTATTGGTAATGAACACGCATTTAACTTCTCACTTAGTTGGTAAGTTAGAGCAATCATTGCCAAACACAACTTGGACTAGAGTTGATGCAGATACAATTGATAAGTTAATTGATAAGGATGAAAAAATCCCGTCTAAATTAGACGAAAAGCAACAGGAGGAATTAAAACCAGTTATTGAAGAAGTTGTTGAGAAAGCTAAATTTTCAGTTCAATTTGAGAGTATGGGAGAAACTGATCAACCAATGACAATTGTTCAGCCAGAGTTTATGAGAAGAATGAAGGAAATGAGCGCTGTTGGTGGTGGCGGAGGAATGCAAATGTTTGGTGGAGCAATGCCAGACACTTACAACTTAGTGGTAAATACAAACCATCCTTTAATTAGTAAAATCTTGAATGAAAAAGATAAAGCAAAACAAACAGCAATTACAGAGCGTACAACTGATTTAGCTTTATTATCTCAAAACATGTTAAAAGGTGAGGCCTTAACAAAGTTTATTAATCAGAGTATAGAATTAATATAAACCCAAAAGGCTCAATTAAATTAATTGAGCCTTTTTTTTTAAAACGACAATTATGAAAAAAATTAAAACGTTATTAATCCTATTTTTTACTGCAACAATGTTATCGTCTTGTGGATACAATAGTATGGTTGAATTAGAAGAAGATTCAATTACACAATGGGCAAATGTTGAAAGTTCATACCAAAGAAGATCAGATTTAATTCCAAATTTAGTAAACACTGTGAAAGGATATGCTGAACATGAAAAATCAACATTAACTGAAGTTATGGAAGCAAGAGCTAAAGCAACATCTGTTAATATTGACGCTTCAAAATTGACCGCAGAGAGTATACAGAAGTTTCAAGCAGCTCAATCAGGTATTTCTGGAGCTTTAGGCAAATTAATGATGGTTTCTGAACGTTACCCGGATTTAAAAGCGAACCAAAACTTTTTAGAATTACAAGCGCAATTAGAAGGTACTGAGAATCGTATTAATGTTGAAAGAAACAAGTATAATGAGTCTGTAGGAAGTTTTAATAAGACAATTAAAAGATTCCCGAACAATTTGTTTAACTCAATGTATGGTTTTGAAGCTAGAGTTAGATATGAAGGAGATGCTGGTTCAGAAAAAGCACCTGAAGTACAATTTTAAATAGACAACCTTGTCATCTTCAGCTTGACTGGAGATCTAAAAATAGATTTTCAATAAAGTTGAGAATGACATAAATTATTAAAAAATGGCAAAAGATTTATTTACAGCTAAGCAACAAGGGTTAATAGTTGCAGCAATTAAAGAAGCAGAATTAAACACTTCGGGTGAAATTAAAGTTCATATCGAAAAAAAATGTAAAGAGGATGTGTTAGATCACGCAGCATTTATGTTTGATGAATTAGACATGCAAAAAACTGAATTGCGTAATGGCGTTTTAATTTACTTAGCAGTAGAAGATAGAAAGTTGGCAATTTTAGGTGATACTGGTATTAACATAAAAGTGCCTAAAAACTTTTGGGATGCTACCAGAGATATAATGGTTAATCATTTTAAGGAAGGTGAGTTTGCTGAAGGATTAGCCAATGGAATAAAATTGGCTGGAGAACAACTAAAAGAACACTATCCTTATCAAAATGAAGATGTAAACGAATTATCCGATGATATTTCTTTTGGGGAATAACAAATAGTCCCCGGGGAAAGAAGTTCTTTGCAACTTGTTGCTTAGAAATTATAGGGGTGTGTTTGTTGTTTGCGAACAAAAATTAAAGAAACAATATATCTGCTTGAAAATAGATTCATCACGTTGTTTTATATTCTCGCTAAAGCGTGAATAAAACTTAGTTCAGAATGACAAAAAATAAGATTATGAAAAAAATACTATCAATACTATTACTCATTATAGCATTTACAACCGTAAACGCTCAAGACTGTTTACTAGAAAAAGCACCAGTACAAAACTTGGTGCAAGATTATGCCAATGTAATGTCTGATAATGAAGAAGCAGGATTAAGACGAGCTTTATTGGCTTTTGAAGATTCCACTTCTACTCAAATATTGGTAGTTACCGTAACTGATTTATGTGGATATGACAAGGCTGCATTTACTTATACTTTAGGTGAGAAATGGGGGGTTGGTACCGATGGAAAAGACAATGGTATTGTTATCATGGTAAAGCCCAAAGAAATTGATGGAAGAGGTGAAGTATTTATTGCTCCAGGATATGGAAATGAAGGTGTTTTACCAGATGCAATTGCTAAGCGTATTGTTGAACTAGAAATGATACCTAATTTTAAGAAGAGAAATTATTATGGAGGAATAGCGAGTGCAGCAACTACAGTTATGGAAATTACTGGTGGTGAATACTCTGCTGATGCATATGCTAAAAGTGCAGGAGTTAAAAGTATTTTACCATTTTTAGGAGTTATTTTCATCTTTATTTTAATAATGATAATGAAAGCCAAACAAACAAGACAATATGCATCTACTAACAATTTAGGATTCTTTGCTGCTTTAGCTTTAATGAATGCTTCGAGTAGAAGTCATGGAGGATCTTACGGAGGATTTAGCTCTGGAGGAGGTTCTTTTGGCGGTTTCGGAGGTGGTTCTTTTGGTGGTGGTGGTGCAGGAGGAAGTTGGTAGTTTATAATATGAAATACGATATAACAATTTTAACAGCAGGGAGTTATGTGAATCCATCAGAAACGGATATTTACATTGATAATATACTCTTAGAGGATAAATTAGTAATTGATGCCTTAGAAGCTAAAGGACTCAAAGTTTATCGCACCAATTGGGATAATCCTAATTTTGATTTTACATCTACCAAATATGTATTGTTTAGAGCTATTTGGGATTATTTTGATCGTTTTTCAGAATTTTCAAAATGGTTGACGGTAGTTAGTCAGCAGAGTAAATTGATAAATCCATCAGAACAAATTATTTGGAACATGGATAAACATTATCTGAAAGACTTGGAAGATAATGGCGTTAACATTGTAAAAACCGACTATATTGAAATAGGCGATACACGATCTTTAAAGCAAGCAATTTTAGCTACTGGTTGGTCGCATGTTATCTTAAAGCCAGCAGTTTCTGGTGGAGCAAGACATACCTATAAAATTAAACCAGGAGAATCAAGTCAACACGAAACTATTTTTAAGGATTTGATTGCTGAAGAAGCAATGTTGTTACAGCCATTTCAGAAAAACATAATGGAAAAAGGGGAAGTCTCTTTTATAGTTTTTGGAGGAGCGTATAGTCATGCAGTATTAAAGAAAGCAAAAGCAGGCGATTTTAGAGTGCAAGATGACCACGGAGGAACAATTCATCCTTACGAAGCATCTCCTGAAGAGATAGAATTTGTTCAGAATGTAATGGCTCAATGTAAAACTGTTCCGGTTTACGGAAGGGTAGATGTTACTTGGGATAATAATGATAACTTAGCATTAGTTGAGTTGGAAATTATAGAGCCAGAATTATGGTTTAGAGAATCTTCTAATTCACCAAAAATGTTAGCTGAAGCAGTTCTCGATTTTATATCGTAAAAATCCAATAACGAATTTATTTTAAACGAAAAACTAAGTGGTTAATCGTGCTTCTTTTGAAGTGGGGTAATACTTTTTAAAAGTCTAGAATAATAAATATTTATTGTTAATTAAACGTAAGATCTATTTAGTTTGATCAAAAGTAATTCCTAATGATTTCTCAAAATATCTTAATTGTTTTAATTCGTGAGAATTTACAAAGCTTATAGATGTCCCTTTTTTACCAGCACGAGCAGTTCTTCCACTTCGGTGTGTATAATATTCTTCTTGATCAGGTAGTTGGTAATGTGCGACAAACGATAGTTCAGCAACATCAATTCCTCTAGCAGCAATATCAGTAGCAACTAAAACTTGTAAGCTTTCATTTTTAAAAGCACGCATCGCTTTATCTCTTTCTTTCTGAGTTAAATCACCATGAATACAATCTACAGCAATATTTTTTGCAATAAGTTGTTTTGTTAATTTTTGAGTAGCGGCTTTTGTTTTACAAAAAATGATCCCTCTATCTTCACCTTGCTTATTTAAAAACTTAATAATCTCATTTAACTTTTCAATTTCATCACAAATGATGTATTGATGGTTAATATTTTTATTGACAACATCTTTTTGGCTAATTTCAATTCTATAAGCATCATCAGACATGTTCTCATTAATTATCTGTTTAATACCATGTGGTATTGTTGCAGAAAACAACCATGTTTGCTCAGATTTTGGAGTGAATTTTAGAATTTGATCCAATTCTGATTTAAAACCCATGCTTAACATTTCATCCGCTTCATCAAGTATCACTGTTTTTACATTTCGTAAATCAACTACTTGTCTATTTACAAGATCAATCAATCTACCGGGAGTAGCAACAATAATATGAGTAGGTCTGCTTAAATTTCTTATTTGAATATCAATTTTTTCACCACCATAAACAGCTTCCACAAATATTTTGTGTGTGTATTTGGTAAATTTAAAAAGCTGTTTAGCTACTTGTTGCCCAAGTTCTCTTGTAGGACATAAAATGATTCCTTGAACGACTTTGTTCTTAGGGTCAATATTTTGTAACAACGGCAAACCATATGCAGCTGTTTTACCAGTTCCAGTATTTGCTTGTCCAACTAAATCAGTCTTCGTTTTTAGTAAAAGTGGAATTGCTTCACTTTGTATTGCAGTAGGCGTAATAATATTCAATTCATTTAATCCTTTAATGAAATCGTCAGTTACTCCTAAATCTTTAAAATTTCCCAAAACAGTGTGTTTTTTTATTGTTTATTTATTTGTTGTTCTTCTTCTTGAATTGTTGCTTCTGTTTCCAGAGCCACTATTCTTGTTTTTCCCCCAATTACCTCCACCAGTCTTGTTTCTTGGTTTCCTTGGTGAGTGGTTCTGTGGTCTTTTTTCTTTAGGATCTTCTTTAGGAGCAGCACCTTGTTCAAAACCTTCAATAACTCCAGTTGGAATTTTT
Organism: Flavobacteriales bacterium; assembly: GCA_037624665.1. Taxonomy (GTDB): domain Bacteria; phylum Bacteroidota; class Bacteroidia; order Flavobacteriales_E; family Vicingaceae. The sequence continues at coordinate 19,362 of JASJIW010000019.1, forward strand.
TGTTTTAATAATTTCTCAATATCTCTAAGATATACTGCTTCATCATGAGAAACTAAAGATATTGCAATTCCGTTTGCACCAGCTCTTCCTGTTCTTCCAATTCTGTGAACATAATCCTCAGGAACATTGGGAAGCTCAAAGTTTACAACATGTGGTAATAAAGGAATGTCAATTCCTCTAGCAGCAATATCAGTAGCAACTAAAACACGAATTTCTCGAGCTTTAAAACCAGCCAAAGCTTTTGTTCTAGCACCTTGTGTTTTATTTCCGTGAATTGCAGCAGCTGTAATTCCAGCTTTTTGCATTTTTTCACACAATTTATTTGCCCCATGTTTTGTTCTCGTAAACACTAGTGTTTGTTGCCAATCACCATCACTTATCATTTTAATAATGATATGAGCCTTTTTTACTTTGTCAACGTGGTATATTTTCTGATTAACTTTTTCAGCAGTTGTGTTTTCAGGTGTTGCTTCAACTAAAATAGGATTCGTTAAAAATCCATTAGCTAATTTTTTAATGTCTTTAGAAAAAGTTGCCGAAAACAATAAGGTTTGTCTTTTTTCAGGAACTATAGCCAACACTTTCTTGATATCTCTTAAGAAACCCATGTCTAACATTCTATCAGCTTCATCTAAAACTAATATTTCAATATCTTTTAGGGAGATATATCCTTGATCGATTAAATCTAATAATCTACCAGGAGTAGCAACTAAAACATCAACACCATTTCTTAAGGTATTAACCTGTGGCCCTTGTTTAACTCCACCAAAAACTACTGTTGACTTAATTTTCAAGAAAGTACTGTATTCTCTAACGTTTTCTAAAATTTGAGCAGCTAATTCTCTTGTAGGAGTTAAAACTAATGCTCTAATTGGTCTTTTCTGAGGAGTTTGTGCTCCAGATAAAATTTGTAACAATGGAAGGGTAAAACCTGCCGTTTTTCCAGTTCCAGTTTGAGCAGAGGCTAAAACATCTTTCCCTTGTAATACAACAGGAATACATTTTTCTTGAATTGGAGATGGGGTGGTATACCCTTTTTTAGCAATAGCTTTTAATAGAGGATCTGATAATCCTAATGATTCAAATGACATATAAATTGTTTGTGAAACGAGCGTGATAAACCTTATTTTCAAGGTAGATAATTCTATTAGCGAGTTTCATGTAACATTAATTAAATATGTAAGTCACATAAAATGGCAATTTATAATCCCATTCCTGATTAGCTGCAAAGGTAGGAGTAATTTTTACTATTCAAGCGGAATGGAAAGTTTCTTTAAAAAGAATGAGCATAAAATATTTTTTTGTACTTTTACTAAAAATATTAATTAATAACAAACACAATGAACAAAGGAACAGTAAAATTCTTCAATGAAACAAAAGGTTTTGGATTTATTTCAGAAGAAGGAGCAGAAAAAGATCATTTCGTACACGTATCTGGTTTAATTGACGAAATTAACGAAGGTGACGAAGTAGAATTTGAATTAGAAGAAGGTAGAAAAGGATTGAATGCGATAAACGTAAAAGTTGTAGCGTAATATTTATATCAAGATTTAAAAGCCTCCCGAATTAATTCGGGAGGCTTTTTTTATTGTTAAAAACGGGTTAATTACTTTTTACATAAAGAGTGTAATTATAAGATTGGATTTTTTTAATTTTACATCAAAAATTTAAACAGACTATGCAAACTGACGCAATAAGAGAAACAAATTTCAATTTCCCAGGTCAATCAAAGTATTACAAGGGAAAGGTAAGAGAGGTTTATACTATAAATGAAGAACTATTAGTAATGATAGTTTCTGATAGAATTTCAGCATTTGATGTTGTTTTACCTAAAGCTATTCCTTTTAAAGGACAGGTGCTAAATCAAATAGCAGCTAAGTTTTTAAGTGCCACTGAAGATATTGTTCAAAACTGGGTATTAGATGTGCCGGATCCAAGTGTAACTATTGGAAAAATGTGTGAACCATTTAAAGTAGAAATGGTAATCAGAGGTTATTTGTCTGGTCACGCTTGGAGAGAGTATAAGGAAGGAAAGCGAATATTGTGTGGTGTTGCAATGCCTGATGGTATGAAGGAAAATGATAAGTTTCCTGAACCTATTTTAACGCCAACAACAAAAGAAGATGTTGGACATGATGAAGATATTAGTCGAGAAGAAATTTTAGCACAAGAAATAGTTTCTGAAAGTGATTATGTGGCTTTAGAAGACTATACAAGAAGAATATTCCAAAGAGGAACTGAGATCGCTGCTGAAAAAGGGTTGATTTTAGTAGATACTAAATATGAGTTTGGAAAAATAAGAGATGAGATTTATTTAATTGATGAAATTCATACGCCAGATTCTTCTCGTTACTTTTATACGGAAGGATATCAAGCTAGACAAGATGCTGGAGAAAAACAAAAGCAATTGTCTAAAGAATTTGTTCGTCAATGGTTAATTGAAAATGGATTTCAAGGTCTAGAAGGTCAAGTAATACCAGAGATGAGTGATGAATTTATTAATGATGTTTCTGAAAGATATATTGAATTATATGAGCTTATTACAGGTGATAAATTTGTTAAGTCTGATGTTTCTGATGTGTTAAAACGTGTTGAAAATAACATCACTTATGCTATAAAAGAAGAGATTTAAAAAAGTTTTAAAGGAGAAGAATATCACTTCTCCTTTAAAAATTATTAAATAGATGTATATACATCTAATGTTTTTGTATATATTTGCATCATAGAAAATATGCTATGAGGTTAGAAGAAGAGTTGCAACAAGATGGATTTCAATCAGAACATCAAAAGGCAGTGTTAAATATACTATTCACAAGTAACTGGTTAGAGTCTTATTCTGCTAGAGTTTTAAAACCTTTTGGGATCAGTTCACAACAGTATAATGTTTTACGAATATTAAAAGGGCAAGGTACAAATGCTATATCTGTTAATAATATAATGAGCAGAATGATAGATAAAATGTCTAATGCAAGTAGGTTGGTAGAAAAACTTAGAAAGAAGGAATTTATTGAGAGAGTTACATGTGAGCACGATAGAAGACAGGTTGATGTTCGTATAACTGAAACTGGAATAGCTTTATTAAAAGAAGCTGATAAAGAAATGAATAAGTTTGACGGTATGAAAGATAAAATAACTGAAAAAGAGGCTGTCTCATTAAGTAAATTATTAGAGAAAATTAGAGAATAAAAAAATTGTCACAATACGTGTATATACATTTTTTGTTTAAACATTAAAATTAAATATTATGGCTATTCAAATAACATCAAAAGATAATCAAGCTAGTGGAGTATTTGCTGGTGGGGCTATCTTGGAAAACAAGCCAATTGGATTTCCTCAAGACGGAGGAAAACAAAGACCCTTTTCTAATTTATTTTATTGGGCTAATGCTTGGTCGGATAATGGAGGGTTAATTGGTGAGCACCCACATAAAATGTTCGAAATAATGTCTTTTGTAATTGAAGGAGAGATTCAGCATTATGATAGTAAGTTCGATAGGTGGTTGTCTTTAGAAAAAGGAGATGCTCAAATAATTCGTTCAGGTAATGGAATAACTCATGCAGAGCGTTTAATGCCAGGAGGAAGGATGTTTCAGGTTTGGTTTGATCCAAACATCAAAAAATCAATGTTAAAAGAAGCTTCTTATGATGATTGTAAGTCAGCTGAGATGAGTTATGTTGATGAGGCTGGTATTTCATATAAGCACTATGTTGGTAATGGTGGACCAATGCAAATGGATTCAGAAGGCGTAGAGATTAGTGAGGTGAGTTTAACTAAAGAACAGCATGCGCTTAAATTGGATACTTCAAAAATTCATTCGTTCTATTTATTAGCTGGTAGTTTTAAATTAAATGGTTATAGAGTAATAGAGCATGACTTTGTTGTTGTAGAGAATGAAAGCGAAATAGAATTTCAGAATATAGAGGGAGCTCGATTATTTAAGATATCAGTACCTCAAAAATTAACATATAAATCATACCTAGAATTAGTAAACAATTAAAACAAAAATAATATGAAAAAAACAACATTAGTAGCATTAGTATTTGGAGCATTTTTAGCTTCTTGTTCTGATAACGGAAAACAAGTAGAAGCAGGAAATGCTGAAGCAGTTGAAACGGTACAAACTGAAGAAACGGTTGAGTATAATACAGTTAAAGAAGGGAGTTATTTCGATTGGAGAGCTTCTCATTTAGGTGGTGTTGAACCAAGGTTTGGTAAAATGTTTGTAAACTCTGCAAGTGTATTGGTTAATAACGGTTCGGTAACTAACGCTACAATTGAAGTTGATATGAAAACATTAACTGTAGAAAATTTTGGTGATGATGCAGAAACTACTGCAAAACTAACAGGCCATTTATTGAGTCCAGATTTATTTAATACAGAAGTATACCCAACTTCAAAATTTGAATTAACAAGTATCGCAGAAGGAGTTGGAGAATTTAATTCTACTATTACAGGAAATTTAACAATTTTAGATGCTACAAAAAGTATTACATTTAATGCAAATGTTGCTGTTTCAGATGCTGAAGTATCTGTGGTTTCTGAAGATTTTGCAATTACGAGACAAGATTGGAATATCGTTTACCATACTGAAGGTGATGAAGATGTACCTGCTGAATATGTTATTGCAAACGATATAGGTTTTACAATTAATGTAACATTAACTAAATAATTAATAATAGACAAAAGAGAGAATGCTAGTTTTATTAAGTTAGGTTATTCTAGCATTTTCTCTTTATCTTTTTTAAAAAAACATGAATTATGGAAGTATTGGATTTATTAAAAGAAAGATTTAGCCCTTATGCTTTTACGAATAAGCAGTTGTCAGAAAAAGATCTTTTAACTTTGTTTGAGGCTGCAGGGAAAGCTGCATCTGCATTTAATGAACAGCCTTGGCGATTTGTTTATGCGCTAAGACAAGATGAAGAAGAATTTAAAAATATTCATGATTGTTTGGTTGAAGGAAACCAAGGTTGGACAACAGGTGTTGCTGCTCTAGTTATTACTGTTGTTAGTAAGAGTTATGCTAAAAATGGAACTGAAAATACTGTTAGTAAACATGATCTTGGTTTAGCAGTTGGTAATTTAAGTGTGCAAGCACAAGCAATGGGTATCCATTTGCATCAAATGGCAGGAATTGTCCCTCAAAATGCAATTGATAAGTTAAATATTCCTGAAGGATATGAGCCTGTTACGGCTATTGCTTTAGGATATTATGAAGGAGATTCAGAAATAAAGGATAAAAAAGCATTGAATGAAATTGCTTTTAAAGGAAGCTGGAAATAGAATAAAATAGAATGTAAAAAAGCCTCATTTAGGTAACTAAATGGGGCTTTTTTGTTTAGGTAATTCGTTTAGTTTACGATTAACTTCTTTACGTTGTTTTCGGTTTTTATAAGGTAAATTCCCTTCGACCAATTAGAAACATCAATCTCTAAGTATTTATCATTTATTGTTTTTTGATAAATGATATTTCCAACAATATTAAAGATATATAAAGCTTGAGGTTCTGCACTGTCAAACTCAATAGTAACATTGTTAGAGGCTGGGTTAGGGTAAACGTTAAATGTATTGTTTACATTTTCAACACCTTCAACTTCAACAGTAATTGTATTAACGTTGGTAGCCTCAAATGTTGGGTCCATTAAGATAAAAGATCCTGTACCATTTTGGTATCTACCAAACGTAATATCGGTTACTTGAGTACCAAATGTAATTTCATCAAGAAGTGCTCCTGAAGCATTCGATAATAGTAATGATTCACCAGATGAAGATAACTTAAAGTTAGCATGAAGGCCTGATTGTAATGTGTCATTATCTGCCCATACAATTAAAAAATCATTTGCATTAATAGTAGTACCCACGGGGAATGACCATTTTGTTGGATTAGAGCTGTTGTCAGATAGATAATAGCCATCCATAATAATAGGGGCAGCTGTGTTGTTGTAGAATTCAATCCAGTCATCAAATTCACCATCACCATCAGCTTCTATAGTAGAGTTAGAAGCTGATATTTCATTAATTACAAGATCACCTGTAACTGCTAAAGAATGATACTCATGTTCTGCTCTCTGAGGAGAAAATTTACCAGCATTATTATTATCTGAATAGATATAGTATTGAATGTCAGAAACGCCTACTGGAATTGTAGTCCCATAAACACCATCACCTGAAGCACCATCATTGTGAACTCCATCATCAAACATATCAATTTTTATAAAGATATCTTCGATAGAACTTCTATAACCTAAGTAAGCATAAGTTGCATTAGATATATCAGCTGTAATATTAATACTTGAGTTTAATACAATAGCACTGTTCAGAATATTTGAAATAACGGGCCCAACCTTTACATATTCAGCATTACTTTGTAAATAAGTAACTCTAGCATCCATTAATTGAGTTATTCCGAATGCACCATCTTGTCCTTGAACCTGAGATGTTAAATTACTAGAAAATTCAGCAGAAGTGTAAAAAGCATTTGGATCTAAACCAACATCAGTAGAAACTAAGTTTTGGAAAACTGTTGCTCTGTTTTGGTAATCTCCATTTACAAAATTTTCTTCAAGGATAGTTCTAAAATGAGCCATATACATCTTTTTATATCTCGTGTTACTTAATATGTTGTTTACAAGAGGGTATGTATTATCTCCTAATCTTAAGAGTGGATCTAATTGTTGGAGTGATGAAACATTTGGGGGGCCAGGAGGTCCGCCTCCACCAACCATTTCAAACCCACCTAAACTCTCATTCATATCCCAAACAATAGGGTTGAAACGATTGTGATCATCCTTAAATAAATAATAGTTCTGTTTAAAAGGGCCTATATATGTATCTAAACTTACCAATACATTGTCAAAAGCTAACATCCATATAGCTCTATCAATATCCCAAGTGTTTTCTATATTATTAAAGTTGTTGTTTAGCTCATTAGTATAGGTTGGCATATCATTCCAGCCATAATCAGTTTGTAATTCATAAAAATCAAAGTAAAAACTAGAGTCAACTCCAAGATATTCAAGAGATGAACCACCATTTTGAACACTTACAGGGTTGCACTTGAAAAGTGTATTGTCTTTATTAGAATAGAATTTTTCTTTAACAAATTTCTTGTTTACAGATTCTGAACTTGAATACATTCCATGAAAATTACCATTGATAAAAACTTTGGCATAGTTTGACAATGGTGCATCCATATACTTTCTAGCAATCTCATATGATAAAACTTCACGTACAAAAGAAGGGTCATTTTTACCGTTAGATAATTTTAATGTGTAAAAATTTTGATAATCTTGGTTCCCAATAATGTAGTTTAGCTTAATTGTTATTGGATTTTTAGAATTGTTAGCACTATAAGTACTGTTTCCTTTGTATTTAACTCCAACACTATCATATTGCACTCCATTTACAAGGCAACTAGCTAATAAACGTTGGTCTAAGCCTGCAGAGTAATAATTATCAAGCGTTGCATCCCAATTAGGGTCTGAAAATGTTAATTCAATAATGGTTATGTTTGTAAGATTATAAAGATCTTGAGCTGTTATAGCTTTGATGTTAATCAAGCTTAATAAAAGTAATCCAAGAATAATTTTTTTCATATTTTATATAAGGTTAGGTTAATGTACTTTTCGATTTAGACTGAACCATTTTAAAAAGGTTTAATCTGTGCTAAAAAAAATTACTCTAAACTTTTAATAATATCTTCTTTAGATATTTTGACATCAAAAAAGCTTATTAATTTATCTAAAACAGTATCAACTATTGTGTCTGGGCATGATGCACCACTTGTTAATATGATCTTTATAACTTTCTTATTTCCAGATATGTAGTTGTTACTTGTAATTTCTTTTTTATTATAAAAGTCAAAATGATTTATTGACGTATTACTTTCTATGTCTTTAGCCGAACTAATAAAATAAGTTGGTAATTTTTCTTCACATAATTCAACAATGTGTGAAGTGTTTGAGCTGTTATATCCTCCAACTACAATGGCAAAATCTGCCTGTTCTTTCAGTAAACCAAGCGTGGCTTGTTGGTTATCATTAGTCGCGTAACATAATGTATCTCTTGTGTCAGCAAAATGTTCTTTTATTTGAGCTGGATCATACTTCTTAATCATTGTGTTTTTTAAGAAATTAGCAATCTCTTGCGTTTCTGTAGCTAACATTGTTGTTTGGTTAACAACACCAATCTTATCCAAATGATTAATAATATCAACATTCTTAGAGTATCTTCCCTCAAATACTTTGTAAAAATCTTCAGCACTTTTTGTGCCTAAAATAACTTCTTCAAGAAATTGAGCTTCCTTTATATCTTTAATAATAAGAGATGGTCCGCTAGAATCACTGTGAGAAAAAGTTGCTTGTGTTTCTTCATGGGTATGTTTTCCATGAATAATTATTGTGTAATCATTTTTGCTAAGTTTGTTGGATACCTTCCAAACCTTCTCTACAAAAGGGCAAGTGGTATTATACTTTTCGGTAGTTAAACCGATAGATTTAATTTTGGCTTCAATTTCTAATGTAGTTCCAAAAGCTGGTACAATAATTACATCATCACATGTTAAATCATCCCACTCAATAAATTGATTTCCTTCTGTATCCATTATAAATCGAATACCTTTCTCTTTAAGGTCAGCATTTACAATAGGGTTGTGAATCATTTGACTCAATAAGTAAATGTTTTTACTAGGATTTTCTTCAATTGCTTTATAGGCTATTTCAATTGCATTTTCTACACCATAACAAAAACCAAAATGGCGTGCAATTAAAAACTGTACAGAACCAAAGTCTAACAGGGTAGGAGAGAAATCTTTTTTTCTAGGGTCAGTAACCTTTCTTAGCTCTTTAATAGTAAAGATAAAAGAACTCTTGTAGTAATTTGGGATGTCAAAATTTTTCATAATTAAAGCAAATTTATGCTTTGATTTTGGATATTTTAACGTTAATATAATTTATTGTGCTAAAGGTAGATTAAAATGCTGATTTACTTTTAATTAAGCGAATTTAAGGTTACTTTTGTCGTCCCTAAAAAAGGGAACACTGTAGTGTCAGTTTACAGTTTTAACTCACAATCTCTTGTTATTGCTGACATATAACGAGATACAAAGAATACATAATGGCAGAAGAAAAAAAAGATGCTGTAAAGAAAACAGCAGTAAAAAAAGCAGCTCCTAAGGCTGAAGCAAAGAAAAAAGCTCCTAAAGCTGTAGCAAAGAAAGTAGCCATTAAGGCTGAAAAAGTAGTAGCAGTTGAAGCGAAAGCAGAAACTCCTAAAGCTGCTCCAGCTAAAAAAAGAGAAGAGATTAAACCTTTAGCTGATTTTGATTGGAGTACAATCAACAAGCGTGAAGAAATTTACTCGGCTGAGGATCAAAAAGAAATGGAAGAAGTGTATAACGCTACTTTAACTTCTATTGAAGATCAACAAGTTTTAGATGGTATTGTTACTAGATTAACAAGCAGAGACGTTGTTATTAATATTGGGTACAAATCAGAAGCAGTAATTACTATTTCTGAATTTAGATATAACCCAGACTTGAAAGAAGGTGATGCTGTTGAAGTATTTGTTATCTCTCAAGAAGATAGAAACGGACAATTAATTTTATCTCACAGTAAAGCAAGAGCTTTGAGAGCTTGGGATAAAGTAAACGAAGTTTTAGAAACTCAAGAAATTATTAAAGGTTATGTTAAGTGTAGAACTAAAGGTGGTTTAATTGTAGATGTATTCGGAATTGAAGCATTTTTACCAGGTTCTCAAATTGATGTCAAACCAATTAGAGATTATGATGTTTACGTTGATAAAACAATGTAATTCAAAGTTGTTAAGATCAACAAAGAATTTAAAAACATAGTAGTATCTCACAAAGCATTAATCGAAGCAGAATTAGAACAACAAAAAGCTCAGATCATTTCTAAATTAGAAATTGGACAAGTATTAGAAGGTACTGTTAAAAACATTACTTCTTATGGAGTGTTTATTGATTTAGGTGGTGTTGATGGATTAGTTCACATTACAGATCTTTCTTGGGGTAGAATTAATCATCCAGAGGAATTCTTAGAATTAGATCAAAAATTAAATGTTGTTATTCTTGATTTTGATGATGATAAGAAAAGAATTGCATTAGGTGTTAAACAATTACAAGAGCACCCATGGGATAAATTAGATGAGAAATTAGCTATCGGAGATAACATCAAAGGAAAAGTTGTTGTTGTTGCTGATTATGGTGCATTTATTGAAGTTATTCCTGGAGTAGAAGGATTAGTTCACGTATCTGAGATCACCTGGTCTAACCACTTGAAACCAGCACAAGAATTCTTTACTGTTGGTGAAGAAATTGAAGCGCAAGTTTTAACTTTAGATAGAGAAGAAAGAAAAATGAGTTTAGGTGTTAAGCAATTAACTGCTGATCCATGGAAAGATGTTGATGTTAAATATTCAATTGAAACTAAGCACAAAGGGAAAGTAACAAACATCTCTGATTTTGGAGTATTTGTTGCGTTAGAAATGGGAGTTGATGGATTAATCCATATCTCTGATTTATCTTGGTCTAAGAAAATTAGCCATCCATCAGAAGTTACAAAAGTAGGTGACGAAATGGAGGTTGTAATCTTAGAAATTGATAGAGAGAACAGAAGATTAAGTTTAGGTCATAAACAACTTGAAGATAATCCTTGGGATACTTACGAAACAATATTTACTGAAGGGTCTATTCAATTAGGAACTGTAACTGAGGTTACTGCTAAAGGTTTAACAATTGTTGCTTTAGAGCACGGTGTTGAAGGTATTGTAACGAAAAGAAATGCTGAAAAAGAAGACGGAACACTACTTAAAGTAGAAGATAAAGTTGACTTTAAAGTAACTGAATTCAACAAGCATGCTAAGAAGATTGTTTTATCTCATACTAACATGTTTAAAGCTACTGAAGCTGAAGAAAGAGTTGAGAAGAAAACAAAAGCGAAAAGTGCTTCTAAAGCAGTAGATAAAATCAACAAAAACATAGAGAAATCTACGTTAGGAGATTTAGATGCATTAGCTGCATTAAAAGCTGACTTAGAGAAAGGAGGAAAATAATCCTCTTTCTTTTTAAATAATACAAAGCCTCAACAGAAATGTTGAGGCTTTTTTTATTCCCTCGTCTTGTTACTTATAAATTGTTGGAATGTTTTGCGTTAGGGATATAAGCGGCATCTTTCGATATTATCGAAAATATAGCTATTAGCCCTTTAAAACGTCTGAATTGAAATTATAATAATTTTGTTATTCGTGCACTATCCCTCGCAATAACGTTTTATAGTGAATTAATTCTTAATTCTTAATTCACAATTTAATAAATAGTATATCTTTGTACTTTAATGAAACAAACTGATCGAATAATATTAGATTCTACGCAATTTGATCTTACCATTAAAAGGTTGGTACATCAACTGATTGAAAATCACAACGACTTCTCGGATACTATAATTATTGGTTTACAACCAAGAGGTACTTTTTTGGCTGAAAGAGTTGTAGCAGAACTAAAAGCAATTGATCCGGTATGCAATGTGAAGATGGGAGCTTTAGATGTTACTTTTCATAGAGACGATTACAGGAGACAAGGAAATCCTTTGGTTCCGAGTAAAACAGAAATGAACTTTGAGATTGAAGAGAAAAAAGTAATTTTAGTTGATGATGTACTTTTTACTGGGAGAACTATTAGAGCAGGATTAGATGCTATGCTAGCTTTTGGGCGACCAAAAATGGTAGAGTTATTAGTGTTGATTAACAGACGTTATGAAAGACACTTGCCTATACAAGCTGATTATATTGGAAAAAATGTACATACTATAGTTTCTGAACGAGCAAAAGTAACTTGGGCAGCAACAGACGGAGAGGATAAAGTAATTTTATATACACCAGAAGACAATGAGTAAATTAAGTGTTAATCATCTTTTAGGAATTAGATATCTCACACCAGAGGATATTAATTTGATTTTTGAAACTGCTGATCATTTTAAAGAAGTTATTAATCGTCCGATAAAAAAAGTTCCTTCATTACGAGATATTACCATTGCTAATTTATTTTTTGAGAATTCTACACGAACAAAACTTTCGTTTGAAATTGCTGAAAAAAGACTTTCTGCAGATATCATCAACTTTTCATCTTCAAATTCTTCTGTAACCAAAGGAGAAACATTAATTGATACGGTAAACAATATCCTTTCAATGAAAGTGGATATGGTTGTGATGAGACATCCAAAACCAGGAGCAGCTGATTTCTTATCTAAATATGTTGATGCTAAGATTATAAATGCAGGAGACGGAGCGCATGAGCATCCGACACAGGCTTTATTGGATGCATTTTCTATCAGAGAAAAGTATGGTGATTTAAAAGGAAAGAATGTAGTGATTGTTGGAGATATCCTTCACTCAAGAGTTGCCTTATCAAATATCTTTTGTTTAAAGAAATTAGGCGCAAATGTAAGGGTTTGCGGACCTTTAACTTTAATGCCTAAGCACATAAAATCTTTAGGTGTGGAAGTGTTTACAGATTTAAGAGAAGCGCTAAATTGGTGTGATGTTGCTATGATGTTGAGGATTCAACTGGAAAGACAGGATATGAAATTTTTCCCATCACTTAGAGAGTACTCTATGTTGTATGGATTAGATAAGGAGTTGTTAGATTCTTTAGATAAAAAAATTACTGTAATGCATCCAGGACCTATAAATAGAGGTGTAGAAATAACATCTGATGTAGCGGATAGCAAACAATCGATCATATTAAACCAGGTAGAAAATGGTGTAGCAATTAGAATGGCTGTGCTTTATTTGTTAGCTGGAAAAATATAAAATTAATTACATCATTGCGATTGGAATGGAACACATTTTTCGAAACGAGCAAAAGCCTAGCGGAATCTTTTGATTTAATTCTAAAACCGCTATTGTTGAATACAAAGATTTCCAGTCAAGCTGAGAATGACATTATAAAAATAAAAAACTAAAATAGAATGAAAGTAATTATTAAGACAGGAAAGGGAGATATGACTATTGAGTTATATGAAAAAGATGCTCCAAAAACAGTAGAAAATTTTACTGCTTTGATCAATAAAGGATTTTACAATGGATTAACTTTCCATAGAGTATTGAATGACTTTGTAATTCAAGGTGGTTGTCCAGATGGAACAGGTGCTGGTGGACCAGGACATTCTATTGATTGTGAATTAGATGGTGAAAACCAATATCATGATAGAGGAGTATTGTCTATGGCGCACGCAGGAAGAAATACTGGTGGTTCTCAATTCTTTATTTGTCACAGTAGAAACAATACAGCTCATTTAGATGGTAACCATACTTGTTTTGGTAAAGTTGTAGATGGTTTAGATGTAATTGATGAGATTGCTGAAGGAGATAAAATGATTAGTTTTGAAGTAGAAGCGTAAGTTACTCAACCATAAAAAAAACGGCTAACATTTCTGTTAGCCGTTTTTTTTATGAATTATTTATTCTTTATAAACTCTTCTGAAAATCAACCATTTTAATGGCTGTTACAGCTGCTTCATCACCTTTGTTTCCGTGTTTTCCACCAGAACGGTCAATAGCTTGTTGCTCGTTACTATCGGTTAATACACCAAAAATAACAGGCTTGTTATATTTTAAGGCAACATCTTTAATTCCTAAAGCAGTTCCTTCACAAACAAAGTCGAAATGTTTAGTTTCTCCTTGAATAACACTACCTAAACAAATAACGGCATCAACATTTGTTTTTTCTAACATTGTTTGAGCTCCTAATGGCAATTCAAACGCGCCAGGTAAATACTTAACGATGATGTTCTCTTCTGTTGCACCATGCTTTAAAAGAGAAGTGTAAGCACCATTTAAAAGCCCTTTGGTGATTTTCTCGTTCCATTCAGAAACAACAATTCCGAAAACCATTTTATTGGCATTCGGAACTGAATTAATGTCGTAATCTGATAAGTTGTTGTTAACTGTAGCCATTATTTTAATGATTCTGCTCTAGCAATATATTTATCAATTGTTTGTGCTTCTCTTGAATCAGGATAGTTCGCTTTTAAAGCTTTGTACTTTGCTTCAGCTTCAGAAAAATCTTGAAGATCCTCGTAAGCAAAACCAGCTTTAATTAAATAGATAGGAGAAGTTAATTTGTTCTCTCCGTTTTCAATTGCTTTTTCATAATAAGAGATCGCTTCTTTAGTATCACCTAACTCCATGTATGAATCACCAATTGACCCTAAAGCAACCGTACTTATCATTACATCGTTAGAACTAAATTGTTTTAATTCATCAATAGCAAATTCGTACTCTCCTGTATTTATATAACAAATACCTAAATAGTAGTGCGCAAGGTTGGCAGCTTTTGTTCCGCTATATTCGTCAACAATATCAATAAATCCAGCATTTAAGCCATCTCCATTAATTGCTTTTTGTAAAGAATCTTGACTAAAATACTTCTCTGCCATAAACATGTCAGATTGTGCTTCATACTCCATAGGAGCAATAATTAATTTTTTGTATCCAAAAAATCCACCAACGACTAAAATCACACCTAAAACAACAGCAATTACTACTGTTTTGTTTTTTTCGATAAAGTCTTCTGTTTTACTGTAAACCTCTTGAACGTCAACAATTAAATCTTCGTTTTCTTCTATATTTTTACTCATTTTATTCTAGCTTAATTATAAGACTGGCAAAAATAGCTTTTTTAAGCTAAAAATAGCAACATAAACTTGAAAATATTTTGCATAAAAACACTGGCTATGCTAAAGTTTTCACATTTAAAACGAACATCTTTATCAATAACGATTAAATTTGTGTCATGTTTTTAAAAAGACTCTCTATATTAAATTTCAAAAACTACGAAGAGGCTCAACTTGAGTTCTCAGGAAAGATCAATTGTTTTTTAGGAAATAATGGTGGAGGGAAGACTAATTTGTTAGACGCAATTTATTATTTATCTTTTTGTAAAAGTTACTTTAATCCTATTGATAGTCAGAACATAAAGCATGAAGAGCCATTTTTTGTTGTTGAAGGTTATTATGAGAAAAACGATAAAAAAGAGGTTATTTATTGTGGGTTAAAAAGAAATCAAAAGAAACAATTTAAGCGTAATAAGAAGAATTACGAAAAGCTAGCGGATCATATAGGTAGAATTCCTTTAGTAATTATTACACCTTTAGATGTATTACTTATTATTGATGGTAGTGAAGGAAGGCGAAAGTTTGTTGATGGAATAATATCGCAGTATGATAGAGCCTATTTAAGTAATTTATTGGCTTACAATAAGGCACTTAATCATAGAAACTTGTTGTTAAAATCATTTTGGCTCAACAGAAATTTTGATCAAGACTCTTTGGATTTCTGGGATGAACAGTTGGTTCAATATGGTGTTTTAATACACGAAGCACGTAAAACTTTTATAGAAGAGTTTATGCCAATATTTCAAAAATATTATGCTGAAATTAGTAAAGGGAAAGAAAAGGTAGAGTTGTTTTATCGTTCACAATTAAATGAAGGAGATTATAAAGAATTGTTGGTTGAAGGAGTAGCTAAAGATAGAGGGAACCATTATAGTAATATTGGTGTGCATAAGGATGATTTAGTTTTTAATTTAGGAGACTTACAATTAAAAAAGTTTGGTTCACAAGGTCAACAAAAAACATACTTATTAGCTTTAAAGCTGGCGCAAGCAGAATTAATACAAAATATTAGTAAGGAAAAAGTTATTATCTTGTTAGATGATATTTATGATAAATTAGATGGAAAAAGAATGAGTCAATTGCTTGGAATAGTTGGTAGTGGTAATTTTGGACAAGTATTTATTACGGATACTAATTTAGAGCGTATTCCAGCAATTCTTAATAGTGAGAGTATTGATTTTAAATCATTTAAGATAAAAGAAGGAGGGATTGAGCATGAGTGATTCGCCATTAAAAAAAACGATAGACCAATTATTAAGGGCTTACGGGTATCAAGACCAATTAGACGAGATTGAATTGATTAAAATATACAAAGAAGAAGTGGGGAAATTATTTGCCAATCACACACAGAATATCGCTTTTAAAAACAATATTCTTTATGTAAAGTTAGATTCAGCATCTTTAAAACAAGAGTTGAATTATGTAAAGGAAGGTTTGGTTTTAAAAATTAATAGAAGGATAGGAAAAAGATTAGTTAGTAAAATTGATATTAGGTGAGTGTTCTAAAGAATATACAAGAAAAAATAGGTCGTTTTAAATTAAAAAAAGGACAGAAGCATTTACAAAGAAAAGTGAAAGCACTTAGTTTAACTAAAGCTTCTACTATAGGAGTGTTGTATAATGCAACGAATAGGAGTGATTCCGAAACGGTTAAAAAGTTTATACACTATCTAAAAGAAGAAAGAAAAGATGTGCTTTCTTTAGGTTTTATGGATTACAAAGAAGCTTCTGAATTAATTAACCCAACTTTAAAGTACATGTTCTTTGATCAAAGCAATTTGTCAAAAAGCTTAGTTCCTAGAGGGAAAGATGTTGCTGATTTTTTAAATAAACCCTTTAGCATTTTAATAGATTTAAATATTACAGGGGATTGTTTCCCTATAGAATATATAAGTAGTTTATCTCCAGCAAAATTTAAAGTTGGAGCTAATGGATCTTATAGAGGAAATACTTGTGATTTAGTAATAGATATTGAAGAGAATATGAAGTTGGATTTTTTGATAATTCAGATAAAGCATTATTTAAAAATGATTAATAATTAGTAACGTAGAATACATTCTGAGGTATAACAAAAAAGGGTTTCATATGAAACTCTTTTTTGTTATTATGAATATTACTTCTATTTTTTGTAAAACTTAGAACTAAACCTATCTTTATTATTGCTAATAGAGATGTAATATATACCATTAGCATTATTGTTAAACGGTATAGAAACTCTTTCTTTTTCAGTATTTACGCTAATTGTCTTTGTCATCATTTCTTGTCCTAAAGTATTTAGAACAGAAACTTGATAATCTCCTTTTAACACTTTTGTGAATGACAATTCGATATTGTCGTTACTATAAAATGACTTTATTGATTGGTTAAAACTTAACCCATTAATTCCTGTTGCAATTCGTATCGTGTGATAATTGTCAGAAATATCAAAAAATGTTCCGTTAGAAGAAATAACCATAACTCTAGCTATTGAAGACGGATTGTTTGGTACTGTAATTGAAGCGTAACCAGTATTGTCAACGTCATTAGCAAGTTGAATTGGATAAGAGTTTCCTGCATTAATAGATAGGAATATATCAACCTTATCACAACTAACCGGAGAAGCATCTGTTCCTGCAACATCCCAAGCAACTCCTGTAGTTTGGCCTATACTCCATATAGTACCTGAATTATTTGGATGTGTTACAAGAAAAGGACCTGAATTTCCATCTACAGTAACAGATACATCAGAATGATCATTACAACCACCTCCAGAGGCATTATCTCTTAACATTAATCTAAAATTCAATATTCTAGATACACTAGATAATCTTTCCCATGTAAAAGGACCTCCATTTTTCAATGCAGTAAGGTTTGGTAAGTATCGAGTAGGACTACTTGTGGGCTCAAAGGTTCTAAAGTTTGGACCAGATGTTGCGCTAGCAAGAGGAGATTGAGTCGTTATTTCTTTATCAAATTGTTCCCAAGAATAAGTTAGTGCATCACCATCTGCATCAGTTGCCGTTGCTGTTAATGCAAAAGGAGTATTTGCAGGGATTGTAATGTTTCCATCAATATTAGTTCCTGTAATTAAAGGGCTACTATTTGTTAGAGGCGTTTTTGAAGCACAACCATTTCCTCCAGCAATAATAAAGTTTCCAATCTCTTCTAAACTAATTCCGTGAAAAGCAGCATCGCTATTGTTTTGTACGTTTGGAGAGCATATTCCTGCATATGCCATAATTGAACTGCCACTTCCTGGTTCGTATGCTGTTGATGCACTTCTATTACCTCCACATGAATTATTGTAACTATGACTACCTCTAAATTGATGTCCCATTTCGTGTGCTACATAATCAATATCAAAAGCATCTCCTTGAGGGTTGAAACTTCCTGTAACACCCCTTGCTTTTTGAGAGCTTGA
The DNA here is from genome assembly GCA_037624665.1 of Flavobacteriales bacterium. Taxonomy (GTDB): domain Bacteria; phylum Bacteroidota; class Bacteroidia; order Flavobacteriales_E; family Vicingaceae. The sequence goes on from JASJIW010000019.1 coordinate 37,452, forward strand.
ACATACTACACCAAAACCAGCAACTCCGCCACCACCAGTACTAAATACATGACCTATATCATAATTCCCACTTCCTATAGTGTTATTAACGGTTGTTTGATTTTGACTAAGCATAGCAAATCCACTATTGTTGGTATAAGGATCTGATGCTGAATTTGTAAAAATTAAGAGGTTGTTGTTACCAATAATAGTCATTGAAACAGCTATGTCTCTTTCAAAAAGACCATTTACTCTATTCATAGTAGTTACTTGGGCAGCTAATGCTCCACTAATTGTTCCTCCACCAACAGCTACAGCATATTCACCTGTACAAGCTAATGCTAAACGGTATGTTCTTAATTCACAAGATCCAAAACTCTTGTCAGATATTAATCCCTTAATTTCTTCAGTTTGTTCTGAAAAATCACAAGAAAGACCTCTGTTATCACTGTAATGTTTTCTGTAATATATTTGATAATTGTTAATATCTCCCTTAGTATAAGGATCAATAAAAACTGTTTCTTTATCAGAAGATAAAATCATTGCATGAAACCCATGTGGCGTTACATCTAGTTTAACGACATCTTTACTGTTATTAACGCTTACACCATTGTAGGTTCTAATTTCTGGGAAATTTGCAGCCAAGTCAGGGTGCATTGTTGTATTTTGATAAATCTGGTAATCTGAAAAGCTACCATCAGGGTTTGGTAATGAAACAATTGTAGCAATACTTTTTGAGGCGTCTTCTTTAAGTTTTGCATATTGTAAACTACTTTTAAGTGTTTCCAAATTAAGATGCATCACCTTATATTTAGCAGGCTCGATAAATCGATTGTTTTTACTTTCTTTTATAACACTCTCTTTAATTGGAGACCAAGAATTTTCTGCTTTTTGTGAGAAAGAAAAATTGGCAATTAATAAGCATACTGCTGTAGCAGATATTTCTCTAATAATAGAAAAAGTAGATTTTTTCATAATAAGTATGTTGTTTTTAGTTAGCAGCCGTTAAATTAAGGCTTTATAATTTAAAACCAATGAAATAATTATTAATAATAGGGGTTGTATTTAATTGATTAAAACTATAATCATCTTATATATAAGGTGTTATAGTGTGTGTTTTAAAAAGGAGTGTATTATTGGAAACCAAAGAAGTTATGAAATGTCTATAAACAGATATTCGTAACTATTGTTCTCGTGGGTATAAGTTTTAGATACGGTTCCGTGCTGTTTAAACTTTACTATATTTTTAAAAATAGCCCCGGCATAACAAAAGCTATGGAATTCACCATTTTCACCGCAAGGATCTATCTCTTTGTTTAGCTGTTTTAAAAATGTACTGGAAAAATCAACTCCCACTAAATATTTTGAGATTTTAGAGGTGTCAATACTACAAATGCGAGTTTTAAACCCATCAGTAATAAATTGATTCGCTAAAACCTTAGTATTCTTTCCCCAGAGAGGAAATAATGCGTTCATATCAATCTCTGCCAACCTTTTCTCTCTGTATTCCTTTAAGTCTTCTAAAAATATATCTCCAAAAGCTATGGTGTTTATTCCTTCAGATTTAAATAAGAGTAACGTTTCTTTCATTTTAATATCGTACTCATCATGCGTTTTTTCTTCAATATATAGCTTGACTAATGGTATGCCAATACTTTTTGCCTGTTTTTCAATTAGAGATTCAGGAACACCATGCATTGACACCCTTTTATTGGGTTTATAAATAGTGGTCATTAAATATTTTACACGATATCTACTCTCTTTTATGATATGGTAAAGAGCATAGGCAGAATCTTTTCCTCCGCTCCATGACATAACAATACTTTCTTTTTCCATTAGTCAATAAATAAAAAGTCGCCAGGAATAACACCTGCATTAAAATGATGTATTAAATTTCCTGAGGATGAATATCTGTAGATTATTCCATCTTGAATGTAGTCAATTGCATCAGAAATAAATATTTCTTCCGCTATTGGACTTATTCCAATTTCGTAGAATTTATTTCCATTACTTGTAATAATTGGAGTAGTATTAATGGAATTGGAATAAATGCTCATTTTGTAAATGTTTGAGTTTATATAGTAAAGTTGGTCTCCTTTTGCGTTTATTTTTAAATTACCTGGAGATTCTGTAATGTTAGGAAAGGTGTATGTCGTTTCTATTGTTCGGGTTTGTGGATTGAATTTGATAAGCTGAGGATTAGTAGAAGAAAACCCTCCACTGCACATTATCCAAATCATACTATTTTCATCAATAATAATACTGTTAGGACTTTCTCCAACTTTAATACTGTCAACTAAAGAATTGTTGTTTGGATTAATAATGAGTAAGTTGTCGTTCGTCATATCACAAACATAAACGCTATCGTTATGTAGTAATAGATCTTCAGTCCAGCCATTTACGGAGATACTTCCAGTAATCGAGTTACTATTTAAATCTACTATTTGAATGGAATTAGCATAAAGATCTGTTACGTATGCAGTATTTTGATTTATGGGTAGAAACGAGCGTGGAGAATTAAACCCTGTAATAGTGTGTAATGAAGAAAAGTTATTGATGTCAATGACTTCAATTTTATTAGAATTATTTATTACAACGTAAGCTTTAGTACCAATTTGGTAGACCGATTGAGCTATGTTGCCAATTGGAGTTTCATTGGCTTGTAAAAATAGATTGTTGTTAACTGTTTTATTTTGTGAGGTATAACGTGAGATTGAGCCTGAACCACTCCCGAAATTACCTTCATTAATAATAAGAAGATCAGAATGTAGGGTTGTAGTGATTTCTATTTGTTCTTCTTGGCATGAAATACACTGAGGGCCAATCTTGTCTTTCTTACAAGAGAGAAAGCTTAGAATGATTGCTATAATAGATAATCTTCCCACTAATTAAAGTTAAAGCTAAGAGAAAATGAATAATTTCTACCTGGTATTGCTCTCCAAGCAATAGATTGGTAATCTTGATTTAAAATATTGTTCACTTTAAATGTGGCAACAGCTTTTGTTTTTTTAATTAGTTTAAACTGTTTAGCAATATATATGTTAGATATAAAATTAGCTGGTAAGTACCAATTGTTGTCTGAAGTAGTAAACCGTTCTCCAGTGTAATTATAGTTATAGTTGAGGGTAAAGCTTTTGTAATAGAGGTTTAGTGTATAGTTGAATTTATGAAAAGGCACATAAATTAACTGCTTATTGAGAGAGTTGTCTTGGGTGTTTCCAGATTTTTTGTTGGTAGACTCTGTGAAAGCGTAGCTTATTCTATTTTTAATAGTAAGTTTTGAAATAATTGAAGAAGTTGTTATAGTACTTTCAATTCCTTTGTTTTCTACTTTTTTCAGATTGTTTGGGCTCCAGTAGCCAAATTCGGTGGGTTGCCATATTATCCAATCTTTTACTTCTGAATAGAAGCCCGTTATTTCTGTATTTATTGTTGTTTTGGCAGAATTTTTAATGAAATTAAAACCAATTTCACTCATTTGAGCTTCTTCAGGTTTTAAATTTTCATTTCCGCCAGGGTTCCAAAACAAATCATTAAAAGTGGGGTAGTTATAGTTTATTCCTGTATTAGCTTTTATATAGAGGAATTCTTTAGTTAAGATTTTATACCGCACTCCTAATGAAGGGGCAATTGGTTCTAGCTCTTTGCCAACCATTATTAATCTATTGAAAAAGTCGATATCTATGCGTTTAATTTTTTTGTTTAAACCAAATAGCCAACTGTTGTTAAAGCGGGTATGGTTTTCATTATATCCATCAGCTTCAGCACTTTCGTATTTTACATTTACATTATTAGTAATCGTAAAGTTATTATTTAGATAAAGTTTTGTATTTACATTATTATCAGATAAATAAGATTTATTTATAGAATATAATTTTGCAAGATCGTTGTTGTAATTTAAATCATTTTTAACGAATCCAGAGCTTATCCGATATTGCAGATTTCTGGCTAACCCTTTCCATTCTATCAAACCTCTATAAGACTTGTCTGTTTGATTTTCATTATTCTCAGATACTAACATTGTACGAGGTAAATTTCTATTACTATTAAAATACCAAAGGCGAGTTCCTAAAGAACTATTCTTAAATTTTCTATAAATGGCCTGCTGAACTCCCCATTGTTTAAGTTCTGCATTGATTTGATTTTCAGTGGGTTTGTCAATTTTCGAAGTATTAATAAAGTCAAAGTTATTTTCACTTACATTATTGTAAAGTTTAGTTTCTAAAAACCATTTTTGATTAGAGTAAGCTCCTTTTGATGCTGTTGTATAAATACCAAAACTACCGATAGATTGATTTATGCTGTAGGAAAAACCATTGTTGTAAGTTTCTGTATTTCCCAGAACTATGGATCCGCCCAAAGCGCCATTACCGTCAATTAAACCACTAGCCCCATAATGTATCTCAGCATCATTAAAGAAGAAAGTAGGGAAGAGTGAAAAATCAATCTGACCATTCATTGGTGAGTTTAAATTAATGCCATTCCATTGAACTTTAGTATGAGAAGCTCCAGTTCCTCGAAAAGATGCTGTTGCTAACGATCCTGAACCATAAGATTTAATAAAAATGGTTGAGTTATTAGATAATAATTCTGCAAGGTTGCTAGTATTACTAATGCTCGAAGAGTCTAGGCTCGTTGTTTTGTATGATGTGCTGTTTTTTTGTTCAATAATTTTAAAAGGACTAATATCTATGGTGTCCTTTTGGCTAAAAACATTTACTGTTAAAAGGATGGAGAAAAGGAGTAGAGAAACAAGAGGTATATGGATTCTAAAAATCTTCAAAAGCCTCTTAATATTTAATTATTTTTTTTGTAATAATAGATTGTTCTGATGCTATTTGGAGAAAATAAACTCCTGAATTTAAACAGCTTAGGTTGATTTGATGTCTATTGTCATTAAAACTGCCAGAGTCAATTACTTTTCCGCTATAAGTAAGAATGGTGAATTTACATCCTTTTTTTTGCTCCATTTGAATGTTTAAAACAGACTTAATTGGATTAGGAAAAAGGTTAACACTATTACCGTTAGCTATTTCTGTAATTTCAGTAGCAGAAGAGTTGATAACACCTATAGCATCCAAATCAAAGCCTGAAGATCCAAAAGGAGTGGGCCAAGGATCATTTACAGCTCTGTTTTGTGAATCATAAGTTGCATAAAGCGGATTAATACTGCCAACCACATCAATAATTTTAATATGAGTAATACTATTGACATCCAATCCTATAATCCCATCTAATTCATCTAAATCAAATGGTGTTCCGTATTGGCCTCTGTATTTACCTGCTAAATTATAAATATTTGTAGCATCAGTACTTCCAAAGCCTAATGTTTGAACTGAAGTGTCGGTAAGAGAAATAGCACCAAATCTATAAAAGTTAATACCATCAGAACTTACTTCAACAAAAGCCAATTCTAAAAAAGAATCACTAAATGAATTTTCAAATATTGCAAAATCTGCACCTAAACCATTAATTATTGGCGCATCAAAGGTAAGTGTAGCTGAGCCTCCATCTCCTAAACTAACAATTCCGTTTAATCCTGATTTTCCAATTGCAGAAGCACTTGTTCCAACATTTGAGTTTCCAAGTGAAATGTTACTAAGATCTTGTGGCCCTCTGTCAATTGTACTTCCAGTTGCCCAATATGCAAAAATAGTAGAATCTTTGTTTATAGCTGTCGTTCCAGTTTGTCCTGCAGGAGGGGCATAAGGGCCTTGTGCAGATAAAGACAAAGTCATTATCAATAAACTAATTACTAAAGTTTCTTTTATCATTATTTATTTTTTAAAACCTAGTAAGATTTAAATCTTATTAGGTTTATTTTAATTAACAGTTGTTATTGCTTAATAAATCGTTCTACTTTAGTTTCGGTTTCACTAGAAATTTTGACTAAATAAATTCCAGAATTTAAATTACTTAATTTCATATTATGAATTCCGGATAAAAGGTTACTTCTTGAAATAAGAACTCTTCCTGCAATATCAATTACTTGTAAATTGTTTACTTTATTTTTTAGTCGTACAGAAATATTTTCTTTGGCAGGGTTAGGGTAAATAGAAAATTCGTTTGAAATTTTGATATCTTCTTCAACTCCAACAGGTATTCTAAAATCTATAGCTATTCCTTCAGGAGAAACTGCTACATTAAATGAATCAATAGCAAGACCAGTAGCATCATGAATAAAAGTTTTTCCATAAGTTGAAAAATCAGTTTGGGTGAAATAATACTTGTCGCTAATGTTATTATAGGCACTCGCTGTATATGTTTGACTAAAACCTTGATTTAACAATAACTTAGTATCCATATCAAACTTATCTATTCCAGTCGTTGTCTCTACAATTAAGATATTGTTATAACTATCAACAAGTCCTTCTAAATTAATTGATGTATAAGATTGAGTATCTGTTGCTGGGTCGTACTCCAAAACATTACCAGATTCCTCGCAAGTAGAGAAAAGCTTATTGTTGTAAATTACTAAATCATTAACACCAGCACCGTCAACACCTAATTCTATTTTTCTTGAAAAAGCACCAGTATTAGCGTTAAAGACACTTATTATACCAAGAGAATCTAGATAGTCACCCCAACCTGGGTTTTGTTCTAAAGTTCCTAATATGTTACTAGTAATATAAATACTATCATTGATTATAGCAACATCACCAACATTACTTTCTAAACCATTAAAATCAAAAAGAGGAGCTAAAGTTATTTTATCAATAGATTTCATTAACGGAGCACCAATATAATTGTAAAAGGATACAAATAACTGTCCTCCAGAAGAGTGAACATCTTTTACTCCAGAAATACTTGTGCTTGCAGATCGAGTATAGTTATCTATATCATATTTAATTAATGAATCTCCTGCACCTAAAAAAGCAACATTTCCGTCAATTACTAATCCGTTTACCGATTCAACTTGAATAGTATCAAAAGTAGAATAGGTATTAGTAGAAAGATCATAACTACCAATAGTTGCCTTATCTGCATAAGGAGCAACAAATTCAAATTTACCACCATTGGCAATAATTACTTGTGTTTGTGCATTGGTGTTTTGAAAGGCTAACACTAAACCTAGGCAAGCTAAACTTGCCATTATGTAATTTTTTCTCATCACTTTAATTTTAAATGAGGTTAAACAATAAATTAATTTAGAAACAGAATAATACTGTTTCGTATACCAAGAAACAAAGTGAAGGAGTTTTCAATATGAAAATATGCTTCGCCTTTAATCCCGAAAGCTTTGTTGAATAAATTCAACGATTAAAGGCAGGTCTTCTGACTCACTCCTCATTTTTACGTCTTCCCGAGGGTTAGTCAGTGACTTATTGTAAAAACGTACAGAGCTTACAGCTGCGGGTACAGTTGAGGATTCACACCTCATTCCCTATTAATTCCAAAAAATGGAAACCAATAACGAAGCAAATGTAGGTATTAATATCTCTATAAACAACATGTATTAAGTAAGAGCTTATTAGTTGTATTTTTATTGAATGATAAAGCTTTTAAGTTGTTCAGTTATTTTATTATTACTTAGTCTTGCCAGTGCTAATGCGCAAAATTATTGTATTCAATTTTCTAAAGAAGACAAGAAAACTGCTTTAATTAAAGAGGGAAGAAACATTTCATTTGTTTTTAACAGTTCTGAAAATTGGGATAAAGCAAAAATTGTAAAAATTACTAGCGACAGCCTTTTTCTTGAAGAGCCAATTACTAAAAAAAATATTTTAACAGAACGAGAAAGTAATTATAACACTATAGGTTATGAATTAAGTGATTTTAGAATTATGGCTTATAACAATACTGCTAAAACTGTTGGGGAAAGGGTCTGCAATTGTTTTTATTACAGCAATGGTTGCAGTAAGCTGTGGTTATGACCTGATTGAATCTTTTGATAATAAAGAGGGTCCAAGTCCCAAAAATAAATTTTTCAAAAATAATGTTGATTTTGATGAAGGTTGGAATGAAGAAATTGTTCTGTGTGAGTAATTTTAAATGGGAAAAACCTTGAGCGCATCAAGCATTGATTGCTCAAATTCAACATTATTTAATCCAAGTTCTATTTTGTTTTGATAAAAGTATTGAATTAAGTTTTCTGTTGCCATATTACCCGTTAAATCATCTGTTGCCATTGGGCATCCTCCAAATCCTTTAATAGCACCATCAAAACGCATGCAGCCACTATTGTATGCTGCATTCACTTTTTCTGTCCAAGTATCAGGAGTGGTGTGCAAATGAGCTCCAATCTCAATATTTTTAAACTCTGGTATAGTATTGCTAAACAAGTAATTGATGTTTTCTGGATTAGAAACTCCAGTAGTATCAGATAGTGCAATTATTTCAACGCCTAAATCAGCAAGCTTCTTAGTCCATTCTATAACAATATCACTATTCCAAAGATCTCCATAAGGGTTTCCGAATGCCATTGAAATGTATACAACTAATTTTTTATTATTCTTTGAACAAAGGTTTTGAATATCGGCAACTCTAGTTAATGATTCTTCAAGAGAGGCGTTGGTGTTTCTTAGTTGGAAAGTTTCTGATATAGAGAAGGGGAAGCCTAAATAATTAATCTCTTCAAAATTACAAGCATCAGTCGCACCTCTTTGGTTGGCTACAATTGAAAGTAGTTTGCTTTTGGTATTTGAGAGATCGAGTTGGTTTAAAACTTCTGCAGTATCTTTCAATTGAGGAATAGCTTTTGGAGAAACAAAGCTTCCAAAATCAATCGTATCAAAACCAACTTTAAGTAGCTGATTAATGTATTTTGATTTTGTAGCTGTTGGAATGAAATCGTGCAATCCTTGCATTGCATCTCTAGGGCATTCAATTAGCTTAACCATAGTTTTCCAATATTTTTTTATTAATCTCTTTAATTAAACCAGGACCTTCATAAATAAAGCCCGTATAAATTTGAATTAAATCAGCTCCAGCTTCCAGTTTTTCAATTGCATCTGCCGCAGAGTGAATTCCTCCAACACCAATAATAGGAAATGATTTGTTAGATTTTTCTGATAAGTATTTAATTACTTCTGTCGATCGGTTTTTAACTGGCTGACCACTTAGTCCTCCATTTGCGATTTTAGTAATCGTATCGCTACCCGTTTTTAGATTCTCTCTAGATGTTGTAGTATTTGATGCAATAATTCCATCAATTTTTGTTTGGGAAACAATTTCAATTATTTCATCTAATTGAGAGTTGTTTAAGTCCGGAGCAATCTTTAATAAAATTGGTTTAGGTTTATCTTTAGTCGTATTAATGTGTTTTAAATCGCCTAATAAATTCAATAAAAACGGAGTGTCTTGTAGTTTTGTTAAATCTTTTACATTTGGACAACTAACATTTACAACAAAATAATCTACATAATCATGTAGCGTGTTAAAGTTGAAAACGTAATCAGCTAAAGCGTCATCATTTCTCGTTGCTGTGTTTTTTCCAATGTTTCCACCGATAATAATATTTGTTTTTCTGTTTTTTAAACGTTGAATAGCATCTTCAACTCCTAGGTTGTTGAATCCCATTCGGTTTATTAAGCCATTATCCTCTGTAATTCTAAATAAACGCGGTTTTGTATTTCCAATTTGTGCTTTAGGAGTTAGGGTTCCTATTTCTATAAATCCAAAGCCTAAATGAGCCAATTCATTATACCAGCGAGCATCTTTATCAAAACCAGCAGCTAAACCAACGGGGTTTTTAAAAGTTAATCCGAACAGTTTTTTTTCTAGTCGCTTGTCTTTCACTTCAAACATTCCTCTAACTAAAGAAGGAATGCCTGGAATTTTAGAGAAAAAGGAAAGGCAATCTGTCGCAAAATAGTGCGCCTTTTCTGGTTGCATTGCAAAGAGTAGAGGCTTAATAAAGAGTTTGTACATAGGTGTAAAAGTACACATACCAAATATTATGGTGATGATTTATTTAGAATGAAATTGTTCGTCATTTTGTGTTTTACAACATTATTTGAATTTATAAATTTAGAAATGTGGTTAATTATCTTAAGCGCTTTATTTTCAGAAGGTTTTGGAAAGTATTTATCGTATAATTCAATAAAAAAAGTAAAGAAACTTTGTGTCCATGAAGGGATGTACTCAATGATTTGTTCATCAACTTTCTTGTCAATAAAATTAGTTGTTGTTTCATTTTTAAAACTAGTCATTATCTCATCATCCTCAAATATTGGAGATAGATATTTGTAAGTCATTGATAGAAATTTTTCAAGGTAAACTTCCATTTTGTCAAGTTCTTTTGTTCTTGAATTTAAGTTTTTATGACTATTTTTCTGTAGATCATTATAGTATTCTCTAGAGCTTGAGTGATGATTACTGTAGTGTTTCATTCTATACTTTGTTGTGTTTCATTCAAATTAACGAGCATTTTATTAATTTGTTATTTCGTTTAAGTTGTAATTTAGCTTGAAAATAAATTTAAGTTTCTTAATTTTGTTTTGCTTGAATTTAAGTTTTATATTTAAGCAACTTAATTTTCATGATTAAACGATATACATTTTTAAAGCATCCTTTCTATTATCTTCTTGAAAACTCAGGGAGTATGGTTGCTGGGTTAGAAAAGTGTGTTGTTGTTTTTTACGATGACACTTCTAATAACATTGAGGTTCTTAGTTATGATGGGGAGTTTTCTGTTATTGATTATGAGGGTTCAAATTTTATTAAGCAGTTAAGAAAATCTAAAAAAAAAGTAAATTGGATTAAAGAAGATCAGGTTGGCTTTGAGTTTAATACTTCTCAAGTAGAACAATTGTCCTTTAAAGATGAGCAGGATAGTTCAGTTTTAGAGATGCGATTCCCGAGTGCATATGACGGAAACTATGATGTAATCTATTTTTATTTTAAGAGCAATATTGGAAATTTCAGGTTGTCAAACATTGATGAGTCAATGGCGATTGCAGTAAAAGAAGTGATTCAAAATGTTTTATATAAACAGATTTTATTGATTATAGATTCGGAGGTAAATAATTCAGACATTCATAAAAAGATTTCTAAAACCTTTAACAATGATAGTCTTTATGCAAAGATTGATCAGCTAGAGGTGGAGCGGTTTGAGGTTGCAAAGTCTAACTATACATATCTCTTAGATAAAATTTCAGAAGACGAAGATGTTGAGTATACACTATCGAGTTTGGCCATCAGAAAATTGTCTGAACAAAACTTGAGTTTACATGCTGCTGAGTTTGTTTTGTTAAATAGTTTAGAAATTTTACTAAATAAAAATAACCCCATACGATTTTACGAAATAACATCAAAGGACTTAGTGTTCACTACATCTAATTCTAAACCTGTTTTGACAACTAAGCAAGAGGGCTTAAATAAAACGATGCTTTATTTGGATAAATATGAGGCTGCTGCTAAGGTTTTAAAGTCTAAAGGGGATAAGATTATTGGCTTAAATATTGGTGATAATTGCTACCCTAGAGTTTCTCCTGCAGCAATATCAGATATTCTAAAAAAGCATCAAAAGAAAATAATTGTGCTATTTAAGCAGTATCCAGAGAAGTGGACTGTTGTGAGAGGTCATTTTAAGCCAATTATAAAAATAGCAGAAATAAAGTCTGATAGTCAGTATAGGTTAGGAGCTTAGTCGTTTTTAATTACTTCCTCAAAAGTATTGTTATTATAAAAAATCATTATTTTTTTTATTCTTTTTTCAGAATCCTGAGGGGTAGGAGTGTGTTTTGTTGTTTCTTCTCTTGGAGACGCTATATTGCTTTCTTTGATTTTTGTATTCCCGGTGAGTAACCAGTCTGCACTAACGTTTGGAAATTGTGCTAAAACTTTCTGTACAAACTCTAAGCTTGGTTTATTTCTTCCTGATAAAACATGTGAAATACTAGAAGGTTGAACGCCTACTTTTTCTGCGAATGCAGAGGCTGATAAATTGTTCAGTTTCATAAGGTATTTAAACCGATCTATTAACTCCATATTGTTGCTTTACAATTGTAAATAAAATAATATGTTACAAATGTAATGATTGTGATTGAATAAGTGAAGTTACAGTTGTAAAAAGATGATTATCACTATAAACTAGTGCTTTATTATAGTTTAAGTAATAACTCATAGATACTTGGTTTTTAATAGTTTAAATTATTATTTAAATAAATATAGTATTTTGTTGTTGTTTGTAATGATCGGGATGGTTTTATGCACAATATTTGAGTAATAAAATAGATTTAAAATGTAAAAGTTAAGTGTATTTTACATTTGTAAATATGAATAAAAAGACAGTTTATGGTAGTTGGTTTTAAGCTGGTTGCCAGTTGTTTTTAGCAGTTGTAGTCTCCTGGTTTTATTGAAATATAACGCATAAAAAAATCTTGTTATCGATAGACTTTTGTTTCGATATTGCTCCGTATAAACTTAAGCTTGAAATACTCGAATTGATGTTTTTTTAAGAAAATGAATTGTGTTAGTGATATAAACGACATCCTTTTTTTTACAACATAAACCTGAAAGAACTGAAGCGGAAAAAAACATAGTGAGTAGACCGTTTAAACGCCCAAAAGAAAAGTAATAGGATTTTGTTCTGGGTTTCTAAATTTACTTATGACACGTTTTTAAGAGAATAGTAAAATTAAAGTATTATAATTCAAAAAACAACATTAGTTTTGCAGCCTAAAATAACCTAGATGCAATCAATTAGAAATATAGCGATTATCGCTCACGTAGATCACGGAAAAACGACATTAGTAGATAAAATTATCGATGAATGTAAAGTACTTGATGATAGAACAGAAAGAACTGAACTTTTATTAGATAACAACGATTTAGAACGTGAGAGAGGAATTACTATTCTTTCTAAAAACGTATCTGTTGATTATAAGGACACAAAAATTAACGTTATTGATACTCCTGGTCATGCTGATTTTGGTGGTGAAGTAGAGCGTGTATTAAAGATGGCTGATGGTGTTGTATTATTAGTTGATGCTTTTGAAGGTGCTATGCCTCAAACAAGATTTGTATTAGGTAAAGCAATTGAATTGGGATTAAAACCAATAGTTGTTGTAAACAAAGTAGATAAAGAAAACTGTACTCCTGGTTTAGTTCAAGATGCAGTTTTTGACTTAATGTTTAGTTTAGATGCTACAGAAGGTCAGTTAGATTTTGTAACTGTTTTTGGTTCATCTAAGCAAGGTTGGATGAGTTTAGATCATACCAATGTTACTACTGACATTACTATATTATTAGATACAATTATTTCTGAAATCCCTGAAGCTCCTTATAATGAAGGAACTACACAGATGCAAATTACATCTTTAGATTACAACAAGTTTGTTGGAAGAATTGCTGTAGGAAGAATCTTTAGAGGAGACTTAGAAGTAAATAAAGATTACATCCTTTGTAAAAAAGAAGGTGTACAAAAGAAAGTAAGAATTAAAGAATTACACGTTTTTGTTGGAATGGGAAAAATGGCCGTTGACAAAGCAAGATCTGGTGATATTTGTTCTATTGTTGGAATTGAAGGATTTGAGATTGGTGATACATTAACTGATGTTGAAAATCCAGAAGAATTACCACGTATTTCTATTGATGAGCCAACAATGAGTATGTTGTTTACAATTAACAACTCTCCATTTTTTGGTAAAGAAGGTAAGTTTGTTACTTCTCGTCACTTAAGAGATCGTTTGTACCAAGAATTAGAAAAGAATTTAGCATTAAAAGTTGAACCAACTGATACTGAAGATAAGTTTACTGTTTTTGGTAGAGGTGTACTTCACTTGTCTGTTTTGATTGAAACAATGCGTAGAGAGGGTTATGAATTGCAAGTTGGGAAACCACAAGTAATTTTTAAAGAAATTGACGGAAAAAAGAATGAGCCGTATGAGACATTAGTAATTGATGTGCCTGAGGAATATGCTGGAAAAGCTATTGATTTAGTTACTCAGCGTAAAGGTGATATGTTAATTATGGAGCCAAAAGGTGATCTACAACATTTAGAATTTGATGTGCCTTCTCGTGGATTAATTGGATTAAGAAATAACATGTTAACTGCTACTGCAGGAAACGCTGTTATGAGTCACCGTTTTAGAGAGTACGGAGTTTATAAAGGAGAAATTCCTGAAAGAAACAAAGGTTCTTTTATTGCAATGGAGGCAGGACAAGTAACTCCATTTGCTTTAAATAAGCTACAAGATAGAGGTAGATTTTTTGTTGATCCAGGAGCTGTTATTTATATAGGACAAGTTATTGGAGAGCACTCTAGAGATAACGATTTAGAGATTAACTTGGTTAAAGGAAAGCAATTAACTAACATGCGAAAATCAGGTACTGATGAAGCAATGAAGATCGCTCCTAAGGTTAATTTCTCTTTAGAAGAAGCTATGGAATATATCCAAGCTGATGAGTACTTAGAAGTTACTCCAGCAAGCTTAAGAATGAGAAAAATAAAATAGGTTGAAAGACATAAAAACTATTGTAGCGAGCCAACTTGATGAAAATCAGGTTGGCTTTCTTGTTTCTATAATAAATCAGGTTTATCAAGAATCTGAAGGTGACATTTGGAAAGCAGAACATGAAAGGATTACTTTGCCCAGAATGTTAGAAATTATAGCAAAAGGGGAATTGTTACTTGCAGTTACTGATTCTGAAATTTGTGGCTGTATTCATTTAGAGCCTATGGATGTTGTGATGGCTAAGTTTAAGATGTTAGTTACCAATCCAAAGTTTAAAGGGCAAGGTATAGGCTCTATGCTTGTTAATTATGCAGAAGAAGTTGCAAGAGTTAATGGAGCAAATAAAATGCAATTAGAATTATTGGTTCCTGCAGCGTTTAAGCATCCCGATAAAATTTTTCTAAATAGGTGGTATACTCGTATTGGCTATCAAAAAATAGAAGAACATGCTGTTGATTATCTTAATTCTGGGTTGTCTAAATTGTTAAAAATTGATTGTGTGATAGAAGTATATCATAAAATTCTTTAATTAGTTTTACATAGAAACAAGATATATTATGGCTTCAGGATTCTTTACATTATTTGATGACATTGCTGTGCTTATGGATGATGTAGCTATGATGGGAAAGATTGCTACAAAAAAAACAGCAGGAATATTAGGTGATGACTTAGCTGTAAATGCTGAAAAGGCTTCTGGCTTTCTCTCCTCAAGGGAACTCCCTGTATTGTGGGCAATAACGAAAGGCTCTTTTTTAAATAAACTGATTATACTGCCCATTGCTTTTTTATTGAGTGCATTTTTACCACAAGCCGTTATTGTTCTTTTATTGCTGGGAGGTTTGTATTTAGCGTACGAAGGAGCTGAAAAAATATATGAATTTATTTTTCCACATCAACACGAAAAAATACATCTAGAGAAGAAAAATCAATCAGAAGAAAGCGTTTTAATTGAAGAGAAAAAGAAAATACATTCTGCAATAATTACCGATTTTATATTGTCTATCGAAATTATTATTATTGCTTTGGGAACAGTAGTAGGAGAGTCTATTACAACTCAAATTATGGTAGTTTCTTTTGTTGCTGTAATTGCTACAGTTGGTGTGTATGGAATTGTAGCACTTATTGTGCGAATGGATGATATTGGCTATAAGTTAATTGCTTTAAGCACTAAAGAGAAGAGCTTGTCTAAATTTATTGGCAGATTATTGGTGCAGGCTTTACCTAAAGTGATTAAAGCTTTAGGGGTTATAGGTACAATTGCAATATTTTTGGTTACTGGAGGTATTTACATCCATAATATTAACATTTTACATGATCTATTGCATGATCTGCCATTGTTGCTGAGTGAGTTTGGTGTTGGGATAGTTGTGGGCGTAATTGTGTTGTCTGTTGTAAAAATGATTACACATCTTCGTAAGATATAGAGTAGTTTATTCGCTTTAATTCAATGAGAACAGTATTTTTATACCACTACTTCTATTCTTAAACAAGTCGTTTTCTCAATTTCTTTTGGACTATAAATAGAGCTGTCTCAGTAAATATATTATTAGGATTACTCAATATTGGGCTTATCGCACTCTTAATCGTTGACCAAGACGTAAAATAGAAGTTCTTGAAATTCCATTTAATCGGCATATTTTAGTAATAGATGATCCATATTTACGCGCAATATGTCCCAATGTATTTCCACTTCTTACTCTATGCCATACAATAGCGTTCATTAACTTTAATTCCTCTCTGTACATAAAGTTACATTGAGAAATAGCAAGCGTATCATAATGTGTTTTATGGCTTTCAAAAGAGATGATGTCCATAGGGTCAATTGCTTCATCAAAATAACGCACTTCAAAATGTAAGTGACTTCCGTAAGAATGTCCTGTATTACCACCTAAGCCTAGTACTGTTCCAGATGAAAGAACGGAATCAACCTTTACTAAACGTTTTGATAAATGAGCGTAAAGCGTTTCTAAACCATTGTTATGTCTAACCACTACTACATGTCCGTAAGATTTACTGTATGTTGAAATTCGAATTCGTCCATTAAAAGCAGAGCGAACAGCATCTCCCGTCTGTAAATCAATATCAGTTCCGTAATGGTAGCGCCATCTACGCTTACCAAACTTAGAAGTTATGTTTCCTTTAACAGGAGGTGTGTAATGATCATTACTGTCATTTAAAACAATAACTACAGTATCCTGTATGTTTCCAAAATTGAATTTTTTTTGATGAATGTCATCTGTAATCCAATCATAAAAAGGCATGCTGTCAGGAATAGAGCTGTAAACGGAATCCGTGAAAGCAGCTAAACTTGTTACCATTAATGGGCCAGCAGGTTTAAGCGCCTTTGATTTTTTAGCAAATACATCTCCGACTTTAACCGATACGGTATCTTTATCAGAAAAATTGAGGGCTTTTAGCTGTAGCGTAGCTAAACATATAATTATTGGTAGGATTATCTTTTTCATCAAAGCAAAATTAATTAGAAATAATGCCTTAGGATAGAAGATTTGAATTGGATATTAACAAGTGGTTTTTAATAGTTTTAAAGTTCTATTTCCATGTAAGCAACTCTCTTGTCAGGGTTTTTATAGTATTTAGAAATTTCATAAAATCCTAAATCTTTATAAAGTTGTACTGCATTTTTAAGTGTTGGAAGCGTATCTAAACGCATTTTACTATATCCTAAATCTTTACTAATAAGGAGGAGTTTTTCGCATAATAGCTGACCTAGTTGATAGCCTCTGTATGTATCGTAAACAAAAAGACGTTTCATTTCACAAATTCCATCAGCTAACTTTCTAACGCCAACACCACCAGCAATTTCTCCATCAATCAATACATAAATAAACGCACCGTTTGGCGTATTATACATTTGATGAAAAGTTTCTAATTCCTTTTCTATTCCTTGATAGTGCAAATCTTCGCCCAACCAAACCATATAATCATTGGTTAGCTTTTTAGCTAAATTAAAATGGGTTGATGTACTGCAAATAATTAGTTCTTGTTCCATAATTAGTAGTCAAAATTAGTTATTTAAGCTCCATCCTGAAATGGATGTGAGAAATAAAACTTATATTTATAGGACTAAAAACGAGACTATGGAAACAGTAGATAATAGAAGTAGTATTTTTGAATTAGAAGAAATTTACAAATACAAAGACTTAATAGAATTAGAGGATAAAGAAACTATTAAAGCCATTATTTTTGACACTAGTGAATTGTCTAACACTTTACATAATGAGTTCTTAAGGATGGTAGAACAGGAAGTTGACCACAAATTAAATAAGACTGAATTTAAGGTGTTAAAAGATAAGTTAATGAGAGATATGAAGGCTCATATTGATTCTTGATGTGCATAAATCTCAGGCAATTCTTCAATAAAAAATTTGTAAACATTAAGAGATGTATCCTTAATGTCTAAACTTTTAAGATTATTTTTTGTTTAAAATCTTCAAGTTTTAAACCCCGAATCGTTCGTGTCTAATGATTAAATTTATCTCAATAAAAGGCTATAATCACTTGAAGGATTAAGCTCGTAAAATTCTTCTTTATGCTTAAATATTCTCGCTTCTTTGTCTCCAATAAATTGAATATTATTATTTTCTATCTTAAGTATTGTACCTTCTCTTAAGCCAACAACACTAATTGTAGGATTAACCTCTAAAAATTCTTTTAAGCGTTGCTCTCTTGTTTCCCCATTATGTCCTGGAGGGTTTCCGTGTATATAATGCGGGTTAATTTGAAAAGGAATAAAGTTTAACGCATCAAAAGTCGGTGGGCAAACTATTGGCATATCATTAGTGGTTTTAATAGTAGGGCAAGCCAAGTTAGAACCAGCGCTCCAACCAATATAGAGAGTACCTTGTTTTACTTGATGTTGTATTGTTTCTAATAAATTATTTTCATACACTTCGTTTAGCAATTTAAAAGAGTTGCCACCACCAACCATAATAGCGTCTGCATTCTCAATTGCAGCTTGTTTATTATTGTAATTATGTATGCTGCTTATTACAATCGCATCATTATCTAAACTTTTAGTTACATTGTTTAAATACTCAGTGTAAGAGAAGGTTACCGCAGCAAAAGGAATAAAAAGAATGTTTGTTGCTTTGTGCTCATTCAAAAATAAGTTGATTGCTTCTTTACAGAATTGTAAGTATGGTTCTCCGTGTAATGTAGAGTTACTAGATAATAATAGTTTCATATATTTTTTTAAGATATTTCAAATATAGAGATATAGGGATGAAAAATGATTATCAATCTTTACTTATTCACGTATATTTTATTAAAATTAAAAATGTAATTATGTGTATTATAAAATGATTTTTGTAAAAAACAAAAGTAAATGGAACAGATTAGTGTTTTCGATATATTTAAAATAGGAGTTGGACCTTCAAGTTCTCATACAATGGGACCGTGGGTTGCTGCTCAATTATTTTTAGAAAAAATAAAGGTTAAAGATGTTAGCGCTATAAAAGTGAAATTATTTGGTTCTTTATCTAAAACAGGTAAAGGTCACGGTACGGATATAGCTGTTCAGCTTGGTTTATCTGGTTTTGATGCCAAAACGATAGCGGTTGATAAAATAGAGGAATACATTCTTGAAATTAACAAGAATGAAGAGTTGATGCTTAATGGAGTTAAGTTAATTGCTTTTGATCCTGTACTTGATATTGTTTTTAATAATGAAAAATTGCCATTTCATCCTAACGGGATTACTTTTGTTGCTCAATTTGAAGATGATTCAACAATTGAGGAAACCTATTATTCAATAGGTGGAGGGTTTGTTACGCAAGAAGGGGAGGAGATTGTTAACCATGATGCGGTTAAATTTCCTTTTCCAATTGCTTCAGAAAAAGATTTACTAAAACACATGAAGGCTCAAGATTTAGGTGTTTATGATGTGGTTTATAAGAATGAATTAGCCTTGAATTCTGCTAAAGAAATTGATGATAGGGTTAATGAATTGTGGAATGCAATGCAAGCTTCAATTTTTAATGGCTGTCATAAAAATGGGATTTTACCTGGTGGTTTAAATGTGATAAGAAGAGCATTTAATATTAATATTGATTTAATTGGAGATAGAAAATACTCAAATTTTGAAGAATGGATTGCCGCTATAAAAACGCGTAACCATTCTTTTTCTAATGTAACTAAATGGGTAAGTTGTTTTGCCCTAGCAGTTAATGAAGAAAATGCTGCTTTTGGAAGAATTGTAACTGCTCCAACAAATGGTGCTGCTGGAGTTATTCCCGCAGTATTGTTGTACATGTTATGCTTTTGCGAAACAAAGGAAGACGCTGTTAAAGAATTTTTGTTGGTTGCAGGAGAAATAGGTTCTTTATTTAAAAAAGGATCTACAATTTCTGCAGCAATGGGAGGTTGTCAAGCAGAAATAGGTGTTTCTTCAGCTATGGCTGCTGCAGGGTTAACACATTGTATGGGAGGTTCTTCTAAGCAAGTGTTACAAGCTGCTGAAATTGCAATGGAACATCATTTAGGATTAACATGTGATCCAATTATGGGGTTAGTTCAAGTACCTTGTATCGAAAGAAATACAATGGGAGCAATGAAAGCTATTACTGCCTCACAAATTGCATTGGCAGGAAACCCTGATGCAGCTAAAGTAACCCTTGATCAGGTAATTAAAACCATGAAAGAGACCGCGGCAGCAATGAATGATCAGTTTAAAGAAACTTCAGAAGGTGGTTTAGCAGTAAATATTTCTGTTGCTGTACCTGAGTGTTAGGCTTTTTTGTTCCAATATTTATCTCTCCATTCTTTTTGTTGTAGTGGACTTAAAAAGGTCCAAGCAACAATTCTACTCGTTTTGTTTCCTTGTCCCATAGGGATAGTTTTTACCTCAGCAGCATTTTCATTTTCTAATGATTTGTAAATGCTATTTAAGTTACTTTGTTTAGAAACAAGAGAAGTAAACCAGAAGCATGAATCCCCAAACTTTTTACTTTCTCTCACCATATTCCTTACAAAACGGTTTTCACCGCCTTCGCACCATAATTCAGTTTTCTTACCACTAAAATTCTTCACAGCATCATCAACTATTTTTCCTTTTAAGTTGTTAACTTTTCGTTGAGTTCCCATGTTCGCCTCTTCTGCTGAAGCATGAAAAGGTGGATTACAAATAGTGATATCTAAACGTTCATCTTTTTTGATAACGCCATAAAAAAAGTCTTTTGCTCTCGGTTGTAATCTTAGTTCAATTAGATCTTTTAAGATCGTATTCTTTTTTATTATTGAGGTAGCATTTTCAATAGCTTTTTCATCAATATCAGCCCCAATAAACGACCATTTATATTCAAACGTTCCTACAATTGGATAAATACAATTTGCTCCAACACCAATGTCTAAACATTTAATATCTTTTCCCGTTGGAATGATACCATAATTACTTTCGCCTAACAGTTGGGCAGTATGATGAATATAATCTGCCCGACCAGGAATAGGTGGGCATAAGTAGTTTTCAGGAATGTCCCAAAAATCAATATCATAAAAATGTTTGAGTAATGCTGTATTTAAATATTTTACAGCTATTGGATCAAAAAAATCAATAGACTCATCACCATGCTCATTTTGTTTCACAAAAGGAGCCAATTCTTCACAAGTTCCAATTAGCTGTTGAAGGTCATAACGACCTTGATGTCTGTTTTTAGGATGTAAAATGGCTCTTGGTTTAGTTTGATTTTTTTATCATACAAATTTTATATTGAAACAATATCTGACACCCGTATTAAATTGGTGTTTATTTTAGCTTTTAATTTAACCGCTTTTTCTAATGGAGTTAAAGAAATTTCATCTTTTAACAGACCAACCATAACATTGGTTTTACCATCTAACAAGCTCTCGACTGCTTTAACGCCCATTCTGCTAGCAAGTACACGGTCAAAACAAGAAGGAGAGCCTCCTCGTTGTATGTGTCCTAAGACAGAAACTCTTACTTCATATTCTGGCATATTTTCCTCAACATAGTCTTTTAACTCAAATACGTTTTTACCAATTTTATCTCCTTCAGAAACAACAACGATACTTGAGCTTTTACCAGATTTTTTACTTCTTCTTAGAGATTCTAATAGTCTATCTAAACCTAAATCTTCTTCAGGAATTAAGATTTCCTCAGCACCAGCTCCAATACCTACATTTAACGCAATGTGTCCAGCATCTCTTCCCATTACTTCAACAAAAAATAAGCGATTATGCGAACTCGCAGTGTCTCTAATCTTATCAATTACCTCTAAAGCTGTATTTAGTGCAGTATCAAAACCTAAGGTATAGGATGTGCCGTAAATGTCATTATCTATTGTTCCTGGTATTCCAATTACTGGGAAATCAAATTCCTTATTAAATGTTAGTGCACCACAAAAAGAACCATCTCCACCAATTACAACTAAAGCATCAATTTGTTCATTTTTCAAGTGGTTATATGCTTTTTCTCTTCCTGCTTTAGTCTCAAACGCTAATGATCTGCTAGACATTAAAATTGTACCGCCTTTATTAACGATGTCTTTAACACTTCTGGCATTCATTTCCGCAAAATTACCTTCAATTAAACCTTGGTAACCACTATAAATACCAACTGATATAATGTTGTGATACTTACAAGTTCTTACAACTGCACGAATGGCTGCATTCATTCCCGGAGAATCACCACCAGAAGTAAGTACTCCTATTTTTTTTATTTGATTTGGATTCATAATATTTATTTGAGGACCTAAGTTAGTAAAACATAGTTACATGACTGATAATATTATCTCTCCAGCTTCTTTAATTTCAGCTTCAGTAATAGATAGAGGAGGAGATAACCTAAAAGCAGTAGGTGTTGATAAAAACCAAAAACCAATAACTCCTTTTTCTAAACATTTAGTAACCACTTGAGCTACTTTTTCTTGAGAACCTAAATCTACTGCTAAAAATAAACCAGTTCTACGTATTTCTTTTACTTGATCTGATTGGGTAAGAATATCCTCTAGCTGTTTTCCTTTTTTATCTGCATCTGCAATCCAGTTTTCTTCTTTTAATACATTTATACATGCATTAGCAGCCACACAATTAATCGGATGGCCACCAAATGTGGTAATGTGACCTAACATTGGATTATGTGTTAAACTATGCATTATCTCTTGAGAGGAGATAAAAGCTCCGATAGGCATCCCGCCACCTAAAGCCTTTCCTAAAGTTAGGATGTCAGGAATGATATTATAATGCTCAAAAGCAAAGAATTTTCCAGTTCTTCCCATACCAACCTGTACTTCATCAAAAATTAATAAAGTACCTGTTGCTGTACATTTTTTTCTTAGTGCAAATATAAATTCTTGAGTTGGTGCTATCAAACCAGCATCACCTTGAATTGTTTCAATAATAACGCAAGCTGCATGTGCTGTAATTATATTTAACGATTCAATATTATTAAACTCAATAAATTTAACTTGTGGTAAAAGAGGCTTAAAGCTCGATTGTTTTTCAGTATTACCAGTCACACTTAATGAGCCATGCGTACTTCCGTGGTAAGAGTTTTGACACGAGATAATTTCTTGTCTACCGGTAAAACGTTTCGCTAGTTTTATGGCAGCTTCATTTGCTTCAGTTCCAGAATTAACGATGTAAGAGCAACTTAAACTATCTGGCAAAATAGAAGCTAAGTTCTCCGCTAAATCGAGTTGAGCATCTTGTATGAATTCTCCATACACCATTACGTGTAAATGCTTATCTAATTGTTTCTTGATTGCTCCGATTACTTCAGGATGGCGATGTCCAATATTATTGACTGCAACACCAGCAATCATATCCATGTATCGTTTACCTGCTTTATCCCAAATGTAAATGCCTTCAGCTTTATCTACATCAATTAAGTAGGGCGATTGATTGGTTTGTCCCTGTAAGGATAAAAAGGTGTTTGTTCTATTTTTAGTCATTATTAATTTAATTTAACTAAAGAATCCACACTCCAAGCTTCTGCTTTTTCAATAAACATTGGTTTAGTAACAGCCCAAACGCCTTTAAATAAATCGGAATGGCGGTATTTTTCTAAATATGATTCATCTTTCCAAATGCTATAAGTGAAATAGATGTTTGAATGGGCTTTATCCTTTAGTAATTCCAAATGTTCAACTCCCTCAAAATCTCTAATTTTCTCTTTAACTTCATTAAAGTTATTTAAAAATTCATCCACTTTAGTTGGATCAAAAGTCATTTTAACAATTCTAATCATAAAATTCAACTCTAATTGTATCTCCTTGGATAATACCAAACAGTTTACTTGCGTTGGCTTTGTTTATGGCAATTTCAATATATCCAGTTGAGCTAAATAGTGCAACACGTTCACCATCTAAAACAGAAGAGTAACTAGTACTAATTTTGTCTATTTCGTACTCAGCACTTCTAAACAAAATTTTGAATGATCTGCCGTTTCCGAAATTCTTAAACTGGCTTTCGCTTATGTTTGTAATTACATTACCGTAATGATCAATATAAGTTGCTATACCTTTTATAATATTATTTTCTGAAACTGCTCTAAACATTGTTCTCACAGAGAGTTCATATCTAGCCGTCCCAATAACTTCTAATGTTCCGCCACGCGCAATATGACACGCAGCCTTTACAAAAATATCTTTAGTGGGAAAGGTGATTCTGTCCGTGTCTTGCGAAATAGTAAGTTCCACAACCTTTTCAGGTGGATTATCAAATATTAAAGAGAACACACCATTGTCTGCTCCAATAAAATAATGTCCGTTGGTAAAAAGTGCAACGTGCGGTATATTTACATCAGCTTCAGAATTTACACCAAGGATATGAATCGTTCCTTCGGGAAAATCTAGGTAACAATTTCTTAAAATAAAAGCAGATTTCTGTAGGTCGAAAGAAGGCACTTCGTGTGTTATATCGATAATGGTAGCCTCTGGAGCTTCCTTTAAAATGGCACCCTTAACAGAGGCAACGTAGTTGTCTACGAGCCCTAAATCTGTTGTTAAAGTAATAATTGCCATTAAAAATAGTTAATAAGTTGTGTCAGTTTTTCTTAATTTATTGTATCAAAATAGTGACATTTAACGTATAATATAAGAGAATTCAAAGGTATAAATTAAAAAATGAATATTTGAGCGAAAAAGTTATAGAAATTTCCGGTGTTAATCCATTAGAGCTATATGGTGTTAACGATAGTAAGTTAGAAGTGATAAAGGGGTATTTTCCCAAATTAAAATTAATTGCAAGAGGTGATATTCTTAAAGCAATTGGTGATGATGAGGAGCTTTTATATTTTAAACATAAGATAGTTTTACTTATAAAGCATATAGCAAAATATAAGCAATTAACCGAAAATAATATTGAACGACTTATGGGAGAGGCTGATTCTGATGAAAGAAGTAAGACTTTGGAGCACGATGCTGATATCTTGTTTTACGGGAATGGAGGTATAATTATTAAAGCGAGAACTGCGAATCAACGAAAGTTGATTAATGATTGTTCTAAAAATGATATGGCCTTTGCTATTGGTCCGGCAGGTACTGGAAAGACTTATACTGCTGTAGCTTTAGCTGTAAGAGCACTCAAAAATAAAGAGGTGAAGAGAATTATTTTAACGCGCCCCGCAGTTGAGTCTGGCGAGAACTTAGGTTTTTTACCAGGAGATCTCAAAGAAAAATTAGATCCTTATATGCAGCCTTTATATGATGGATTAAGAGATATGATTCCTGCAGAAAAACTGGCTGAGATGCTAGAGTCGGGAGTGATACAAATTGCTCCTTTGGCATTTATGAGAGGTAGAACCTTGGATAAGTCTTTTGTAATATTGGATGAAGCACAAAATGCAACAGAAAGTCAATTTAAAATGTTTTTAACTCGGATGGGGAAGTCTGCTAAGTTTATTATTACTGGCGACCCTTCGCAAGTTGATTTACCTAAAAGACAACCATCGGGATTAATTCAGGCTTTAAAAGTTTTAGAAGATGTTAAAGGTATTGCAATGGTTACGTTTGATGAAAATGATGTTATTCGACATAAGTTAGTTAAAGAAATTATTCTGGCATATAAAAAAGTAGAAGAATAAAGGGATGTATGTTCTTAAGTTGTTTATTATCTAAGATTCTATATATTTGTTTGACTTTCAAAATTAGTAGGATGAGTTTTGAAATTAAAAAAAAGAAGCACACAATTAACCATTAAAAATTCTTTTGAATATACTATGAATACTGTATTTGAAAATGATGTAGAACGAAATTTAGAAGCGAAATAAAACGATGTCTAAATTTAGCGTACTTATATTAGGCAATGCCTCAGCAGCTCCAACACTAAAAAGAAGTAATACATCACAATTAATTAATATTGATGAGCAATATTATTTAATGGATTGTGGTGAAGGATCTCAAATGAAGTTGCGGGAGCATAAAATTAAGCTTCAAAGAATCAATCATATTTTTATTAGTCATTTACATGGAGACCACTACTTGGGTTTAATTGGATTATTGCAAACCATGAATCTGATGGGGCGTGAATCTGAGCTGTATTTATATTGCCCGGGTAATATAAAGGAAGTAATAGATGTTCATTTAAAAGCATCCGAAAGTCAATTAAGGTTTACTATAGTGTATAACACGGTAAACCATAAAGAATCGGGATTGATATTTGAGAATGATAAAGTTGAAGTAGTTTCAATTCCATTAAAACATAAAATTCCATGCTCTGGTTATTTGTTTAGAGAAAAACCTAAGCCACGAAGAATTAACCCTAAAACCGTTCAAGAGTATAAAGTGCCTAAATACCATCTTAATAAGCTAAAAATAGGAGAAGACTATATTTCAGAGAGCGGAGAAACAATCAAAAACAGTTTACTGACATTGGACTCTTTACCGTTATTGTCTTATGCTTTTTGTTCAGATACTAAGTTTTATGAACCAATAGCCGCTATAATTAAGGGGGTTGACCTATTATATCATGAGGCTACTTTTATTGATGAACACGCTGATAGAGCTAAGAAAACCATGCATTCTACTGCAAAGCAGGCAGGAGAAATGGCGGTCTTATCAAATGCTAAAAGACTGATTATCGGACACTTCTCTAATCGGTATCCAGATTTGAATGTGCTCTTAAAAGAATCTAGGTCAATTTTTAAGAATACTGATTTAGCAACACAAGGAAATACATTTAATGTTGACACTAACCCTTGATAACATTGTTGATAGCTTGTTAATAACTATTGGAAGGCTCATTATTATTGTGTTCTAAATCCCCTAAATTTGGTACTATATTTATTAACACTTAAAAAAATCATATTATGAACAAAGGAGAATTAGTAGACGTAATTGCAAAAGATGCAGGTTTATCAAAAGTTGATGCAGGAAATGCTTTAAATGCATTTGTTGAAAACGTAACAGGATCTTTAAAGTCAGGAAACAGTGTTCAGTTAATCGGATTTGGAACTTTTTCTATTTCAGCAAGAGCTGCAAGAAAAGGAAGAAACCCACAAACTGGAGCTACAATTAACATTGCTGCTAAAAAAGTTGCTAAATTTAAAGCTGGTAAAGCATTAGCTGAAACAGTAAAATAATTAGTAAACTCTTCCATTTTCGGAAGCAAGTTGAGCTATTCTTCTGTAATGAGAGATATATAGATTAAAAGAAAAGTCCTAACGATATCGTTAGGACTTTTTTAATGGCTTATGTTTTTAAACTAGCTATTAGGTGGACCATTCAAATGATCATCAGCTCCCTTATAGATGACCGAAAATATAAATAGAATGACTGCCGAAGCAATAAATATCACGAAAATAGAATAGAGTGATTTCCACGCTATATTTTTAATGTCAATAATTTCCCAAATTCCTAAAATTGCCAATGTTGTAAAAAACAGCGTTAGTAAAGCTAATAATACCGAGATTCCTTTTCTAAACATAATTTAACTTTTAATGATTAAATCAAATGTAGTAATTTTGAGGCTAACAGGCTTTATAATAATTGTTAATTCAATCAGGTTTATGTCAATCTAAATGATTGTGTGTGCTTATCAAAACTAATAATATCTTCATCAAACAATTGCGACAACTTATTAGTGTTAATTAATTCTGCAGGAGTGTAATCTTGTATTTCTTTATCGTTAATCAACCAAATTTCATCACAAATTTGCAAAGCGTATTCTATTTGGTGGGTAGAGATAATAATGGTTTTATTGTGGTTGGTTGAGAGTTCTTTTAACAGTTTAAAAACTTCTATTTTGTTTATTAAGTCGAGATGAACAGTAGGTTCGTCCAATATAATAAGTGGCGTGTCTTGTGCAATTGCTCTAGCAATATTTACTTTTTGTTTTTCACCATCACTTAGTTCATCATAATTTCTATGGGCTAAACTTTCTAATTTACAAAGTGCAATAGCATTGTCAATTTCTTGGAAGTCTTTATTGGCATTAATTCCAAGCCAGTTGGTGTATGGAAACCTTCCAAAAGCAATAAAATCTTTAACCGTAATTCCTCCAATGTTCTGTTGAGTTGTAGAAACAATACTTAACACCTTTGCTCTTTCTTTTTCTGATAGCGTTAAGATGTCAATTCCTTCAAAAGTAAAACAACCAGAAATAGGAGGTAATAAACCAGAAATAGTCTTTAATAAAGTCGATTTTCCTTGTCCATTCCGACCAAACAATCCAATCATCTTGCCTGAATTACTCGCCAAATTAATGCCTTTTAAAAGTGGGGTTTTATCATAACCAACCGTTAAATCTGATATGTTTATTTGCGTATTCAATTGAGGTTTTTTATTTTTTTATTTTTTAAAATTATCCAAATAATAAAAGGGATGCCTATTAAAGAAGTAATTGAGTTAATTGGTAGATTTTGTTCTAATCCAGGTAATTGAGAAATTATATCTGAAATTAGTAAAATGTTTATTCCTAATAAAATAGAGAGAGGTATTAGAATTCTATGATCAGGTGAATTGCTAATCATTCGTGCTAAATGTGGAATAACAATTCCTATAAAACCAATTGGTCCACAGTACGCTGTAATGCTACCAGTTAATATTGAAGTAACTAAAATGATAAAGAATTGAGACCTCTTAATGTTTACCCCTAAACTTTTAGCATAAGATTCTCCTAATAAGTAGGCGTTTAAATTTTTTGATGTGAGAAAAGATAAAACAACACCAATTATTACAACAGGAGTAAGGAGTGTCAATTCGCTCCTGGTAACAGCGCTTAAATCTCCCATAGTCCACATAATAAACGACTTTAGTTGTGCATCCTGACTAAAGTACTGAATGATGCCAATAATGGCCGTTATAACGCTTCCAATCATAATTCCTAAAATTAGGACCGTCATAATATCCTTTAAACGGTTTATAATAGATAAAAGAATGGCTAACACACCTAAAGAACCTAGTATTGATGATATTATCAGCCCAGAATTAGGAGGGAAGCCAACATTTGAGATCCCTATAAAACTTAAGCCCATAATAAAAATGGCAACACCTAAACCAGCACCAGAGCTAATTCCTAAAATATAAGGACCGGCTAGAGGGTTTCTAAATAAAGTTTGCATTTGTAATCCGCATACAGAAAGGGCGGCACCACAAAGAATGGCTGCGATGGCTTTCGGTAAACGTGCATTGAGTATAATAATTTTCCACGTTTCTTTTTCGATTGCATCACCCATTAATATGGAGAGGATGTTGTTTAGCGGAATTTTAACAGAACCTAAAAACAAATCCAATCCAAAAAAAAGGACGGCACTTACTATTAAGAGTAGGGCGAGTAAATTTATTTTATTTGATTGGGTATTATTCATAAAAAAACAAATGTAATAAAGAAGTCTTTGCACCCAATAGACTTTTAACTTTTTTATACATAGTTAGTTTACTAACTTTCTCTTGTTAAAAGTTCGTTAAACAAGTTTCTTATATCAATTAAGATTAATTATCTTTGTGCCTTTAATAAGAAAAATATACACATGGCAGATTTATTTGAAAAAATAAAAGAGAATAGAGGTCCTTTAGGTAAATGGGCTAAAGAGGCACACGGTTATTTTGCATTCCCTAAATTAGAAGGTGAATTGAACAACAAAATGACATTTAGAGGGAAAGAAGTTCTTCAGTGGAGTTTAAATAATTATTTAGGTTTGGGTAACCATCCTGAAGTTAGAAAGGTTGATGCTGAAGCTGCAAGAGATTGGGGTTTAGCTTATCCTATGGGTGCTAGAATGATGTCTGGTAACACAAAATACCATGAGCAATTAGAGTCTGAGTTAGCTGAATTTCAAAGTAAAGAAGCAGCAATGTTATTAAATTTCGGTTATCAAGGATGTCTTTCTGCAATAGATGCATTAGTTGATAGAAATGATGTTATTGTATACGATGCTGAATCGCATGCATGTATTATGGATGGTTTGAGATTGCATTTAGGTAAAAGGTTAGTCTATCAACATAATGATATGGAAAGCCTTGAAAAAATGCTTTACAAAGCTGAAAAAATGGCTAACAAAACAAATGGTGCAATCTTAGTGATTACAGAAGGTGTTTTTGGAATGTCAGGAAATGAAGGGAATTTAAAAGATATTATTGCATTAAAAGCAAAAGTGCCATTTAGATTATTTGTTGATGATGCGCATGGTTTTGGTACTATGGGACCAACAGGAGCTGGAACAGGAGAGAAACAAGGTTGTCAGGATGGAGTAGATGTTTATTTTGGAACGTTTGCAAAATCAATGGCGAGTATTGGAGGTTTTATTGCTTCTACTGAAGATATTGTTGATTATTTAAGTTACAATATGCGTTCTCAGGTTTATGCTAAATCTTTACCAATGCCTTTAGTTATTGGTAACTTAAAGCGTTTAGATATGCTTAGAAATAGCCCAGAGATTAGAGAAAAACTTTGGACTATTGCCAATGGTTTACAAAATGGATTAAGAGAAGCAGGATTCAACTTAGGAAGTTCTACAACACAAGTAACACCAGTTATTTTAGATGGTAGTATTCCTGAAGCAACCAACTTAACTGTTGATTTAAGAGAGAATTACAACTTGTTTTGTTCAATCGTAATTTATCCAATTGTTCCTAAAGGAATTATTATGTTGCGTTTAATACCAACAGCAATGCATACTCTAGAAGATGTTGAATATACTGTGAACACGTTTAAAAAAGTACAAGAGAAACTTAAAAAAGGAGAATATCAATCAGAATCGGTTGCTGCTATTTAAGATAAAAACACATAAATAACTAAAATGCATCAGTTAACGCTGATGCATTTTTTTGTTTGAGTATTTTGCTTTGACTGAATTCGCGTATACATGGGAAAAGTGTTGTTTCTGTAATTACTTGTTTGCATTGTGTTACTCTTTTTCGATTTCTCGGAAAGGAGAATTTTATTATAAGGTAAAAATGGCTAACACAAAACCGATAATGATAATTAAGAATTTTTTTAGATCAAATTTATGCCCTTCACTAGATTCAAAAAGAATGGTAGTGGAGATGTGTAAGAATATACCAACTGCAAGGGCCAATATTATTCTACTGTTTTCTACAAAAGGTAAAATGTGATTACCGGCAAGGTATAAACCAAGTGGCGCAGAAGCCGCAAAAATAAACAAGGCAACAAAGAAGGTTAGTTTACTCATGTTTTTAGACAATACCATTGTACTTAATACAATAGCAATTGGCATTTTATGAATAACAATACCAATTAATAAAGAGTTACTATGATGGATGTGCCCATGGCTACCATCTATTAAAGCCATACCTTCTATAAAAGAATGTAAACAAAGACTAATAAAAATAGCATAGGGGAAGCGTGCTAAATCTTTTTTGTGTGAATGAAAATGACCGTGTTCTATACCGCCAGAGAAAAACTCTAATAATAACTGAACAAGAAAACCTATTAGAATATAAACACCAATTTTAACATCATACTCATTAAATATTTCGGGCATTAGGTGTAATACAGAAATAGCTAAAATAAAAGCGCCACTAAAAGAAATTAAGAGTTTTAAGTTCTTAGAAAACTGAAGTTTAAACAGCATTACAGCTAGACCGCTAAAAAAAGCAGTAGAAAATAAGATGATATTTATTGTTAGTTCATTCATTTTTTTCGTGCAACAAGTATTAGTCTATCAGAGTTTTCTAGCTCAAAAGGGTTTAAATCATAATCGCCAAAAATAGCATCAATCGTTAAATTTGCTTTTAAAAAGTAGTTTTTAAATGCTTCTAAAGAAATTGACTTCACTTTTTCTTGATATTGGTACTGAATATTCTCTGCTTCAAAATTAATATCTTTTACGATATGTCCGTTGGTAAAGCTTCGTTTAATATTAAATTTTATCGTATCAATTTCTTTAGTTTCTTGTTTATTTAGATGTTGTATTACTTTAATACTATTCATAAAATCTAACACTAAAATTCCATTAGTATTTAAACTTTCAGCAATTGCGTTTATTGCTTTTTGGTTATCATTTTCATCATCAAAATATCCAAAACTAGTAAATAAATTAAATGCGAAATCGTAATGATTACGCTTTAATGGTTCTCTAATATCATTGGTAAAGAACTGTAACGTACTGGTTTCCTTTAGTTGCGCGTTGGTAATACTGTTTTCTGACAAATCAAACCCATCTACAGTATAACCTAAAGAGTTTAAAAACATGGCGTGCCGTCCTTTTCCGCAAGCAACGTCAACAAACAAACTTTCTTTATTGGGATTTAATAAGGTAATTAGGTTTGAAATAAAGGCTTGTGCCTCCTTATCATCTCTATTTTTATATAGTATATGATAAAATGGGGAATCAAACCAATACTCAAACCATTCAGTGTTTTTTTTATTTACTTTTTCCATTCAAATTCTAATAGGAGTGCAAATTTATTCATTTTTATAAGAAGTAACTCATTTTAATCATTGATAGGGTGTAACAATGCTTTTATCTAAAGAATGAATCCTTAAGCTTGTGTAATTAATGGAAATTAATATCTTTGATATCCAAGAAATTAAGAGGTGAATAGAGACATGGAAAGCATACACGACTTTTATAATCAAATGGAAAAGGCCAATGTTATGTTGTCTTTTAAAGGAGAAGTTACATCTGATCTTTTAACTTCTATTCTTCAAATTATGGAATCGAAGATGGAAACGATAGAAGAACCTCCAAGGATTAAGAAGAAGGTTTACAATATTTTAGTTGAATGTTTACAAAATTTATATCACCATTTAGATGATAATGATTTTAAAACAAAAATCAACGAGAAGACTGCTTTATTTATGATTAAAAAAGAGGATGGAGAATATTCAATAATGACTGGAAATTTTATTTCTAATAATAATGTTGATTTAATGGAGGTTAGTCTTGACCGAATTAATGGGATGGATAAAGCTGAATTAAAGGATTATTACAAAGAAGTTTTAAATAACGGAGAAATGTCTGCCAAAGGTGGAGGTGGATTAGGAATAATTGATATTGCGCGGAAGTCAGGGAAAAAACTAGATTATACTTTTAATAAGATTGATGATGAATATTCATTTTTCAGTTTACATATTAAAGTTGCACAATAAAATAGAAGTTAACATGTCAGATTTAAAATTAGAAGGATCACGAAAAACACCTACAATTGAATTCAATTCTGGGAGTGGTTATTTGTTAATTAAAGGGAGGTCTATTCCTGAAAACTCGATTGAATTTTATAAGCCATTAATTGAAGCGCTTGAAGCGTATAATAATAGACCTCAGGAAAATACAAAAGTTGATATTCAATTGGAGTATTTTAATACAAGTTCATCTAAATGTATTTTAGATGTATTTAAGAGGTTAGAGAAAATTAATGCTGGAGATAGTGAAGTTGTTATTAATTGGCATTATGAAGAGGATGATGAGGATATGTTAGAAGCAGGGGAAGATTACCAGACTATTATTAACATTCCTTTTAAAATGATAGAAGTAGAATAGGCGTAAAACTTCTTTTTACCTAAATATATAAACCCGAAGAACTTTTGTTTTTCGGGTTTTATTTTGTCTTAATTTTTTGAGATTACTAACGAAGCAAATCGTCTAAATCTCTTCTTGTTTTTTTAGTCGGACGTCCTTTAATACCCATTACTTTGTTGATGCGGTTTCCTTGCTGAATTTGCTCTAATTGCGCAATATCTTCTTCAGGAGTAGTTTCTACAATGTAGGTAGCAACTAGTTTTGCTCCTACACGCGATTTAGGAAGCTCTAACACTTTATACGTTCTCCAAATAGGAATAACCTTAATTGAAACCACATCTCCAACGGAAACTGGCTTACTAGCTTTCGTAAAACTATCACTCAGTTTAACTTTTTCTGTTGTGCAAGCTTTACTTGCAATTGAACGTGATTTGAAGAGGCGAGTGGCCCATATAAATTTATCTAATCTCATCTTAAATACTCCAGTTAAATTTTTGAAACAACTTTTTCCAATCTCCAGGGAAATTAGCAGTTAGTTGCAGTTTTTCATTTGTTATAGGGTGTGTAAAATCTAACTGATGGGCGTGTAAAAACATGTAAATACAATTGAATTCTGTTTCGAACATCCGGTTATGAAAACGATCTCCATATTTATAATCACCAATAATGGGGTAACTAATTTTATTAAGATGTTTCCGTAGTTGGTGCATTCTACCAGTTTCTGGTATTAGCTGAACTAAACTGTAACGAGAGCTATCGTATGGTTGAACAGGAATATTTAAAGCAATGGTTTTAATAGTTTTATAGTGTGTTAGAGCATCTTTATAAATTCCATTACCATCATTTTTTACAGGAGAGTCTATAATCCCAGCATCGGGACTAAAACCTCTAACTATGGCATAATAGGTCTTTTGTATGCTTTTAGACATAAATAAGTCTTGATACTGACTGGCATGCTGTTTATCTTTCAATAACATTATAACTCCTGAGGTTTTACGATCTAAACGATGAGCAGGATAAACGGGATAGCCCAATTGTTGTTCTAAAAACTGTAATAAAGTGGTCTCTCTGATGTTTCTGGAGTAATGTGATTCGTGTATGATGAAGTTGTTGGGTTTGTTTACCACAACAATAAAATCATCTTCATAGATGGTTTCTATTTTTTCTATAATTGGTTGGGTAGAGGTATTCATTGGAAATAGTATGACTATTTAAGATTAATTAAACAATTTTCTGTTGCCAATAAATCTTCCATGTCGCACTCAAAATCATCTCCTAATTTAATGGCATCATGTCTACTTTTGTTTTCTTTTTTCAATTCCCTTCTTTTTTTTGCTTCTAAAAAACGCCTAATATCTTCTTTAGTTTCTAAAAGTAATGCAGGAACTTTAATGGGTTTATGATCTTCATCCATTGCTACCATTGCAAAGTAGGATGTGTTGGTGTGTTTAACAATTCCTAATTTAATATCTTCTGAAACTACTTTAATACCAACAACTAAGGATGATTTACCAACATAATTAACTGAAGCGTATAATGATAATTGTGAACCAATTTCTACAGCTGATAAAAAATCAACTGAATCTATAGAAGCTGTAACACAGTAATTTCCGGCATGTTTAGTTGCACAGACATAAGCTATTTTATCCATGATTGATAAAATTGTTCCTCCATGAATTTTCCCACCAAAATTTGTGTACGAAGGAATCATTAATTCAGACAATGTAGTTCTTGAATGATTAACTGGTCTAGCTTTTAATTTATCTATCATAAATAGGGTTGTTATATAATTGGTGAAGTTACTATTAATAACATCATTGTTTAACTTCTATTTAACATAATATTAATTATAAGACAAAACGATAGTTTTGTTGTTTAAAGGTATTATAGCATATATTGCAGCTTTACAGCATATAATCGTTTGTAGTCGTCTAGATCTTATAATGTTTATTATGTCTGCACTCGTGCCTCGTTTGCTTTGCTTTTTGGCAGCAAAGTAAATAGATCGCAAATCCAACGCTTCTGAAATTAGACGTTTGTGTCTTATAATTAGCATTATGTGTAAATAAGCTGTAACGCTGAACATAGAGTGTTTAATATCAAGTCAGCAATGCGGCTTCGCCTAAAAGATGTATTTTTGCCTTATGGTATTAAGAGTAATTATATTTCTTGCAATCAATTTTGCTGCATTAGGACTTGGAGGTTTCTTTACTGGTAAAGGAGTTCCATCTGAGTGGTATCAGAATTTAAATAAGGCTCCTTGGACTCCTCCTGGATGGATGTTTGGAGCTGCTTGGTCATTAATTATGATATGCTTCTCTTTTTACATGGCTTACCTATGGAAAAGTATGAGTAACTATAATCTATTAATCATGGTATTTGCAGCTCAATGGTTGCTTAATGTAGCTTGGAATACAGCTTTCTTCTATTTCCACAATGCTATAATAGGCTTAGTAATCATCATTAGTCTTACTATTATAGTAACTTATTTCCTTTTTAATTACTGGTCTGTTCTTGAGTTTAAATCACTTTACATTGCGCCCTATTTTGTGTGGTTATTGATAGCTACTTCTTTGAATGCCTACATAGTGTTGAAAAATTAATAGACACCTGCCCTCCCACCAAACTTATTTAACATAGTGCTTATAGCATTATGTCTAATCTATAGTAAAAAATAGGCTGGATCACCATGTCCAAGTGAAGTTAATGGGACAGCTCATCCTGTAAGAATGAGCCTATCATTAACATTTTATGTTATTTCTTAAAATTGATATGCATCTCACTCATTCTGCCTCATTATAACCTACTTTAATGGTTTTACCAACAATGCCGCTTAATCTAATTGGCTTGCCTTGTTGTTCATATAGAACTTAGGATACCCTTATTATTGTTTGATAAGGTTAAATAGAATTTATAGATGATTGACCAAATTGTATAAAAGGGTTTTACTTCAAAATCCATCTAAATGAACTTTTAAATAGTAAATCAAATAAGGAGATTAACTACTCTAAAAACTTAGTTATTTTAGTGCTATTTGGTTTTGTTGCACTATAAAATACATCGATATATTTTCCTTCAGTATCAATCATATATTTTTGAAAATTCCATTTAACAATACTTGAATTAACTTTATTAAGTTCTTTAGACATAAGCCATTTGTAAAGAGGATGTTGGTTGTTACCTTTCACTTCTACCTTTTCAGTAATTAAGAATTCTACACCATAATTTTTTTGACAAAAAGATTCTATTTCTTTAGCGTTTCCTGGCTCTTGACTTCCAAATTGATTACAAGGAACTCCAATAACAACAAGTTTGTTTTTATATTTTTCATGCAACTCTTGAAGCTCTTTATATTGTGATGTATACCCACATTTTGAAGCAACATTAACAATTAATATATGTTTTCCTTTATATTTTTTTAAATCTATTTTATTGCCCATCAAACTGTTAATCTGAATATCATAAATTGAAGAGGTTTGTGCTGAAATTGAACTCATAGTTATTATTGTTATTAATGTTAAAATGTATCTCATAATATTAAATTTAGTTAAGCTTTATTTTTTAAAGTATTTTAATGGGACCCACAGCATTCCAAAAGATTCACCATCATGTTTGAAGAAATGTTTGTGATGTGCTTTATGTGCTTTCCTTATTGCTCTAAAATATCTAGTATCAATATTCCGGAACCATTTTAATCGTCTATGAATAAACACATCGTGTATCAGAAAATATGCGAAACCGTATAGAGTAATACCCAACCCTATCCAAAAGAAAAGAGATAATTCTTCGATACCGAAATAAAGTAGACAGAAACCAGGAACTGCAAAGAGTAAAAAGAAAAAATCATTACGCTCAAAAGGCTTTAGGTTAGTATTGTGCTGATGATGATCTTCATGGAAAAACCACAAAATACCATGCATCAAATACTTATGACTTAACCAAGCCACAACCTCCATTAGCAGGAAAGTTATCACAACAAATCCTATATTAATTAATAATTCCATCATAAAGTTTATGATAATATTTGGGCTTTAGGATATTCTGTAAGCCAATATTTTAAAGCTTCTTTAGTTCTTACTGTTATTATAGTTTTACTATCAATCTTCACTTTAAATTCTTTTGTTTTTTCAACTATTTTCTTAACTGACTTTTTCATAAACTTTATTTTTATTTATATAGTTCATTAATTCTCTAAAACATATTTTTAGCCATGTTGTATAATCATCAGGTTGTTTTTCAAATCCTAACTCTATCAACTCGGGTGATATATAACAATAGGATTCTACTTCTTTTTTGTTGAGTACAGGCAGATCATTTGAATAACCAATAAAAACATGGTCTAGCTCATTCTCTATCATATTATGATCCAATTTTGATTTGTATTGAAAAGAAAATGTATGGAATAACTCTGTACTCATCCCCATCTCTTCCATTAATCTTCTATTTGCGGCATTACTGAGTCCTTCTCCTACTCTAGGGTGACTACAACATGTGTTTGACCAAAGACCTCCAGAATGGTATTTTTCAACACTCCTTTTTTGCAATAGGATCTCTCCCTTTGAATTAAATATGAATACTGAAAATGCACGATGTAATAATCCTTTTTTGTGAGCTTCCATTTTTTCCATAACCCCTATTTCATTATCATGAACATCTACTAAAACAACATTTTCTTTTTCCATATTTATTTAATCTTAGCTATACTATTATAACACAAGTAGTCTGTTATTCTTTTTTTTAGATCTTTATCCTTGATTTTATTTAAGCTTTTGTGTATGAAATTTTCATCTTCTATCAGATTCTTATTATAACCTAAATACTTTGGAACATTATCTTGAATGGTTAATCTTAAAAACCTTAATTCAAGATGATCTGGATAAGACTCAATCAATTGATCTAGTTTTATCACCCCCTTAGAATAGCATTTCCATTTTTTTAATGGATTAACATAATAATCAGCCCATAAAAACCAGATTACAGATTGATATCCTTTAACTGCAATATTTTCACTATTCTCATGTAATGCTAAATATGTATCAAATTCATGAATAGAAACTTCACTTAAACAAACCCCATAGTAATAGTCTCTAAAATTTGAAATTGCATTTTTAGAAAACGTTGTATGACTAATTAATAAAGCTATAATTATAATACTCGCTCGCTTCATAATAAATTAAGTTGATGTTTAACCATTGTTTGAAACATTAACCCAACTTTATAAGGATTAGATACTCGAATTCTTGATTCCATTATTTTTTCAACGGGAGTGTTCTTTATTTTTCTAAATAATGATACGTAATATACATAGGCTAAGTAAACCCCTTTACGTGCTTTTAGAGGTAGTTTTTTAATCCCTATTAATGCTTGTTGAAAATCTTCTTCAATTTCATTTTCGATCATTTTTTTATGTTCAGTAGTAAACGATTCCAAATCTATTCCTGGAAAATAAGTTCTCCCTAGTGACTCATAATCAGCTTTTAAATCTCGTAAAAAATTAACCTTTTGAAATGCTGATCCTAAACTCATTGCGAATGGTTTTAGGTCCTTAAATTTAGCATTGTCTCCATCTACAAAAACATGTAAGCACATTAAACCAACAACTTCTGCAGAGCCTAATATATATTCTTCATATGATAGTAAATCGTGATATTTATCATCAAGATCCATTTTCATGCTTTTTAAAAAAGTATCTATCCACTTGTGGTCAATATTATATTCATTTACAACCTTTTGAAATTCATTTAAAATTGGATTAAGACTTATGCCATCATGTATAGCTTTGAAGGCATTATTTCTGAACTCATGCAATAGCTCTTCTTTATTATAATCATGAAAACTATCTACTATTTCATCAGCAAATCTTACAAATCCATAAATTCCATAAATTGGTCGGTGTAATGATTTATCTAAAAGTTTAATTCCTAAGGAAAAGCTTGTACTATATTGTTGTGTAGCTCTTTTTGAACATTGGGCTGAAAGATCATCAAATACTGATTTCATAAGCTATGATTTAAAATGTTTTAATAATAAATTAGCAGAAATTTTACCAGATATTATAGATGGAGGAACTCCAGGGCCTGGAACGGTTAATTGTCCAGTATATATTATATTTTTGATTTTTTTATTCACCATCTTTGGCTTGAAAATAGCGGTTTGATTGAGCGTATTTGCGAGCCCGTATGCATTGCCACCAAATGCATTGTAGTCATTTTTAAAATCTTTAATACAATAAGATTCGTTCACTATAATATCATCTAATAATGATTCTCCTAAATGGTTTTCTAAACGTTTAAGCAATAATTTAAAATACTTACTCCTTAATTCAGGTGTATCTTCCAACCCCGTTGCCAAAGGCATTAATATAAATAAGTTTTCGCAACCTTCTGGTGCTACATTAGGATCTGTTTGTGAAGGACAGCAGACATAAAACAATGGATCTTTAGGCCATTGCTTGTTGTCATAAATTTCATTTGAATGATCCTCGAAATCAGCATCAAAAAACAAAGTGTGATGTCTTAGCTTATTTATTTTTTTTTTAATTCCTAAATAAAAAATTAAACTTGATGGTGCAAAGGTCTTTTTTGCCCAGTATTTTTCATCGTAGTTACGATATTTTTTATCAATTAATTTTGATTCGATATGTTGATAGTCTGCACTCCCAATAACGCCATCAACTACAGTCGTTTCACCATCAACACAAATTGAAATAATATGGTTGTGCTTCACGTTCAAGTTTTCCACCTCACTGTTTGTATGAAAAACTACACCTTGCTTTTTGCAAACAGAAACCATAGCTTCAACTAAGGAATGAAATCCACCCATTGGGTAGTGAGTTCCTAATTTCAAACCGGCATAATTCATTAAACTATATAAAGCTGGTGTATCTTTTGGTTTAGCACCTAAAAAGAGTACTGGAAACTCCATTAAAGCTCTTAACTTTGGATGCTTAAATTTTTTATGAACCATCTTTTGATAAGAAGAGAAAAGATTTAGTTTTAAGGCTTGTTTAATTGTATCGAACTCAAAATACTCTAATATAGATAGCCCAGGTTTTTCTATTAATCTTGAAAAACTAACCTCATACTTCTTTTTCGCATCATCCATAAAATGATCCAATTCATAACTACTACCCGGTTCAATTGATTCAAATAACGCTCTTAATTCTTTATAATCACTAGGTATAGCAATTTCATCATCTTTACCATACACTATACTAAATGAAGGAGATAACTCTTTAAGTTCAAAATAATCTTTAGTACTAGTTTGAAAATTATTAAAAAAAGATTCCATAACATCTGGCATCCAATACCAGCTTGGTCCCATATCAAAGACAAACCCATCTTTTTCAAACTGCCTAGCTCTTCCTCCAAGTTGTTCATTCTTTTCATAAACATGAACTTCATGTCCTGAATTTGCTAGGTAAGCTGCAGATGATAACCCAGAAAAACCTGAGCCGATTACAGCTATCTTTTTCTTATTCATAATTTATTAATTCTATTGCTATTTCATTAGTTCTATTATATAACTTGAAAGGTGGATCATACCCTTGAAAATAAACTTTTCCATTTGCAGATAGGCCTTCTTTAATCAATTGTTCTTTTAGTATTTTAGTGTAGTATTTTATATCATTATCATTAGCAAACCCACTAAAGCTAATTATAGCCATTGTTCGTTCTGGCTGTATTTTAATCTCAACATTATCGTTGTTTGGAATTGGTAATTCGCTTAATTTATACTCTGAAGGCATAATAAAGCTCATACTCATATTATCCTCTATAGAAGACATAACAGGAGAAGTCATACTTATTTGCATATTTTTATCATTCCCTCCAAAAATATAGTTTGCAACATTTCGAAAACCTTTACTTGAATTATTTGAATAACTTCCTGTATTAAGTTTTGTGGTTGCTAAAATCATTTTTGGATACTTACGAATTTCAAATTTACCAAAAATTTTGATTGTTTCGTATTTCGGAGTTTCAGTATCACTCACCATTTTATTTGTTTTATATTGACTAAACAAACCAAGACTCACTAAAGAGGTTACAACTATTAATGCTATGTTCATAATTAAGGGTTTAGTTAAAATTGCCCGCACAACTCATTTAATTAAATATTAAATGGTTGTACAGGTAAATTTTACTTAGTATTTGATAAATTTTGAATGACCAAAGACTTTATTGTTTTGGGTAATCGTAATTTGATAAGCTCCTTGAGCTAACCCAGAAATGTTTATAGATTTTCTATTAACACTATAAAACTCATTTTGTATTTGTTCACCAAGAATATTCGTTATTGATATATTCATTTCTGTTAAATCAGAAATTTCAAGATTTATAATATTATTAGCTGGATTAGGATAT
Source organism: Flavobacteriales bacterium (assembly GCA_037624665.1). GTDB lineage: Bacteria > Bacteroidota > Bacteroidia > Flavobacteriales_E > Vicingaceae. Next base: position 79,091 of record JASJIW010000019.1, read on the forward strand.
AGATTCAATTTCAAATTTTCTGAATCTATTTCATCTAAACTTGTAATTGTCGAAATTGGTAATTCTACTAAAGGTCCTCCAGAAGGTAAAGCTACCCATAATCCAAATGCAGGACCATTAGAGTTTACTGTCGGATCTAAAAAACCTGATGCTACTACTACTATTGCAGCATCAGCTAAATTTAATGTTGCCAGAGGAGCACTGTAAGAAGCAACAGGTGTCGCAGTTCCTGTAGGACGAATCTCCAAAGTATAATCTGCAGTTGCTAACTCTAAGTACATGGAAAAATCTCCATAAGATGCATTAGTTACAAGATTACCTGCAGGTACTGAACTTTCATATACATCAACAGCAGGTGCATCAGTTACACCATGGTGAACTAGCACATCAGTATTTCCCATTATGTTAGCCATTTCTCTTCCCATAGCATATACAGATATATCAAAAGGAGTTGCAGGGCTATATCCAGCAGCGCTTACAATTCCTTCTGCTACTAAAACGTAAGTAGAATTAGCTGTAAGTGTATAAGGAAATGTTGCTATTGCCTGTGACACTGATGTGCTTGTAGAGGGAGCTATAGCAATACTAATCGGAGCACCTGCTGGAGCATCTATAAAAGCACTTGCTGTTCTAAAAGCAAAATCATCGATTAATAAACTTCCATCCAAATACACATCTACTGTGTTAGCTGCAGCATCAGCAGAATTATGAATGACTTGAACTCGCGCAGTTTGGGCGTTTGAAGTTGCAATTAATGTAACTGCACCTATCACTAGTAATAATTTTTTCATGTTGTTTAAGTTTTTTTGTTTATATTTTGTTTAATTATTTATCTACAAACATAAACAAAAATATATTTACCTGTTTAACTTTTGTTAAAAAAGATTAAACATTATGCTTTGCATCACTTTTATAAAGTTATAATACATATAAATAAAACTTTGTATACAGTAATTAATCGAGTTTAACTATACTTTTAGCAAATTTTTAGTGTTGAGAAAAAAAACAAATAGAATGTTTAACTATATTTGTTTTTTTTGAAACAACATGAGTGAATACAAAATATCAGATCTTGAAAACCTCTCTGGGGTTAAATCTCACACTATTAGAATTTGGGAGCAACGATACAATATTCTTTCACCTTTTCGAACGGATACCAATATCAGGTACTATGATGACGCACAACTGCGGAAACTTCTCAATGTTGTATTACTTATTTCTTCCGGAGTGAAAATATCTGCTATCAGCAAATTGTCAGAAGAAGAACTAAATGCAAGAATTGAGTCTTTAGCAAACATTGGTGGGGCTGGCATAAAGGAAGAAATACTCATTAACCAAATGATAAACGCAGGCCTCTCGTATGATGAAGCATTATTTGAAAAAGCCTTTTCGAATTCCATCTTAAGCTTTGGAGTTATGGATGCTTATCAAAAAGTATTCTATCCCATGTTAATTAAGATTGGCTTGCTATGGCTCTCTTCAGAGATAAATCCTGCTCAAGAACATTTTGTTATCAATTTAGTTAAACAAAAACTTTTTACTGCAATTGATTCATTAAATCCTCCTAAAAAAGAATCAGAAACATGGCTTTTATTTTTACCTGCGGGCGAAGAACATGATCTTGGTTTATTAATTGCCAACTTCGGATTGAGAGCAAATGGAAAAAAAGTAATATACCTTGGAGTTAACGTTCCTTTTGAAAATTTAGACATTATTGCTAAACAAGTTGAACCTAATCACTATTTAACTTTTTCTGTTCGATCCAATCAACATACTTCAATTAATAAATATTTGGCTAGCATGGAGAAAGAGTTTAAAAATCCTCCGATCCACATTTGCTGCTCCAATGATATTGCAGAAAAACTAAACCTTTCATCTAATCAAAAAACCATAGCTAACTTTCAAGAATTTCATGACTTAATAAGCTCTTAATGTATCCTTCTGCGCAGTATTAGACAGGCTACGAGGACTAGAAAACATATTACTTAAAAAAGTCTAACATTTAATATAGGGTTAAAGAGAATAATTATAATCTCATTTTTTCTATATTTAAAACCATTAATTGTTACTCAATTATTGCAATAAACAATTTCATTTTACTTCTTTAATGCTTTTTAGAGTTCTATTATTATGTTTTCTTTTCTCGGATAACTTAATTACTTACTTATTACTTTTATTTGTTTAACTTAAACAAAAATATAACGTTTCAATTCTTTTAAAAAAAATCTGAGAGAGAAAAACTACAAGAGGATTTCAGAAAATGCTTAAAAGAAGTTTTTGTTCTATCAAAAACAAACAGAAAGGAAAGTGATTTAAAAACTCATAAGGCAAATGAATTATTAAAAGCAATTGAACAATTAAAACGACATAATTTAAAAACTAATTTTAGATATAACAAACACATGAAAATACTATTAACAGGTGCAACTGGCTACGTAGGTAAACGAATCCTTCCATTATTGATTAATAATGGTCATCATGTTGTATGTTGTGTAAGAGATAAATCTAGATTTAACCCTCCTGAATCACTAAATAAAAACATTTCTATTATTGAAATTGATTTACTTGATTCCTCCTCACTTTCAAAAATACCTCATGATATTGATGTTGCATACTATCTAGTACACTCTATGTCCTCATCGGATAGCTACAAATTATTAGAACAAAAATCTGCAATAAACTTTCGTGAAAAAATAGAATTAACAGAGGTTAAGCAAGTTATTTACCTAAGTGGTATTGTTAATGAAACAAACTTATCAAAGCATCTACTTTCAAGAAAAAAAGTTGAAGAAGAACTAGATAAAGGAAAATTCCCATTGACTTGCCTTAGAGCAGGAATAATTATTGGATCAGGTAGTGCTTCATTTGAAATAATGCGAGATTTAGTTGAAAAATTGCCTATCATGATTACTCCAAAATGGCTTAAAACAAAATGTCAACCCATTGGAATAATGGATGTAAATCGATTTTTAATAGGATCAATATTGAATGAAAAAACTTTTAATAAAAATTTTGATATTGGATCTGACGATATCCTTTCTTACAAAGAAATGCTACTTACTTTTGCAAAAATTAGAGGTTTAAAACGAAAAATATTAACTGTCCCGGTTATGACTCCTAGACTTTCTTCTTATTGGCTATACTTTGTAACGTCAACCTCTTATAAATTGGCAAGGTCTCTTGTTGACAGTATGACGGTAGAAGTTGTGTGTCGGAATAATGAAATCAATAAAATATTAAAGATTACCCCTATTTCATACAAACAAGCTATTATTAATGCATTTGATAAAGTTGAGAGTAATAAGATTATCTCTAGCTGGAAGGATTCACATTCAAGTAGTGGCTTGAACATTAATATATCCGAATTTATTAAGGTTCCTTCTTTTGGTTGTTTTAAAGACACGCGAGTAAGTCATATTAACGACTATAGTTTAACAATTGAAAAAATATGGTCTATTGGTGGTGAAAATGGTTGGTATTATGGTAATTGGCTTTGGAGGGTTCGTGGATTTTTAGATAAATTAGTTGGAGGGGTTGGGATAAGAAGAGGACGCACGAATAAAAACTCTATTTCTACGGGAGATTCATTGGATTTTTGGAGGGTGCTTTACGCTAATAAAAAAGAAGGTAGACTGTTACTTTTTGCTGAAATGAAACTACCTGGAGAAGCATGGCTCGAATTTAAAATTGAGGGGGAACTCTTAATCCAAACGGCAACATTTAGACCTTTAGGCTTATTAGGTAGGTTTTATTGGTACAGTGTTCTTCCGTTACATGGGTTTATATTTAGGGGCTTAATAAGAAACTTAATCAAATAATAAATAGGCGAAAACATGTACCCATATCATAATAAAATTAAACAGCGGATTAGAGATAAATAACTAATCAGATGCGAGTATCTAGATAAATATAAAAATATTTCACCTTGCTTATTATTACATTTTGATACAGAACCTAAAACCAAACCAATTAGGGAACATAGGTTTGAAGAATATGAAAAAATGTTTAATGATGACAGTATTTAGGTTCACAAATTATTGAACGAAACAGTTCTCTCTTTTATAAAAAAGTTAATTGTTTTGAAAGAATAATTATTCTATTTAAAAGATAATATTTATTCATCATAAAGGATTACTTCATGGTAAAGAGATGTACAGGTTTAAGGCAAAGTTTTACAATGTGGCCTTGCCCTATCGGTCGGCCAACTATTTTTCTCATTCAAGAACCTATAAATAATTACATGCTCTATGTGTAAAGAGTTACGCTCGAATAACTAACTTTGCTGCAAAATAAATACATGGCAAGTTACCTAACAAACGTAGAATACAGCAACTCAGAAAACACATTGTACTGTGATGATATTCAAATTTTTAAAAGAAACAAAGAGATCGTTGCTGAAATAGATTATTCTACCAATTCTCAACTTAGGAAAAACACCAACCGTATTAAATCGAATTTTGAGGAGTTACTAGATAACCTTGAAACTATTAATAAGGTAACGTGTGAAGATCTGAGTAAAAAAGTGAGTAGATTTTATAAAACGATAGATAGTGAGCCAAAAAAACTAAAAAGGTTCTGTTTAGTAATTGTTAGAGAAGAAAAATATAAGTTTGAGTGTAATTTTAGCCTATCAAAGAATCAATTTACAATAACAAAAAAATAAGGTTGTTTATTGGTTAAACATAACCGTGTTATCCAACTTGGTTTATTTTAACGCATAAAACTTCTTGGTATTCTGTCCGATAATTGTTAAAAACTTACATTTTTTAGCATGCTTTTTTATCCGTTCTAATTGAGCACTGCTTTTTGCAAAAAAACCTACTTCATCAATAATAATATTTGAACTTTGTGTTGCATCTTTCAAAAAAGCATCAATAGTGTCTAAATGATTGTTTTTACCTGCGGTTTTCTGAATAATTAAAAACTTAATATTTAAACATTTATTCTGGTTGTGTAATTCTGAAATCTTTACCTTTTTAGCTTTCCCAAAAAGGCTGTACTGATTAATTACTGGCTCAATAAGACCAACTATATAAAAAGTATCACAGCCCAAATCTTCATTGGTATCAATCTGATTAGGAATGAAATAAAGGCTGTTATCTGAACCAACTGGAGAAAAATATTCTTGTATATTATGCATACTATTCTGTTTTTTTATGGTGGTTGAACTGACCATTTTTGTAACCCTATTTATTATTTTAAGGTTAAAAATGCAAAAATATATTTCTTTTGGAAACAGGGTTGTTTTTACTGGTAATTTATTTAAAAAGTGTAAAGTAAATAGAACAAATAAGAGTTCTTTTTACATTATTTATAATGTGCCAAGGCCTTATGTTTTATTAAACTGCCAGTGCTTGTTTGATAAAACATAAATTCTTAAAGTCTGTAGCATAGTAAATTGAGAGAGAGCAATTTCTAATAATACAACACATTATATAACGAGATTTATTTTTATTATTTTAATATAGTTGTATTGGTTATTAGTTATAGAAATTCTAATAACTTTGTAATACATTAAAAAATACAACATTGAGAAAGATAAAGTTATACGCTAAATTAATATTCGCACAATTTAAAACAAAATTTAAGAAACCTCGTGAATATAATGTTCCGAGATGTGGTGTTTCGTTTACTAAAATGTCCAATTTGACTAAAGAAATAAAGGGTGTTAAGATTGTCAAAGATCAGGAAACTAAAGCAACTACTTTTAAGGTAAGTTCTAAATCTCCTGAAATTGTTTTTTCTTTTGTATCTCAAATGGCTGAAATTGTAGTGCCAAACATTAATTCTCCAAGCAAGAAAGATCAAAAAAAGCTCAGTGAATTAGGAGCTTATATCAAGGAAATTGAACCATTGATGAAAGATTTTGAACTATACAAAGAAGCTTCAACCCAATTTAATTAAAAAGTGTACAGGTCAAAATGAATTGTTGTCTTTAAAATTAATTATTTGTGCCGTTCTGTCTAATTATTTGAGACGAATACACATACGTTTTTCTGTTGTTCATTCCTCCAAGAGAACCTTCAACGATTATTCTTGGCGCATTATAGTTAAAGCTGGATTGTCATCTTACTGTCTAAAATAGAATTCTTATGCTTTTAACATGTCAGAATACATAGTTCTTAGTCTAGTAATCTTTGGATCAATAACTATTGAACAATAACCATTACCGAAATTTTCATTGTAATAATCTTGATGTTCTTTATCTGCAATATGAAATTCTTTGGCTTCTGATAGCTCTGTAACTATTGGTTCGGAGTAATAATTTTTAATTTCTGAGAATACATTTCCTGCTACCTCTTTTTGTTGGTTAGAGTGATAATAAATAACAGATCTGTATTGCGTGCCTTTATCTGCTCCTTGTTTATTTAATTGAGTTGGATCATGGCTCGTCATAAATACAGCAATTAAAGCATGATAGCTTAATATGTCAGAATCAAAGGTAACCTGAACTACTTCAGCATGGCCCGTTAATCCAGAGCATACCTCTCTATACGTTGGCACCCCAGGAACTGTTCCTCCAGTATAACCTGAAACTATCTTCTCAACCCCTTTTAGTCGTTGTATTATTGCTTCGATACACCAAAAACATCCTCCTCCAAATGTTGCAATTTCAATTTGCATAATTATTCCTCTTTTTTAATAATTTGAATTTACACTGTTGTTCGTCAATATTCACTACTGCTAATGCCTTAACTATTTTTTGGCGATAGCTTTAGTTAAATTTAATACAAGATAGCTTTAAACATTTAATAATTACTTAAAAATTTTGCATAAAAAAAAGTCTCTCATAAATGAGAGACTTTAGGTGTTAAAAAATTATATAGATAGTATTAAACTACTCTTACATTTACTGCGTTTAATCCTTTTTTACCTTCTTCTAACTCAAATTCTACTTCGTCATCTTCTTGAATTTCATCAATTAAACCTGTAACGTGTACAAAGTGATCTTTTTCTGTTCCTTCTTCAGAAATGAAACCAAAACCTTTTTCTTCGTTGAAGAACTTTACTTTTCCTTTATTCATTGTATTCTTTTTTATTACGTAACATTAGTGTTACAATTAAGCTGCGAAAGTACACTTGAATTATTTAATAATAGGTAAAAAATTAAAATAATTTTTTTATTTTTTTTATACCTCTTCATCAAAGTAAACTTTATAGAATTTACTCCCATCTGCTTCTACCCCTTTTTCTATTTTATGGGGATCTCCATGGATGTAAATGTGAAAATTTTTATCGAGTTTTAAAATCTTTTTAAATGCTCTAGCTTTCTTCTTTACTGCTTCCGAAGATATTTCAAAGTTATCTTCTAACTCCAACTCATGTGTTTCTTGGTAGCTATCATCAAATCCTCTAAACGATTCTATCACCTCTTTATCACCAAATACTTCTTGTTCAAATTCTTCTTTAGAAAACTCCTCTTTTTCTTTAAAATACTTTACCGATTTATTTAACAAGTCGATCTTTTCTGTTTTAGAAACTTCAAAATCGTTATCTATTTGTTTAGAAATAAACTCTTTTGCCATTCCTAAAAACTCATTGGTTTGTTGGTATTCATTGGCTATTGGTCGTAACCCTAAAAAATCATTGGTCCAATATTGAGCATCAGCCCCCCTATTTTGATTGTCGAATATTTTTACAGAATACCCTTCTGCTGATTTAGTGTTATAAATAACACATCCTTTTTCTATCTTTTTGAGATCAATTCCTTGTTTATGAGTAATATCAAAGTTTCCTATCTCAGCATGCACTTCTAAAAAATCATTTTTTACTTCTGTCTTAAATATCCCAATAGCATCTACATAAGCTCCATTGTGCTCACAATTAGAAAAAAGACCAATATACAATTCTCCATCTTTAATGTTTGGATGATTGGTTTGTTGGTAAAGCTCTTGTGCTATTTTTTGAGAGTTGGACTGGAGGTTTTCCTTGTTTTCAAAGATGTCTTTAGCAAAAGTATATACCTCATTAAAATCTAAAGAAGAGCTATGTGTAAATTCATACTCTTCAAAAGATTTAGAAAATCGTTCAAAAAAGGCATTGGTAATCAATTCAGCCAATTCATCATCAATGGTTAATAAATCTTCTGATAGTTTTAATAAATGATCTACTGTTTTGTTTCCTATAAAATGTAGTGCTATTTCGGTTAAGTTTGCGTCCATATTGCGAAAGTAAGAAACAATTTTTCTTCTTTATTTAGATTATTCTAAATAACGATACAGAAGTATCTATACTTTACACCTCTATACAATACCACGTGGTATCAGATAAAAAGGAATTAGAACAACATGATAGAGAACTATAAATATTAAAAAAATAACACTATTGACTTATCTCATTTTAAAATTAAGTTTTGAGTGGTAACTTAGACTTATAGTATTTACCTAAAATAAATACAAATGAACATTATAACTTGGGCCGAAAAAAAAAGGACAAAGCATGAAATGGTATGATTATGCTGTATTAAAGATTTGTGTGGCTTCTGTAGTATTATTTCTTGCAAAATTATTTCCAGCAATCTTAGAGTTTCCTTGGTATTGGTACTTAGGAGTATTTGTGGTCTCTTACTTTATTCTTTTGTTTTCTCTATTAGTAAAAAATTAAAGCAAATCGAACTAAAACACCTTTTCAAATGCTAAGCGATCATCTCCAGAGTCTAAATAGATAACTCCGCAATAACTGTACTTACGTTTTATAAGTAAGCCTTGCATACCTAAATTACCTCTATGTGTATCTATTCTCAAACTCTTGGCAGTCAGGTGCAGTTTAACTAATTGTTCACATTGATCAAAAACAAACCTTGCTAAACCAGCTTTTCTGTATGAATCGTCTACAGCCAAACGATGTATTACTCCGTAAAGTGAATTTTCAGATGTTTTCCATTCTCCTTCTATTTCTTGGTAGGTAGATTCTGGCTTAAACGTAAATACAGTTGTTCCAATAATTACTTCTTCGTCATTTAATATAACATAGCTATCTTGGTTGTTAATGTCCAACCTAACCTGTTCTTCGTTTGGATATCCATCTTGCCATTGATCAATTCCTAATGTTGCTAAATAGCGTTGTGCATCCCCTATTATTTTCATAATAGTAGGAACTTCATTTAATGTTGACCTAACTAGTTTCATTTCTATTTTTTTAACCTTGGAACTTCATTATTTTACTTCACCCTCTTCAATTATTCACAATGTAACAAAGCTAATAATATGAGATTGATTTTAATGAAACCGATGATAATTTTGCTAGAAATGGTTTAGCGATAGAAGTTGATAAACTTTATAGCATAGCACTTAGCGCTAAGTATTGAGTTAAAAGCAAGGTTTAAAGGAGCTGTTTCAGAATTGTTGAGCTATTAAATTAGAGTGCCCTTAAGGCCTCTTCTACTTTTAGTTTACTATGCCCATTTATTTTTTGATGGGTTGGTATCCACCCCATTAAGAATCTAGTAAAATCTGCCCAACAAACTGAATATAGCATCCTCCATTCTTCTTCTAAAGCTCTGAAGTTTAAATAAATATGAGTTTCATCTAAAGCAATTTCTAATGCATTAAAATAATAAGTTAACAACTCATTCTCGTAGATGTTACACTCATTTTCTGACAAACAACTACCCATTAAATAGGCAACATCTTTCATTCCACAACCCCCACCAACATATTGGAAATCTACTGCTGCTACCTTTTTTAAATCTTCACTAAAACAGAAGTTAGCCACTTTTGCATCTCCATGAACCAAAGTTTGATGCTTACAGTTATTTAAAAGCGTATCAATGTCCATTGCAGCTCCTTTTAGAGGCGTATTATACATTGCTGCAAACTCATCAGGACGAGTATCTAAATGCCAATAAGTACCCGTTTCCCAAAGCTCTTTTGGTTGCTGCCCCATAAATGTTGTATGGAAATTGGCCAACCAATTTAAACACACCTTAATTTGTTCAATGGTCAACTCTGATTTACGAACTGGAAACCCTGCAACATCTAAATCTTCCAGAATAATTACCTGTTGCTCCCCAATGGTATTAGAGCTTATGAGCCTTGGTGTTCTACAAGCACTATTACACAAATCATTAAAATTCGTGTAATATGCTGTTTCTACTTGGTATGATCTTACCTTTCGGTTATGAGATTTACTGGTATTCCATCCTCTTGGATGATTCGATTGTGTTGGAAAAATGATGTTTTTAACGATTACAGTATTCATCTCTGCACCAGCTAACTGATATCTAGATATCTTACCATATCCGCTCCATAAGGATTGTATCACTTCCACCTCTTCACAATGAGAGGCATTTGTAGCTTTTAATATAAAGTCTTTAACGTTGCTCATTAAATTGCTCTAATGCATCATCAAAACCAATCGTATTTACCCAATCTTGTGCTTCAGCTGTAGCTACAATATTTTTTATACGCGAAATGAAATCAGTTTCAATACCGTGTGATGCTACAAAGGCTAACAATTCATTAAAACTCTTAAACATGCTAACATAAAATGTGTCTTGCTTAATAAATTTTTTAATGGTGTATTGTTGAGCGATCTCAATGTTATAAACCATTACTTCTGCAATAACATAGGCATCAACACCTAATTGTAAGTAATGTTTAATGATTTTTTGAGCTACAGATCGCCTAATTTTAGGTTTGCGTGTATTTACGGGAAAGTATTCTTTACCAATCTTAAATTTTGCGTCATCCAACAATTTTTCTTCTTTCGGATTAAAGACAAAGTTGTAGTAGGTTTTAACAGGTTTAAAACGTGTATATAAGTCGAGGACCTGCTCTTGCAGCTGTTTTTTCGTGAGTTCTCTTAAATATGCTGTTAAGGCTCTTTTACTCATTACTTCCCGCCTTTTTTCCTTCCTCTATTTACATTTATATCCCCTCTAGTTCTTGGTTTCTTAAATTTTGTTTTGATTTCTCTTTTATAAGAACCACCTAAGTTTACTTTACTATTTTTTTCACTTTTCTCATGAAAACTAGCTCCTCTATCAGTATCTCTGGTATTACGATTGTAATTTTTTGTTTCTCCGTCTTCTGGTCTTTCTTCAGGTGTTAATTCATCTGAATGATCAACTTCTGGTGGAAATGGAATTTGTTTAATTTGTAAGTCCATCAACTTTTCAATACCAGCTTTATATTCTCTTTCCTCTTTGGTAAAGAATAAAATGGTTTTTCCTTTTTCTTCCGCTCTACCTGTTCTACCAATACGGTGCATGTAGTTTTCTGGAAAATTAGGTGTATCAAAATTGATTACGTGTGATATTTTATCTAAATCTAAACCACGAGCCATTACATCGGTAGAAACCAACACCCTGTTCTTTCCGCTATCGAATTGTTCAATTGAACGAATTCTATAATTCTGAGATTTATTAGAATGGATCACTCCCATTTCGTTATCAAACTCTTCTTCTAAAACAGCAAACAACCTATCCGCACTCTTTTTATTGGCAACAAATACCAATACCTTACTAAATTCATCTTTATCTCTTAAAAGATGTCCTAACAAGTTAACTTTAGTATAAAAGTTTTTTACTTGATAACAGGTTTGATCAATATTAGCTAAAGGCGTTCCACTTAAAGCAATTGCTACTTTTGTTGGTTGAAAGAAAAAACTATCAATTAAATCATTAATTTCATCCGTCATCGTTGCAGAAAACATAATGTTCTGTCTACGTTCTGGAATCAATTCAAAAATGTTGGTAATCTGAAACCTAAAACCCAAATCAAGCATCACATCAACTTCATCAATCACCAATTTTTTAATTCCTTTCAGTTTTAAAGCTTGACTCATAGCCAAATCATATAACCTACCTGGTGTTGCAACCACAATATCACAGCCTCGTACAATTGCTTGTCTTTGCATGTTAATATTTGCTCCACCATATACTCCAATTACTCTAACATCTTTATAAGCAGCATAACTGTTAATGTTTTCTACAACCTGTATAACAAGCTCTCTTGTAGGAACCATTACTAATATTCTTGGATTAATCTGTCTAGAAAACGTCAATTCTTCCAAGATAGGAAGCATATATGCAAATGTTTTCCCAGTTCCTGTCTGAGCAATACCAACTATATCTTTACCCGAAAGTATTACATTAAAAGATGCCGATTGAATTGGCGTAGGAGTTTTAAATCCCAAATCATCAATTGCAAAATTGAGTTGTTTTGAAAGATTAAATTCTTTAAATGTTTTCATGTGTCTTTTTTATTTATTCGTCAATGCCACATGGAACTCGTGAACAGAAATTATATTTTTGATAATATCATTTCTTATACCTCGTGTCATAGTTGTACTTTATATTTAAGCTAAAAGTCCGAAGTTAGGTTTTCCAACTTCGGACTTTTAGCTTCACTAATGTAATAAGAATATTACTTTGTCATCTTTACTTTAACAGCATTCATTCCTTTTAAACCTTGTTCTAATTCAAAAGTAACTTTATCTCCTTCACCAACATCTTCTAAAACTTGACTAACGTGGAAAAAGTATTTTGCTTGAGTTCTTGTATCAATAATAAATCCGAATCCTTTTGACGTATCAAAGAAATCAACTTTACCAACATTCTCTCCGTCAAATTTTTCTTCTTCTTCTTTCTTCGGAACACCAATAACAATATCACTTGCTTTAATCTTCTTCTTTTTGATTGTCGGATCTGGCGGAGTATCAGTAATGTTACCATCTTCATCAAGGTAAGCCATCATGCTATCCAAATCACCTCCAACAGAATTTTCTTTTCTTTCAGCGGCTTTCTTCTTCTTGTCATCACGCTTTTTCAAACGTTTTTTTTCCTTTTCTTTTTTGTTGAATGATTGTTGTGATTTAGCCATTATCCTGAAATGATTTTTAGATTTGCATGCAAAGATAGTATTCCTTAAGAAGTTAACGAAATATCAAGGGTTATTTTTTTAAAGATTATAAAAACAATTTTGTTAAAAACACTTCATCTCTTTGCTATAACAATAGCGCTAATTCTCGTATTTTGCATGTTCAGAATTTATTGGATATGAAAGTTTGTATAGCCGAAAAGCCAAGTGTTGCCAGAGAAATTGCTACTGTATTAGGTGCGAATACTAAGCGTGATGGCTATTATGAAGGAAATGGCTATGCTGTAACTTATACTTTTGGACACCTATGCACCCTACTCGAACCCAACGATTATAAACCAGAATGGAAGAGTTGGAATTTGAATAATTTACCAATGCTACCAGATAAGTTTAAAACAAAGGTGACTAAAAATGGTGGGGTTCAAAAACAATTTAAAATTGTAAAAAAATTATTCGGACAAGCAAGTTTAGTTATAAACTGTGGGGATGCTGGTACAGAGGGAGAATTGATTCAACGTTGGGTTATCGATCAGGCAGGTTACAAAGGAGAGGTTCAACGCTTATGGATTTCTTCATTAACAACTGAAGCAATTACAGAAGGATTTAAAAATTTAAAACCTTCTGAGGATTATGACAATTTATACTATGCTGGGTTTTCTAGAGCTATTGGAGATTGGTTGTTAGGAATGAATGCGACTCGTTTGTATACATTAAAACATGGTGGCTACAAACAAGTATTGTCAATTGGCAGAGTACAAACCCCTACTTTGGCAATGGTTGTAAATCGTTTTAAAGAAATTGAAAAATTTAATCCAAAACCTTTTTGGGAATTGCAAACAATGTATAGAGATACGCTGTTTAATTATGAAGAAGGAAGGTTTTTAAAAAAGGAAGAAGGAGAAATATTTTCCAACAAGGTAAAAGAAAGTGATTTTGAAATTGTTTCTATTACTAAGAAAAAAGGAAAAGAATACGCTCCTAAACTTTTTGATTTAACGGGCTTACAGGTCTATTGTAATACCAAGTTTGGATATTCTGCTGATGATACTTTAAAAATAGTCCAAAAGCTCTATGAACAAAAGGTAGTAACCTATCCTAGAGTTGATACAACTTTTTTACCGAATGATGTTTATCCAAAAGTTCATGGGATTTTAGAGCAACTTTCAGATTACAGAGCATTAACTCAACCTTTACTGGGTAAAAAGATTGTTAAATCAAGTAAAGTTTTTAATGATAAAAAAGTAACCGATCACCATGCAATCATACCAACAGGTCAGAATTCTTATTTAGATGCTACCCATCAAAAAGTGTATGATATTATTACCCGAAGATTTATCGCTGTTTTTTATCATGATTGTGAAGTAAATAATACTGCCGTAATTGGAAAAGCTGCTGATGTTACCTTTAGAACTACAGGTAAAGTAATTGTTGACAAAGGATGGAGAATTGTTTTTGAATCTGCTAATGCTGCAGAGACAAAAGATACTGACCTTCTACCCGCTTTTGAAAAAGGAGAAAAAGGTCCACACCAACCTTCTTTTTTAGAAAAAGAAACCAAGCCACCAAAAATGTTTACAGAAGCAACTCTATTAAGAGCTATGGAAACTGCAGGTAAACAGGTTGATGATGATGAGTTAAGAGATTTGATGAAGGACAACGGTATTGGAAGACCATCTACCCGAGCAAACATTATTGAAACTTTATTTAGACGTAAATATGTTGTCAGAAAAAAGAAATTATTAATCCCTACTTCTACTGGCGTTCAATTAATTGATACGATTAAAAATCAAATACTAACTTCTGCCGAACTTACGGGAACTTGGGAAAAGCAACTGAAAGAAATTGAACAGGGCACCTATAAAGCAACAACTTTTATTCAAAACATGAAGCAAATGGTTGACGCCTTGGTTTATGAAGTGAGAATGGAAGAAAGAGCAAATATTTCGTATAGATCAGCTCCAGAAGCTAAAACGGATAGCCCTAAGAAAAAATCTACAGGAATTTCTTCTGAAAAATGTCCAAAATGTAAACAAGGTACAATCATAAAAGGAAAGAATGTTTATGGTTGTAGTACTTATAAAGAAGGTTGTAATTTCAGAATGCCATTTAGTTTCTTAGAGAAGAAAATATCTGAAAAACAATTAATTAGATTAGTAAATAAAGGAAGTACCGTTAACTTAAAAGGCTTTAAAAGAGCTGGGAGTAAAGTGAATGGAATGATTGTTTTTAATGAACAATTTGATTTAACCTTGAAAGGTAATGAAGCTAAATCAATCACGAATGAAGCTATGATTTGTCCTAAGTGCAAACAAGCAAACATCATAAAAGGAAAAACAGCTTATGGCTGTAGTGCATATAAAATGGGTTGTGATTTTAAATTTTTATTTGAGGATATCAGAACTAAAGCCGCAGGACAGAAACTTACAAGAGATTTGGTTTATCAAATTATTAGTACTTAAATCCGTTGTTCACCTCTAACAACAGTTGCATCCATAACAATCATCCTCGCCTCGACATCATAATTTATTAATAGATTCTCAAGAGCATTTATTCGATTTTTGTCAATTACAATAAAGAGAACATCTTTCTTTTCTGTCATGGTAAAGTTGTTACCATTAACAATTGTGCCTTCCACACCTATTTTATTATTGATTCCTTCACTTAATTTTTCTAAATTTTTAAAAGAAGAAATATGAACAATCTTTTGATTTGATTTCCCAATCAAAACCATGTCAATTAGTTTAGACGTAGCAAAAATGCTAATCATACTCCATAACGCAAGCTCACTACTCTCAAATACGAAACCTGCAGAAACAACTACAACACCATCTAACACCATAATTACATCACCTGTCTTCACATTGAATTTTGAAGTTACAATTTTTGCTAATATAGTTCCTCCTCCTGCAGATCCTCCACCTTTAAAAATTAATCCCAAACCTACCCCAATTGTAATCCCTCCGTATAATGTAGCTAAGAGCAACTCATCACTAAAGTTAGGAATAGCAATTATTTCTTTCAAAACATCTACAAAAATGACAATTAATGCAATGGCAAACATGGACTTGAAAGCAAATTTTTTACCCAGATATTTAATACTAACCAGTAACAAAGGGATATTGATGATAGCCATCAATACACCAATGGGTAAATTGAAAATGTGATGAAAAATAATTGCTAAACCTGCAGTACCGCCAGTTGCAATTTTATTAGGAGCTAAAAAGCCTACAACACCAAGTGCCAAAATAAAACTCCCTAAAGAAATAAAGAAATAGTTCAGAAGACCTTGTTTTGTAATTTTCATTTCCATAATTAATTGAAGTAACAAATGTAATACTCCATTTAGCTTATTCAATATGATATATATCACTAATTTTGAACTCATAGATTATCATTTATGTCCGAAAAACAACATCAACACTTTATCATTTATAAACCTTATGGTTATTTAAGCCAGTTTGTAAATAATGGTCCAAAACAAAATTCTAAAAAACTATTGGGAGAATTAAGAGATTTTCCTGAAGGTATTATGGCTATTGGACGGTTAGATGAAAAATCTGAGGGGCTCTTATTACTAACTACAGATGGAGAAGTTAGTAACCACATTTGCAGTAGTAAAATTGAGAAAGAATACTATGCGCAATTAGATGGCGCAATAACTGACGAAGCATTAGAAATACTTAGAAATGGTGTTGAAATTGGTTTTGATGGCAAAAAATATAAGACGCAGCCTTGCGAAGTAAAACTGCTTAACCCTACTCCAGTGTTTCCTATAAGAAGCAAAAAAATTAGAGATGAAAGACACGGACCAACTTCTTGGGTAAGTATTACTTTACGTGAAGGTAAATTTAGACAAGTGCGTAAAATGACTTCTGCAGTTGGGTTTCCGACTTTACGCTTAGTAAGAGTTAGAATTGACAATATCCAATTGGGAAATATGAGTATTGGAGAGATAAAAGGTCTTAATTTAGCAGATTATGGCATTTAACATTGTATTAATAGAACCAGAAATTCCCAATAACACAGGGAATATTGGAAGATTAAGTTTAGGAACCGGTAGCACTTTACACCTTGTAAAACCTTTCGGATTTGAAATAACCGATACACGTTTAAAACGTGCAGGATTAGATTATTGGCAACATGTTAATATTGTTCAATATGAAAATATTGCTGAGTTCTATGAAAAAAATTCAGCTGCTAAAATGGTTTACTTTTCTAGTCATGGCGAAAAGGCTCATTGGGACATTGAATTTGAAGATGAAATGTTTCTTGTTTTTGGACAAGAATCAAAAGGATTGCCAGAAAGTATAACAGCAGACAATAAAGAAACGACATATAAAATACCTTTGTACAGTGAACACATCCGAAGCTTAAATTTAGCAAATGCCGTTAGTGTTGTAGTATTTGAAGGGTTAAGAAATTTAAGGTAAAAGTATAGCTATGGAAATTAAAGGATCAAATATATTAATTACTGGAGGAAACTCTGGGATTGGAAAAGAAACGGCAAAACAATTGATAGCGCTTGGAGCTAATGTTGTTATTACAGGAAGAGATGAAGAAAAATTAAACAAAGTAGCTCAAGAAATTGGTGCGATTCCTCTTCCATTTGATATTTCTGATTTAAAATCTATTCCAGCAAAATCTAGAGAAGCATTTATATTGTTAGACGGAAAAATTGACACTCTAATTAATAATGCAGGTATTGGTGTTTTTCCAAAATTGGGAGAGATTACAATTGAAGATTTGGAATCAGTTTACAGAACAAATGTTTTCGGATTAACCCTGTTAACACAAGAAATAATAAAACCACTTATTACACAATGCTATGGTAATATTATAAACATTGGGTCAACTGCAGCTTTAAAAGGTTTTGATAGAGGTTCGGTTTATGCTGCATCAAAATTTGCAGTAAGAGGGTTAACTCAATCGTGGCAAGCAGAATTAAGAAAATATAACATTAGAGTTTGTTTGGTTAATCCAAGTGAAGTAACTACTGCTTTTGCTGCAGAAGACAGGGTTGAAAGAGATGAAAACAACAAGAAATTAGGAACTGAAGAAATTGCTCACACAATTGTTGCAACATTACAAATGAGAGATAAAGGTTTTGTTCCTGAAGTTACTGTTTGGGCAACTAATCCATTCTAATCTTGAAGAAAAGCTACAGCTAATTTTATTTCATCATAACTAACTGCTCCGCCTAGTTTACCATAAATGGCATTTAAACTAATCGGGGCACTTTTAGGTTGTTCATCATAAACTGCTTTTACTTTTTTAAGAACAGGAGCTTTAGGTTTGTAAAAGTTTAAATTTTCAGTTGGATTATCTTTAACAATCTTAATTAAATGACCTGCAATGGTCCCAACAGATAACCCACGAGCTTCAGCAATTTCTTTTAACGAAACACTTTGTTTTAAATGTATTAAGGTAATTTCATAAGTCGACTGCTTTGCACTTGCTTTTTCTTTGAGTTTATTTTTATGTTTTGTAATCTCCTTTTTATCAATTAAGCCTCCATTATCTCTTAAAAATGCTTTTGCAATTAATTCCAGTTCATCCAATCTAAACTGATTATCTGCATCTGCAGAAAGCTCTTGAAAGCGAACATCTGCTTTATGTGCCAACGCATCAACACGTAAAGCCATTTCATTTAGCCCTTTTAACTCTAAATTTTCTAACTTTTTTAAACGAGATAAAGCCACATAACCCTGTCCCATTTCAAAAGTTTTTGATAAATCTATTTCAGCGGCATCCAACGTCATACCTTGACATTTATGTACTGTAATAGCCCACGCTAAACGTAATGGAATTTGATTATAACTCGCTAATGTTTTACCTCCATCATCAATAATACTCCAATTCTCTTTTTCTGTAAAAATGGTTTTACCATCTAATAATTTAACAGAAGGGTTTCCTTCTTCATTAAACCCAATTATAGTCCCTAACGAACCATTAACATAACGTTTTTCCTTGTCATTTTTCACAAACATTACCTTCGCTCCAATCTTAAAATCTAGATTCTCGCCTGCTAAAACTGATTTTTTTAAGGTATCCACTAATTTTTTATTCCCCGATGTTTTTGCTGTAAAAGATTTCGGTATTCCAGGTAGTTTTGATAGATGCTCTGCATTTATTCTATCTACATCATAATTATGTGTGTATAACTTTGTGGGCTCATCTTCAGCTTTCAATTTATTACCTGCTGTTTTTTTAAGTTTTGAGTAACTCTTTTTTGAAATTTTTCCGGTCCTAATTTCGTTTAAAATCAAATTCAGATCATTGTCACTTTGTCTATATTGCTCCGTTAAATAACAAACAGCCATACTAGCCTTTACCCAGGATTCTGACATAAATGCAAATTTCTCTTTACTTGTTTCTCCTTGCTTTCCGATTGGCGGAAGTTGAAAAAAATCACCACACAATACAACTTGAACACCACCAAATGGCATTAAGTCATCGTTAAAATAGCGCAATACCACATCTACCGCATTGAGCTGGTTTAAATGCAACATTGAAATCTCATCGATAATTAAAACTTTTACTTTTTCAAGATGTGTCTTTAGGTATTTTTTAGACTTCATACTCACCAAGTTCCCTTGTGTGATAAATTCCTTTACGCCTATTCCCGCCCACGAATGTATGGTCATACCATTCATGTGAGTGGCAGCAATACCTGTTGATGCGGTAACTGCAACAGCGACTTTCCGCTCTTTTAAATAAGAAATATATTGATTAAGGACATATGTTTTTCCCGTACCTGCAGATCCTGTTAGAAATGAATTTTTTCCTGATTTTAATATAGCTAGAGCTTTTTCTTGTTGCATGTTGTGAAATTAATTAAATAGGCAATTATATAATTATAAAAAACTAAAAAACATTAAACAAAAAAATCCCAGTTGTAAAATACAACTGGGATCTATTATGTTAAGATAAAGAGGATTATTTCTTTTCTTCTTCCTCTACTACTTCTTCAAAATCAACATCTGTTACTTCATCCTCTCCGCCATCAGCATTTGCTTCTGGTTGAGCTCCTGCTTGATCTTGTTGTGCATACATCTCTTGAGATGCTGCTTGGAAAACAGTATTCAATTTTTCAGTATGAGCTTTCATACCTTCTAAATCTTTCGCTTCATAAGATACTTTCAATTCAGCTAAAGCTTCTTCGATAGGTGCTTTTTTATCAGCTGGTAATTTATCTCCATATTCTGCTAATTGCTTTTCTGTTTGGAAAATTAAGCTATCTGCTTGATTGATTGTATCAGCATTATCTTTAGCTAATTTATCTGCTTCAGCATTTTCTTCAGCATCTTGCTTCATTTTAGCAATTTCATCTTCACTTAAACCTGAAGAAGCTTCAATTCTAATGTTTTGCTCTTTTCCTGTAGCTTTATCTTTTGCAGAAATGTTCATTATCCCGTTTGCATCAATATCAAAAGTTACTTCAATTTGAGGTATACCTCTTGGAGCTGGTGGAATGTCTGACAATTGAAATCTACCTAAAGATTTGTTATCATTAGCCATTGGTCTTTCACCTTGTAATACGTGAATATCAACTGCTGGCTGACTATCTGCTGCTGTAGAGAAAGTCTCAGATTTTTTTGTAGGAATTGTTGTGTTTCCGTCAATTAATTTAGTCATTACTCCACCCATTGTTTCAATACCTAATGAAAGTGGTGTAACATCTAATAATAATACATCTTTTACTTCTCCAGTTAAAACTCCACCTTGAATTGCTGCACCAATAGCAACAACTTCATCAGGGTTAACACCTTTAGAAGGCTCTTTTCCGAAAAATTTCTTTACTGCATCAGCTACAGCAGGAATTCTAGTAGAACCTCCAACTAAAATTACTTCATCAATATCAGACTTGCTATATCCAGCACCTTTCAATGCAGTTTGACAAGGCTTAATTGTTCTTTTAATTAAACTATCAGCTAATTTTTCAAAAGAAGCTCTAGTCATTGTTCTAACTAAGTGTTTTGGTCCTGAAGCTGTAGCTGTAACATATGGTAAGTTAATCTCAGTAGAAGTTGTACTAGATAATTCAATCTTAGCTTTTTCAGCAGCTTCTTTCAAACGTTGAAGAGCCATTGGATCTTCTCTTAAGTCAATTGACTCGTCTTTCTTGAATTCTTCAGCTAACCAATCAATAATTACTTGATCAAAATCATCTCCACCCAAGTGAGTATCACCATCTGTAGCTTTTACTTCAAAAACACCGTCACCTAATTCTAATACTGAAACATCATGCGTTCCACCACCACAATCAAAAACGATAATTTTTTGATCTATATCTTTTTTATCTAATCCGTAAGCTAATGCTGCTGCAGTTGGCTCGTTGATAATTCTTTTTACTGTTAAACCAGCAATTTCACCAGCTTCTTTAGTTGCTTGTCTCTGTGCATCATTAAAATATGCGGGAACTGTAATTACAGCTTCAGTAACATCCATTCCTAAATAGTCTTCAGCAGTTTTCTTCATTTTTTGAAGAACCATTGCAGAAATTTCTTGTGGAGTATAAAGTCTGTCGTCAATTTTTACTCTTGGAGTATTGTTATCTCCTTTTACTACTTTATATGAAGAACGTTTGATTTCACTTGATACTTGATCAAATGAATTTCCCATAAATCTTTTAATAGAAGAAATTGTTTTTTCTGGATTAGTAATTGCCTGTCGTTTTGCAGGGTCACCAACAGCTCTTTCTCCTCCTTCAATAAATGCTACGATAGAAGGCGTTGTTCTTTTACCTTCCGCATTAGGAATTACAACCGGCTCATTTCCTTCCATTACGGAAACACAAGAGTTTGTTGTTCCTAAATCTATTCCTATAATCTTACTCATAATATATTGTTTTTATTATTATCTATTTTATTCTCATAGACAAATAGTCAAACAATATGCCATTAGAAATAATGGTTATTTTAAAGAAAAATTGGCAGAACACTTGTGATTTAAGTCAATTAAGACTGACAAAAGTGTGACAATACGACAGATTTTGATATAATCTAATATGCACAAGGATTACTTGCAGTAGTATTTGTTCCTAAACAAAAGCCCAAACCTAAAGAACCTAATTTACGTTTTGTATCTGTATCGATGTTTAATCCAGTACTCGCTGATTTATTTGATCTCCAAGTATCATAATAACTTCGAGAAGAGAAAATTCCAATACCATTTTCAATATTTGTGTAATTTGGTTTATCCTGATTAACAGTTGTTGAAGGTGCACTTGCCTCCATATAAGTGTTTAGTTCAGAACCAGCAATAGATAGTTCAATTGTAAGATTGTCTAACTCTCTATGAGAAAAATTAGCAACCGTTGTATTAGCAGCAACATTTGCTATAATGTTATCAATAAAACTTTGTCCTCTTAGTAAATAGTTCAATCTATCATTTGAGGAGTTTGCGACTTGTTCTTCACCTAAATTTATAGTCACTTTTTTTACTACAGGAGCTATTCCACTAGCTAAGGTATAATATTCCGTATAATTAAAAACAACATAAGCCTGTATTCTTCCAACATTTCCACCAGCAGAAACAGTAACTGTTTCCGAAACATATTCACCTGAAGAAACAGTCCCACTCCAAAAGCCAAGTGTATTCGTTACTTTAGGAGAAGAGACACTGCTATTACCAATTATTCTAGTTTTTGCATTTACCTCTTTATTTAACACTGTATTTACAATATTTAATGTGTAAATCGCATTTCTATTAATATTGGGTTCCGTAAATTTATACAACACATTAGTAGAAGAATCAAATATTCCTTCATCTTTAGGAATTTCATTGACAACCCTAATAAGCGTGTAGTTATTTCCATTACCATCATCTAAACTAACATCCAATTCATTGTCTGCATATGTGTAGTTACTTGAGTTAGCTGCTAAATCTAACGCGCTGCCTTCACCAAGAAAAGCTTTATTAATTTTTAAATAATGAACGGTATCTACAGGGTCTATCAATCCATAAACAACTGTAATGTCAGTAGGTTCGGCATTTACATCAATGTCTGTCTCACAAGAAAAAAATCCTATAGCCATTAACAATATTACTCCAATAGATAACTTACTCATAATAAATAATTTTATATGTATACAAAAATATCATTTTAAATGAGAAACGACTATAATTTGTAGCTTTGCGTTAAATAAAATATACCAATGGTATTTATTAAGATTAAACGGTAACTAAATTAAAACTAAAGGCTCATGTCTATCCATGCAAATAATATAAAAAGAGTAACAACTCACATACTTCAAGAAATGAAGTTACGAAATGAAAAAATTTCAATGCTTACGGGATATGATTTTTCTATGGCAAAAATTATTGATAGTGCAGGTATCGATATTATACTGGTTGGCGATTCTGCCTCCAATGTAATGGCTGGACACGAAACAACATTGCCTATTACATTAGATCAAATGATCTACCATGCATCCTCTGTAATTAGAGCTGTAGAACGTGCTCTAGTGGTTGTTGATATGCCTTTTGGTACTTATCAAGGGAATTCTAAAGAAGCCCTAGCCTCTGCTGTTAAAATAATGAAAGAATCTGGTGCACATGCTGTTAAAATGGAAGGTGGAGATGAAATATTAGAATCTGTAAATCGTATTCTTTCTGCTGGAATTCCTGTAATGGGACATTTAGGTTTAACGCCCCAGTCAATATATAAGTTTGGTACTTATGTAGTTAGAGCAAAGGAAGATGAAGAAGCTGAAAAACTAATTGCTGACGCTAAATTATTAGAAGAAGCGGGTTGTTTTGCTTTAGTCTTAGAAAAAATACCTGCTGAATTAGCAACTCGTGTTGCTAAAGCAATTAAAATACCAGTAATTGGCATTGGTGCTGGAAACGGTGTTGATGGTCAAGTATTAGTTGTACACGACATGTTGGGAATTACACGCGATTTTAGCCCTCGTTTTTTAAGAAGATACCATAATCTTTATGAAGAAATGAAAGGTGCTTTTGAATCTTATATTAAAGATGTGAAGTCTCAAGATTTTCCTAACGAAAAAGAACAATATTAGAAATGTCACAGCAGTTACCGAATATTGACGTGTTATTTGAAGATAACCACCTTATTGTTATAAATAAACGATCAGGGGATCTTGTACAAGGAGATAAGACTGGTGATAAACCACTTCTTGATATTGTTAAGGATTATATTAAAATAAAAGACAACAAACCGGGCGATGTATTTTTAGGAAGTCCGCATAGAATTGATAGACCAACGAGTGGGATAATTGTTTTTACAAAAACAACGAAGGCATTAACTCGAATGAACAAAATGTTTCATGATAAAGAAATTCAAAAAACATACTGGGCTATTGTAAAAAATAAACCGCCTGTAAATGAAGATACAATTGTCCATTATTTAAAAAAGAATAATATAAAGAATAAATCTATGGCTTATAGCCATGAATTTAAAGATGCAAAACGCTCTGAATTAGAGTTTAAAATAATTCATAAATTCAACAATTTCTATTTACTTAATATTAAACCTTTAACAGGAAGGCATCATCAAATTAGAGTACAGTTATCTACTATTGGTTGCCCTATTAAAGGAGATTTGAAATATGGATTTAACCGTTCAAATCCAGATGCTTCTATTTCTTTACATGCTCGAAAAATAGAGTTTTTACACCCTGTCGGAAAAGAACCATTAGTGATTGTAGCAAAACCAAATCCAAACGATTCACTCTGGAAAGAAGCTGGAGATCTTTTTAAAGATTAAGTCTTTTTAAAAAAAATGCAAAAAAACCTGAGTGATATCACTCAGGTCTTTTTGTATAAATAAGTCTTACTTTTTCCCTTTAACGATCATCGCATCAACTCCACTAATAAATGCCTTGGTACCTCTAACATAGCCAGTTTTGCCTAATGCATCAATAGTAAATTGATCTTTTTCATCTTTACCTAAGTTAAACACCCAAATAGTTGGATAACCAGTTACATTAAATGCTTTTGCCAAATTGTAATTTTGTTGTTTAATGTTTTCTGGTAATTGAAATTTTCTTGGAAAATCTAATTCAATTAAAACAACAGTTTTTTCTGCCCAAGCTTTAAAAGCAGGAGTATCAAAAACCTCTCTTTTTAATTTAACACACCATCCACACCAATCTGTACCTGTAAAGTTTGCCAAAATTGGTTTACCTGTTTTTTCAGATAAAGCATAGGCTTCATTAATATCAACTAACCAGCCTTTTGCATGTGCCTTATAATCGCTTTTTACTACTCCAGATTGAGCTTTAACTGATGACATTGCTATCATCATTAATAAAAGTATTGTTGTTTTAAATGTTTTCATTTATTAAGTTTTTTTGATGTTTTAAATCAAATTCTATACCAAGTTTAAATTTATTATTTTACTCCGTGCATTAATTTTTTCATAAGAGGGTTTAGAGCTAATATTAATAAACCTGCAACCAAAGGAACAATTGTAAAAATTAAAAAGAAAACGGATAAAGAGTATTCCTCCGTAATCGCATCAATTTGACCTCCAACTACTGCTGCCAATTTATTTCCTATAGCTATTGCCAAATACCACATTCCAAACATAAATGCAATCATTCGTGCAGGCACCAATTTAGAAACATAAGATAATCCCACAGGAGATAAACAAAGCTCTCCAAGCGTATGGAATAAATAAGCAAAGACTAACCAAATCATGCTAACTTTTACACCTTCCTGAACTCCATAAGAACCATAAGCCAATAATCCAAATCCAACTGCCATGATAATTAAACCTAAAGCATATTTTCCAACAGCAGAAGGGTTATACTTGCTTTCCCACCATTTAGAGAATAACGAAGCAAAAGCAATAATGAAAAATGAATTCAATATACTAAACCAACTTACCGTTATTTCTACTTCATTTCCTTTTGCTCGAAGAACTTCTGCATTAATTATTTCATCATTTACGCCTCTTTCCTTTGCATTTTTAATTGCTTTTTCAAATGCTAATTCATCCAAATAAGAAAACTCCGTTTTTTCATTATTTTTATGTAAAATCCTAATTTTATCTCCCGTAAGAAGTTCTAATTGTTCCCCAATAGTTACTGTTTCAGTATAAATTTCTTTTCCTTCGGGTACTACTGTCCCTGTTGTAATTGGAATATGAACAAAAAGTAACTCATCTTTATCATTTACTTTTTGTTTATTTGTTCCCTCATCCATAATAGGATCTCCCTGATAGGAAGTATAACTAACCTCATAAGATTTTGTATTAAAATCTCTATTTAACATCCAACCAACAATTATCCATAATCCTGCGAAGCAAATAGCTAAAACAATATTGGATCCTGGAATCTTTTTAAATGTTCTTTTCCATAATAAAACCAATACATAAGTTATAATTCCTAAAGGGACAATAGTTAGCAGCGTATTAATAACATTGTATGCTGTTGCAGCACTCCCTGTCATTATTCTATCTACCGAATCTCGTGCAAACAAGACTAGCGAAGATGCTCCTTGTTCAAAAGATAACCAAAAGAAAACTGTAAAAAATGCAAAGATTACAAAAGCAATCATTCTATCTCTTACTACTTTTTCATATCTAAAAATTCTCGTAAAAACTAAAAACACAAACAAAATTAAACCAACAATCACTATAACGTTTTGTCCAGCTAATCCCATTAATTCGAAGTTAAACATATTAAAACCTCCTATTTTTGAGATCGGGTCATTCAACAAATAACTCAACCCAATAATAGCCGTAATAACAGTTAAAATAATATCTACTCTAGTAAAAGGATTCGGATTGATTTCTTCTTTAACTTCTTCATTATTTTGCTTATTCTCTAATGCTTTTGCTGCTTTAATTTTGGATGGCAACTCCCCTATCATTCCAAATAATGGTTTAGATAACCAAAACTGCAATGTTCCCAACAACATAAAAAATCCAGCTAGTCCAAAGCCCCAAGACCAACCTATTTTTTCTGCTAAATAACCACACAACATCATTCCGAAGAATGCACCAGCATTAACTCCCATATAAAAAATAGTATAAGCACCATCTTTCTTCTCAGGAGTATCTTTATACATTTCAGAAATTATTGAAGTCATGGTTGGTTTAAAGAATCCAGTACCAATAACCAATAAAGCTAAACCAAAATATAAAGAAAATTCAGTCTCTATAGCCATAGAAGCATGCCCTGCTGTCATTAATAAGGCACCAACAACAACTGCCCAACGATATCCAATAAATTTATCTGCTATAATACCTCCTAAAATAGGTGTTAAGTATAATAAACCCGCATAAGTTCCGAATAATGCCATTGCATTTTCTGCTGTCCATTCCCAACCTGGATTTGAACCAATGACAGCCATTGTTAAAAAGTTAACCAATAGAACTCTCATTCCATAGAAAGAGAAACGTTCCCACATTTCTGTAAAAAACAATACAAATAATCCTGATGGATGACCTAAGACGTTTGAATCAAAAAAATTTTCTTTTGTTGTAGTGCTCATAATTATATTTCTTTATCTGCTAATTCAAATCCTTCTGCTTCTTCGTTAGTTGAACCTTCTATATCTTCTGCCCCATGCGTTAATCTTTTTAATGGTTTTAATATTGCTAATATCAATCCTCCAAATAATAAGGTAAATACAAAAATACCAGTAAAAATTTGAAACTCACCAGCACCTTCAGCTAAACTACCAACAAATGCTGCCAATTTACTTCCAAACCCTGTTGCAGCAAAATAAGCTCCCATCATTAAAGAAGCATATTTAGCTGGCGCTAACTTAGTAATAAAAGAAAGTGCAGTTGGTGATGCAAATAGCTCGCCAATTGTATGGAATAAGTATGCGATAATAAGGAATATCATTGCTCCTTTACCATCAGCAGCAGAATCTGCTTGCATTGAGGCAGCTGACATTGCTAAAAATCCAGTACCCATAATTATAACACCAAGAGCCATTTTAAATAATGTAGAAGCTTCTTTTCCTTTTAACTGTCTTTTAGCCCAGAAACCAGCAACTGTTGTTCCTAATACAATAATAAAAAAGGCATTAGCTGATTGAAATATTGAAGCTGGAATTATCATTCCGAAAAAGCTTCTATCAATCTTTTCCAATGTATAGATGTTCATTAAACCTCCAGCCTGTTCAAATGCCCCCCAAAAAACAATAATAATAGCAAAAGACAATAACATTACTGAAACCCTATCCTTTTCTATTTTGGTCAATGGTGCTTTACTTTTAGCTGCTTGATCTTTATTATTACCAATAAATTCACCAACTCCTTTTAAATGTTTTTGTCCAACTATATATATTAAAAGCCCTAATAACATTCCTATTCCAGCTAATCCAAATCCATAGTGCCATCCGTGTACCTCTCCGACATAACCGACAATAATACTTGATAAGAAAGCTCCAATATTAATACCAATGTAGAATATGGTAAATCCTTTATCTCTTCTAACATCACCTTTCTTATAAAGGCCACCAACCATTGTAGAAATATTAGGTTTAAGACAACCTACACCTAAAATAATTAAAACTAATCCTGAGTAAAATGCCCACATCTCTTCAATAGCTAAAACACCGTGCCCGAAACACAATAAAATCCCACCTAGTAAAACAGTCTTTTTCTGACCCAATAATTGATCTGCAATAATACCTCCAGGTATAGACAACACATAAACTAACATAGTATACCAACCATACAATTCAAGTGCTTCCCCTTGTGACCAACCTAATCCGGGATTCTTCTGATCTACTTCTGAAATGATATACAATACTAAGATTGCTCTCATTCCATAATAAGAAAAACGTTCCCACATCTCTGTGAAAAATAAAATAAATAATCCCTTAGGATGTCCGAACAGTTGTTCTTGATTATCCAATTCTAAATTTGTAGCCATAATTGATTTTTTATTTTGAAAGTGTCTAAATTACTATAAATTCTTTAAAATGAAATTGGTCATTAAAGTATATAGATGGAGCCTAGTGTTACCACCATAAATACCATGATTTTTATTAGGATACATCATCTCTGTAAACTGTTTATTTGCTTTAATTAATGCTGCGCTCATTTCTACTGCATTTTGATAATGTACATTATCATCTGCCATTCCATGAATTAATAAATAATTTCCTTTTAACTTTTCTACATGGTTAATTGGAGAGTTGTAATCATATCCGCTTGCATTTTCTTGAGGAGTTTGCATGTAACGCTCTGTATATATGTTATCATAATATCTCCAATTGGTAACTGGTGCAACAGCTATTGCTGTGTTAAAAATATCAGCTCCTTTTGTAAT
Source organism: Flavobacteriales bacterium (assembly GCA_037624665.1). Taxonomy (GTDB): domain Bacteria; phylum Bacteroidota; class Bacteroidia; order Flavobacteriales_E; family Vicingaceae. The sequence continues at coordinate 108,174 of JASJIW010000019.1, forward strand.
ACACAAAGATGACATATAACCACCATAGCTCCATCCAAATATTCCTATTCTACTACCATCAACATAAGGAAGTGATGCTAAATACTTTGCTGCAACAATTTGATCTTCTGTTTCGTATTTACC
>JASJIW010000020.1:0-39867 GCA_037624665.1 Flavobacteriales bacterium
AGTTTCAGTATGAACATTTCCTTTATCATTAAAAACAAACCAAATAGTTGTATCTCCAAATAATCTAAGATCTCTAGTTGTTCTACAATCAATATCTCCTATCAAATCATACTTTGGATAATCTCCAGCATCAGGATCATAGAAATCATCTCCATCTCTATCAAAAAAAGGAGCTAAATGCTCAGTTACATCATAAGTCGGACCAGCACCACCTTTTTGAACAACATTTCCTTTAGCGGGCCATTCTCGTATAACATCAGGAATTTGATACCCTGAAAACTCAAGAGAAACATCACAGTTAGGGTCTTGAGTACATTCATAATGAGCTACAAATTCATTCACTTGAGATCGCGATACTCCCCAATACTGATCAAAAACAGAACATTCTGCAGAACTTACTTCAGCGGTAGTTGGATCTAAAGGTCCTGGCCAAAAATCATTTCCAGATCTAAATGTAACTCCTGCTATTTTAATTTGACCATTTACATCTGTTCCTCCCATCCATAAAGCTCCTGAATATATTGAAGTATATTTTGGGTCATCAACATTGTTTCGTTTAGGGACTTCATAAGCAGAAAAGCCTCCGGCTCTATCCAACCATAAAGCTCCCCCAGTTCCATCGATACGAGCCCGAACATTATTTAATTGTAAATTAGCACTTGCAACTGCATTAGAACATCCCGCAGCAGATGTTGGTGCAGCATCCTTCTTAACGCCTTTGTTAGGGTTTCCAGAATATAGATTGCTAAAATTTATTAAAAGAATAAAAAGGAATATTATTTTTCTCATAACGTCTAATTTTTGAAATTCTAATGTAATAATACAACTATTAAAAAGAATTACCCTACAACAACACATGAGTTACTAACCTTAACTTATAAGTGGCCGTGTTTTTTATAAGCGGCAAAAGAATATTTTTGTAAAAACAACGATATTATACAACAAATCATATTTTTGTAACTATGAGTACATCAGCAAATTATTGTAATAGTTTAACCAACTATAGTAGATTAGCATCAAGAGAAGTAATGGTTGGAAATATCGGCATTGGTGGTAACAACCCAATTCGAGTACAATCCATGACTACCACCGACACTATGGACACGAAAGCTACTGTTGATCAGGCTGTGCGGATGATAGATGCCGGCTGTGAGATTGTACGCATAACAGCTCCAAGTAAAAAAGAAGCAGAAAATTTAGCTAACATTAAAGCTGAATTAAAAGCAAGAGGTTACAACGTTCCGCTTGTTGCAGATATACACTTTACACCAAATGCAGCAGAAATTGCAGCTGCCATTGTTGAGAAAGTTAGAATAAACCCAGGAAATTACGCTGATAAAAAGAAATTTGAAGAGCTAGAATATACAGACGAATCTTATGCGGCTGAATTAGAACGAATTAAAAAACGATTAATTCCACTCATAAAAATTTGTAAAAAACACGGAACTGCTTTACGAATTGGCACGAACCATGGGTCTCTTTCGGACAGAATTATGAGTCGATACGGTGACTCTGCTATTGGAATGGTAGAGTCAGCTTTAGAATTTTTACGGATCTGTAGAGAACAAGATTACCATGAAATTGTGCTCTCAATGAAATCGAGTAACACACAAGTTGTTGTACAGGCTTACCGTTTACTCGTTAACAAAATGCAAGAAGAAGGGATGAACTATCCTTTGCACTTGGGAGTAACTGAAGCTGGAGAAGCTGAGGATGGCAGAATAAAATCGGCAGTAGGAATAGGAGCATTATTGGAAGATGGTCTAGGCGATACCATACGCGTCTCGTTAACTGAAGAACCAGAGTTTGAAATACCTGTAGCTCAAGAAATCCTTATAAGATATAAGAATAGAGCTGGGCATGATGCAATTGAAAAAATTGTAAAGAATCCACTTACACCTTTTGAGTACAACAGAAGAAAAGCAACCTCCATTTTAAATATTGGAGGGAAAAATGTACCCATTGTAATGGCTGATTTTTGTGGGAAGGAGAAAATTACTCCTGCTTCATTTTTTGCATTAGGATATAACTACTCTGTGCCATTAGACAAATGGAACATTACTGATGCTGCTTGTGATTACGTTTTTGTTGGAAATAAAAGTGTTGACTTTGAAACGCCTGGTACTTTAGGGGTTATTTACAATCATAAAACATGGTTAACACACACAAAAAAAGGATACCCGTTAGTTGACGTGAAATCCTATTTAGATGGCTGTGAATTATCTGAAAAACTAAACATACTATACATAACACTTCCTGATTTATCTGAAAAACTAATTGCAAAGTTAAAAACGGATACATCAACCGTTTTGATGATTGACACATATAACAACCATGGTATGGCTGAGCAACGAAAATTGTTTATAGAGCTTATAAATAACGATTGTAATACGCCCGTTGTAATCGGTAGAGCATATGGAGATCTTTCTTTAACTCAACTACAACTAAAAGCTGCTACCGATATGGGAGCTTTGTTAATTGATGGATTAGGCGATGGTGTTTTTGTTGCTGCAGAAAATTGTGGTGGTGACAAATCGGTAAACGAAACAGCTTTTGGAGTTTTACAAGCCAGTAGAACTCGAATTTCTAAAACAGAATATATTTCATGCCCGAGTTGTGGAAGAACCTTGTTTGATTTACAAGAAACAACTGCTAAAATACGTGCTGTAACTTCTCATCTTAAAGGATTAAAAATAGGGATTATGGGTTGCATTGTAAATGGCCCTGGAGAAATGGCTGATGCAGATTATGGTTATGTTGGAACTGGAATGGGGAAAATCACTTTGTACAAAGAAAAAAATGTAGTGCAACGAAACATTCCTGAAAGTGAGGCAGTTGATTCTTTAATAGATCTTATTAGGGAACACGGAGACTGGATAGAACCTCAACTCTAATGTTTTAAAACAGATTGTCGTACCGCTTCATACAAAGTAACCGAAGCAGCTTGAACCACATTCATGGAGAAGCTATTTCCTATCATTGGGATATGAATAGATGCAGCACATTTTTGAATTACCTCATCCTCTAAACCAATTGTTTCGTTTCCGAAGAACAAACAAAATGAGTTTTCTAAAGCTTTGAAATTATATTGATTGAGTTCAACCGATTCTGAAGTAGTATCAACCGCAATTTTTACTATTTCTAAAGGTAACTCACTCCACAACTCTGTTTCAGATACAAATTTCCAATCCAATTTATTAATCGAAGTAGTTGCATTTCTTTTAATTTTCGAATACTTATAATCTTCCTCATCTCCAACAAAAATTACTTTTTTTACACCAAAATTATCACATACCCGCAAAAGTGCTCCTAAGTTTTCTGTAGAAGAAAATTTCCAAGCAACCACTATTGGAGCATTGTTCCAATGAGCTGTTTTATTTTGATTAAAAAATGTTTGATTATCAATTTTGTTAGACATCATTATAGTTTAATACAAACATTCTTAGGCTCTGTAAAAAACTCAAAAGCATTAAATCCACCTTCTCGTCCGACACCAGAGGCTTTAACTCCACCAAAAGGAGTTCTTAAATCTCTTAACAACCAAGTATTTACCCAAACAATACCAGAATGTAATTGTGCCGCTACATTATGTGCTTTAGTAATATCTTGTGTCCAAACAGTAGCAGCTAATCCATACTTAGTACTATTTGCCATAGACAATACTTCTTCAACTGTGTCAAAAGGCATAATGGTAACAACAGGTCCAAAAATCTCTTCTTGGTTTGTTCTACAGTCAAAAGATAGTCCTTCAATAATTGTTGGAGCAATGTACCATCCGTTTTCTTGTTCTCCTTCTAATTTAACTTGGTGTCCGCCAGTTAAAACTGTTCCACCTTCTTCTTGAGCCAAAGTAACGTAACTCAACACTTTCTCCATGTGAGATTGTGAAACTACAGCTCCCAAATTGGTATCTGCATCAAAAGGATTACCAACTTTTAGTTTTTTCGTTTTGTCAACAAAAGCCGTTTTAAATTTATCATAAATTCCTCTTTGTACAAATATTCTAGACCCACACAAACAAATTTGTCCTTGGTTAGCAAAAGAAGAATGCATTGTGGTTCCTAAGGCTTTCTCAAAATCACAATCATCAAAAATGATATTAGGGTTTTTACCTCCTAATTCTAATGACAGTTTCTTAAACATTGGACCAGCAACCCTAGCAATTTCTGCTCCTGTAACAGTTCCCCCAGTAAACGAAATAACTGGTATATCTTCATGTTTAATAATAGCAGCACCAACTTTATGACCTAAGCCGTGTACAATGTTTAACACTCCTTTAGGTAATCCTGCCTCAATGCATAATTCAGAAAGCAAATATGCAGTGTATGGAGTTACTTCTGATGGCTTTGCAACAACTGTATTTCCTATAGCTAAAGCTGGAGCAATTTTCCAACTAAATAAATATAATGGTAAGTTCCATGGAGAAATACACCCACAAACACCTATCGGTTCACGAGTTGTATAATTAATAGCTGTATCTTCCATTTGATGCGCTTCAGAAGCATAATGTAAAATCCCTGTTGCATAAAAATTAAAATTTGCAGCAGCTCTAGGAATATCTACACGCTTAGCCAAACTTAGTGGCTTTCCGTTATCTCTAGATTCTGCCTCTGCAAAACGATCTAAGTTATTCTCAATTAAACTTGCTAGCTTTTGTAACATTTTTGCTCTTTTCTCTTTTGATGTTTTACTCCATAATGGAAAAGCAGCTTGTGCAGCCTTAGTCGCCAAATCAATGTCATCCTCATCAGAATCAGGAATTAGAGAATAAACGGATCCAGTAGAAGGGTTATAGTTATCTAAATATTGTTTCCCGATAGGGGCAACAAGCTCTCCGTTAATGTAGTTTTTAATCTTATCCATAGTCATGTATTGGATTATAAAAGTAGCTAATTTTAAAACAAAAAAAGAGTTTTAACTCATATATAGAATATTATATATATCTTTGCATCTACAAATATAGATATCTATATGTTATGATAGAAATAAACAAGTTAGAAGCTGCATCTGAAATGCTTAAAGCAATTGCCCACCCTATACGGATCGCAATTGTTGGGATGTTAGATGATGATAAGAAATTAAACGTTACTGAAATTCATGAATCTTTAAAAGTTGAACAAGCTGTCGCTTCTCATCACTTAAGTATACTTAAAAATAAAGGTGTTTTACTTTCTGAACGGTCAGGAAAAAACTGTTATTACTCGTTAAAACACCAACGCTTATCTCAAATTGTAGCTTGTATTGACAAGTGCCAAGAATAAATTAAATGGAAATTTTAGGTTACATAGCAGCAATTTTAATTGGCCTTTCTTTAGGCTTAATAGGTGGCGGAGGTTCTATTTTGACCGTTCCTATTTTAGTGTATTTACTAGGAATAGATGCCGCAGATACTGCTCCAGCCTATTCTTTGTTTGTTGTAGGAACGGCAAGTTTAATTGGCGCTACTATCAAACATAAACAAGGTTTTGTTGATATGAAAACAGCTATTATTTTTGGCCTTCCGGCAATTTTTGCTGTTTATATCACAAGAAGATTTTTAGTCCCAGCTATACCTGATGAAATATTCACTTTAGAACAATTTATCTTAACTAAAAGGATTTTAGTGATGGGTCTGTTTGCCATATTAATGATTTTGGCTTCGGTTTCTATGATTAAAGGCAGGAAAGACGTTGAGCAAACCCAGCCACAAAAATTCAATTATCCATTAATTTTAATTGAAGGCCTTTTTGTGGGAGCTCTAACAGGCTTGGTTGGTGCTGGAGGAGGGTTTATAATCATTCCTGCTCTAGTGATGTTGAGTAAGTTACCTATGAAAAAAGCTGTAGGAACATCTTTAGCAATTATTGCAGCAAAATCATTGATTGGCTTTTTAGGAGATGTTCAAACACTAGAAATAGATTGGACTCTACTTCTTATTTTTACTGCATTAGCATCATTGGGAATTTTTATAGGGAATCAATTATCACACAAAATAGAAGGCGCTAAACTTAAAAAAGGGTTTGGCTGGTTTGTTCTCATTATGGGAGCATACATATTAATTAAAGAGTTATTTTTAAATTAAAAGAGAAATTATGTACGTAGAACAAATATTTACAAGCTGTTTAGCCGAAATGGCTTACTACATCGAATCAAATGGAGAAGCAGTTATCATAGATCCATTAAGAGAAACAACACCATATATTGAAAAAGCAAACAATAGGGGTGCAAAAATAAAATACGTTTTCTTAACACACTTTCATGCTGATTTTGTTTCTGGACATGTTGATTTAGCTAAAAAAACAGGGGCAAAAATAGTGTTTGGGCCTAATGCTAAAACAGAATTTGATTTCCATTCAGGAATTGATGGAGAAGAATTTAAAGTAGGAGATATTACACTTAAATTATTACACACTCCAGGCCACACAATGGAATCATCCTCTTATTTATTAATCGATGCTGAAGGAGAAACGCCTTGCATTTTTACCGGTGATGCATTGTTTATTGGTGATGTTGGAAGACCAGATTTAGCAGTAAAATCGGATGTTACTCAAGATGATTTAGCAGAACATTTATTTGATTCTTTAAGAAATAAAATAATGCCTTTACCAGATGATATTATCGTTTATCCTGCTCATGGCGCTGGTTCAGCATGTGGTAAAAATATGAGTTCTGAAACTTTTGATACTTTAGGAAATCAAAAAGAAACCAACTATGCGTTAAGAGCTGATATGACAAAAGAAGAGTTTGTTAAAGAAGTGACAACAGGTTTAGCCACTCCTCCACAATATTTTCCGAAAAATGTTGGAATGAACAAAGGTATAAACAAGAGTTATGATGCTATTTTATCTGATGGTAAAAGAGGTTTATCTGCTGAAGAATTTAAAGTTTTAGCCCACAATGGTGCTTTAATGTTGGACGTAAGACCTACAGCTGATTTTATTAAAGAACATGTTCCCAATTCCTTATTTATTGGGTTAGATGGTGGTTTTGCTCCTTGGGTAGGAACCCTAATAGAAAATATTAACACGTCAATCATCATTGTTACTTCAGAAGGAAGAGAAGAAGAAGCAATAACAAGGTTATCTAGAGTTGGTTATGATAATACTCAAGGCTTTCTTAAAGGAGGTATTGACGCTTGGAAAGCTGTAGGAGAACAAACGGTGTCAGTTAAAAGTGTTACAAATGAAGGGTTTGCAGAAAAAATGGCAACTGAAAAAATCAATGTACTTGATGTGAGAAAAGAAACTGAGCATTTCTCTGAACACCTTGTTCACGATGCTTTAACACACTCAGCACTAGACAGCATGATGGATAATCATGGAACTATTCAAGATCAAGAATATTATGTGCATTGTGCTGGAGGTTACCGTTCGGTAATTGCAATTTCAATACTACAAGCCAACGGATTCAAAAATTTAATAAACATAGAAGGAGGTTTCTCCGCAATGAAAGATAATGATAAATTAAAAACATCTGATTGGGTTTGCTCATCAGAAATGAATTAAAAAAACATGAATTTTATTACTGACCCATGGCCATGGTATTTTACTGGCCCACTCATTGGATTATTTATTCCCTTATTACTTATAGTTGGTAATAAAGGGCTTGGTATATCGTCCAGCATTAAACATTTATGCGCTGCTTGCCTGCCAGTAAAAGGCATTCCTTTCTTTAATTATGATTGGAAAAAAGAGTCTTGGAACTTATTCTTTGTCGTAGGTATAGTCTTAGGCGGAATTATAACAGGTTTGGTTGCAGATTTAAACTATGAGGTTTTAATAAGCGAATCAACTAAAAAAGACCTTTCACAATTAGGGATTACAAATTTTACAGGCTTTATTCCTTCTGAAATCTATAACTGGAACACTAGTTTTCCAAATGTAATTACAATGATAATGGGCGGACTATTTATAGGCTTTGGAACAAGATATGCGAATGGTTGCACATCAGGTCATGCTATTATGGGATTGTCAATGTTAAACATTGGTTCATTGGTTGCCGTAATAGGATTCTTTATTGGGGGACTACTAATGACTCACCTATTGTTTCCTTTAATTTTTTAAAAAATGAAATATTTAAAATTCACACTTCTCGGAATTCTATTTGGAATTATTCTTGTAAAATCAGAGGCTATCTCTTGGTTTAGAATTCAAGAAATGTTTAGGTTTCAATCATTCCACATGTATGGAATCATTGGGTCTGCAGTTTTTGTTGGCGCTATTAGCCTTCTTATTATTAAAAAATTCAATATAAAAACACTCTCAGGAGAAGCTATTAAACTAAGCCCTAAACCATTTAATAAAGTTGGAAATGTAACTGGCGGAATGTTTTTTGGGTTAGGATGGGCATTAATTGGAGCTTGTCCTGGTCCTCTTTATGTATTATTAGGCTCAGGATATTCAATCATAATTATACCAATAGCAAGTGCAATAGTTGGAGTTATTATTTACGGATTATTAAAAAATAAATTACCACATTAAAAAATATAAATTATGGAAAATATAAATTTAAAAGAAGCAACGATAGTTGATGTAAGAGAAGTTTCTGAATGCGAAATGGGTATGGTAGAAGGTTCTATCAATATTCCTTTAGGAGATGTTCCTAACAGAATTGAGGAGTTTAAGGCAATGAAGAAGCCTTTGGTATTGTGCTGCAAATCTGGCGGAAGAAGTGGACAAGCTGTGGATTTTTTAGCTGCTAACGGAGTAGAAGATATTTACAATGGTGGTGGATGGAATATCGTTGCTATGCAAATGGTTTAAAAGAAACAAGAGATGAGCTTTTTAAGAAAAATATTTGGACTAGGTCCGAAAGTAGATTGTCATGAATTAATTGCTAATGGTACAATTTTAATTGATGTGCGAACACCTACAGAATACTCCAATGGAAAACCAAAAAATTCTCAAAATATTCCTTTAGATAAAATTGGAGGGAAAATTGAAAGCATAAAAAAATTAAACAAACCGATAGTGCTTTGTTGTGCTTCAGGGATGAGAAGTGGGCGAGCTACCTCAATGTTAAAAAGCAAAGGAATTGAAGCATATAATGGTGGAGGTTGGAACAAGTTTTCATAAACTATGAAATGGATTAAAAACCATAAAATAGCATTTCTTGTTGCTCTATTAGGGGCAGCCGGAGGCTTCTTGTATTGGTATTTTATAGGATGTACTTCAGGCACTTGCAATATTACAGCAAATTGTTACACAAGTGTAGGTTATGGCACTCTAATGGGCTGGCTAATTGGCGATTTTGCTAGCGATAAATTTAAAACAAAAGCCGATTAACACATTATTATTCAAAAAAGTTAAATTTTGTTGTAGTAGCTTTAACCACTCTATTGTTTTTATGATTTACTTTGCCCAATAAACTTAAATAATTAAAAATGTCAATATTAGATCTATACCAATCGAGCGAGCACAGAAACAATCTTGCTCATTTTGCAGCTATCGTAAATTTAGCACTTGTAGATGGTGAAATTAACCCTGAAGAAAAAAGTAAAGTAGAACGGTTTGCTCGCAAACTTGATATCTCTGAAGAAGAATATCAGGAAATTATTGAGTCGCCAAAAAAATATCCTCTTAGAACTATTGTAAGTTCTGAAGAGCGCATGCAACGTATGTTTGATTTTTTTAAAGTGATTTTTGCAGATCATATTATTGATGAGGCAGAACTGGGAATGGTCAATCGTTATGCAATTGGTTTAGGATATTCATCTGAAAAAGCTGAAGAATTGATCAAAAAATCAATAAAAATATTTAGTGGAGACATTGATTTTGAAGACTTTGAATACCTAATTAAAAAATAAAAATGAGAAAATTATTATTTATAATTCCTTTAGGGTTATCATTAACAGCAATGAGTTGTTCAAACAATGTAGAACCGACAAGTTCCGAAGAGAAGGTTGCTACTGTTGAGCAAGAAAATGAAACCATTAGCAAAGATATTAATGTTGCAGAATTTTCCGAATTAATTGCTAAAGGTGAAGGTCAAGTTTTAGATGTTAGAACTCCTGATGAATGGGCAAGCGGAATTGTTAAAGGAGCGACAAAAATGAACTTTTTTGACAACGATTTTAATACTCAACTAGAAAAATTAGATAAGAACAAGCCTGTTTACGTTTATTGTAAATCTGGTGGTAGAAGTGGAAAAGCAACCAAACAAATGAAGGAAATGGGCTTTACTGCTGTTTATAATTTAATTGGAGGAATTGGCGCTTGGGATGCAGCAGGAAAAGAGAAAGTAAAATAACCTAAATACTTATTAAAAAATAGCTGTGAGAATTCAATTTCACAGCTATTTTTTTGCCTAAAACTCAAAAATAATAGCTTACTTTTGCACTTCATTTCACGGCTAAAAAATAAATTATGAGTGACGCTATCAAGCACGAATGTGGTATTGCATTAGTAAGACTTCTAAAACCTTTAGATTATTACATCAAAAAGTACGGAACAGCAACTTACGGGTTGGATAAAATGTACTTGTTAATGGAAAAACAACATAACCGAGGGCAGGATGGTGCTGGAATTGCCAACATTAAATTTGATGTTGATCCAGGAGAACGATACATTAGTCGATACAGATCAAATGACCAACAACCCATAAAAGAAATTTTTGGTAAAATTAATGCCAAGTTTCAAGCTGTAGTAGATGAAGATCCTGCATTAATGAAAGATGCAGGTTGGTTAAAGAAAAATGTTGCCTTTACTGGCGAATTATCTTTAGGCCATTTACGTTACGGAACTTTTGGTGGAAATAGTATTGAACTTTGTCATCCGTTTTTGAGACAAAATAATTGGATGACTAAGAACTTAGTAGTTGCAGGAAACTTCAACTTAACGAATGTTGATGAACTTTTTAAAATATTAGTTGAAATAGGACAACACCCCAAACAAAAATCGGATACGGTTACGGTAATGGAAAAAATTGGGCACTTTTTAGATGAAGAAAACCAAGAGCTTTACGAAAAATACAAAGCTGAAGGGCATACAAGACAAGAAATATCAAAACTAATTGCTCAAAACTTAGACATTCAAAACATACTTAAAAACTCAGCTATTGATTGGGATGGTGGTTATACTATGGCAGGATTACTTGGCCATGGGGATGCTTTTGTTTTAAGAGATCCTTCAGGAATTAGACCAGCATTTTATTATCAAAATGATGAAGTAGTTGTTGTTGCTTCTGAAAGACCCGTAATTCAAACAGCCTTTAATGTGCCTATTGAATCTGTTAAAGAAATTGATCCGGGACATGCTTTAATCATTAAAAAAGATGGTGATGTTTCTATGAAGCAGGTTCTTGAACCCTTAGAAAAAATGTCTTGTTCATTTGAACGTATTTATTTCTCAAGAGGAAGCGATAAAGACATTTATAAAGAGCGTAAACAACTTGGTAAAAATGTTGTTCCGCAAGTATTAAACTCAATTGGAAACGATTTAAAAAATTCAGTTTTCTCTTTTATCCCAAACACTGCCGAAACTTCGTTTTACGGTATGATGAAAGGAATGCAGGAAGTATTAAACAAAATTAAATTAGAAAAAATAAAAGCGTTAGGAGATAACCCTACTGACGAGCAATTAGAAGAGGTTTTAGCATTAAGAAACCGGATGGAGAAGATTGCCATTAAAGATGCTAAACTTAGAACCTTTATTACTCAAGATGATAGTCGAGATGATTTAGTTGCTCACGTTTATGATATAACTTACGGAAGTGTTTACCCTACCGACAACTTGGTAATTATTGATGATTCCATTGTTAGAGGTACAACTTTAAAGAAAAGTATATTAAATATTTTAGATCGATTAAATCCTAAAAAAATTATTGTTGTTTCTTCTGCCCCTCAAATTCGTTATTTAGATTGTTACGGAATTGATATGGCAAAAATGGGAGGCTTTATTGCTTTCCAAGCAGCGATAGCTTTATTAAAAGATCAAGGTAAAGAGCATATTATTGAGGAAACTTACCAAAAGTGTAAGGCTCAGGCAGACTTACCAAAAGAAGAAATAATTAATAACGTAAAAGATATTTATGCTCCCTTTACTGCCGAAGAAATTTCTAAAAAAATATCTGAGCTTTTAACACCAAAGCATATTACTGCTGAAGTTGACATCGTTTATCAAAGTATTGAAGGTTTACATGCTGCTTGTCCTGATCATAAGGGTGATTGGTATTTTACTGGAAACTATCCTACCCCAGGAGGAAACCAAGTAATTAACAGAGCATTTATTTATTACGTTGAAGGAATAGATAAAAGAGCTTACTAGAAATAACAAATACACTTAGCCAAACACACCTAAAGCCTCTTAAAAAATAGAGGTTATTTAAACAACATATCAGATCATGAATAATAACACAGAAAAACCATCTCCAGAAGCAAAAGCACTTTCTCTTTTTTTAATGGCACACAAATCAGAAAGCCCTGTTTACAAAGAAAATGCTAAACGCATTAACAAACAATGGGACCTTGTTAAAACTGATGAGCTAAGTAAAAGCGACTACTTAGAAGAAGTACAAAAAATGCTTGAAACTTATGGTGGTTATGCCGCAGTTGTTGAGAAAACAGTTAAATTTTATATTGAAAAAACTGGCGAATGGAAATTAAAAGGTGATGACAAATATTGCCTTGACGCTAAGGAAGTTGCTGATAGAATGTTAAGCAAGTAAGCTCTTTATTACTACTTAACCTCATTATAAAAAAATCTTTATGCAATCTAATATTAATTAGACTGCATAAAGATTTTTTTGTTTTCGCTCAATATTACTTCTCGTTTCGAAAACAGTAATCAAAAGATTATCTCTAGCTCAGAAACTGCTCAGTCTCAATTCTCCTAAAGCTTTACTAACTTTCGTTGCTCCACCTTATTTTCACGAACAATTCTTACAATATATATTCCGGAAGCTAATTGACTAAGATTAAAAACTGACCCAATTCGCTTAACCGTTTGTAGTTTCCCAGTATAATCAAAAACTTGAAGCGATTGAACATCCCCCAGTAAGTTTGATATTGTTACTTTCCCAGAAGTTGGGTTAGGAAAGATGTCCCACGTTGGTTCTTCCTTTAATTCCTGAATCCCAGTCGTATTTAATGCTAAAACAATTGCTGCATGAGCATTCACTTTTCCCCAGCCCCATTTAGTACTATGAGGAGGGCTAGGAACTGTATACTGGTCTAATCGCGCAGTTTGTTTAATAATATCTTTTATCTGCTGAGGTGATAAATAAGGATTTGCTTCTAAAATAAGTGCAACAACTCCAGCAACAACTGGGCTAGACATAGATGTTCCGCTAAAACGTGCAAATGGATAGGTTCTGCCATTAAACATCACAGAAGTTATTTGACTAAAATTGTTGTCTGTATAAGAAGAAATCGATGAGGCAACAGAAACTCCAGGGCCAGAAATGTCTGGTTTTAAAGTGTTGTTTATTAATGGCCCAACACTTGAGAAACTGGCGAATTGTCCTCCATACAAAGACCCGTTAACCACAAACTCTGCAGCGTAAGCAGCCACAGTCATGCAAGAATAAGAGCATGCTGGAGCCCCAATTCCATATGTCTTATCTCCAGCAGTTAAGCTTATTCCTGGTACAGCGAAAGTTGAAAAAGGCATCCCCCAGTTACCTACGTCTGAGGTAAGCTCAGTTACATTCCAATAATGAACTGTTCCTGATGCTGCTCCAGATTTTAATACAACTTTGTATCCTGATGTTGGAAGTTTCACTCGTAAGCGAATCTGAGGCCTATTATTAGAAGGGTGCACAGCATCTGCTGACAGGTTAAACCAAACGGTATCCGTATTCGCAACAACAAAAGAATCAACGTAATTAATTGTAGTTGCCGTAGAATATAGTGGGCTTTCTCCCACCAATGTTGATCCGCTGTAAAGTTGAATTCCAGCTCCGAATGACTCGCCTTGCTCTCCCCACATATGAATACTTTGTCCCCATAATGTTGATAGTGAAGCAGAATTATAAAATTGAACTCGAGAGTACAGCATATCTGCTGTAAAGTTCTTTTGGACATGAAAATTTACAGAACCATTATTCCCTGCTGATGAAACAAAGACAACACCTAAAGCCGAATAATTGTCAAGCGCTTGACTCAGAAGCGAGCTCCCGTCAATTGCATCCATATGGTAAAGTCCCCAACTCATATTGATCACTAAACGCTTACCCTCATCAAGCGACTTATTATACATCCAGTCCCAAGCATCAAGTACGGATGATTCGTCTACCAAAAATGTAGTGAACAAAAAATTCGATTCAAAAGCAATGCCTCTATATGGTGTTCCAGAACCAGATCCTCCAGCGATTCCTGCCACATGAGATCCATGTGTAGCATAAGAATATATATTTGCAGTATCAGCTTGAGCAAGTGCTAATTCAGTTGGTGTAGAATACTCAGTTCCATACGGATAATTAGCAGGAGCAGGTCCAGAAGTTTTAAACTGATCCCATGCCGCCAAAATACGCGAATTCTGTAAAAGGGTATCATAATACATTGGTGAGGAATAGTCAAATCCCCAATCTGTAATCCCTATCAAAACATCCTTTCCGGAGTAACCTTGAGGAAGTCCATAACCTGCCCAAACACTGTCTGCTCGAACATCGCCTGGCACTTTGTTCAACATTGGTTTAATCTTACCAGCAATCTGCAACATCGAAAAATTAGAATTAAACTCAATGCTAGCTAAATCTGCTAAAGGGTATTTAACACTAACAATTGCTCCGGTTTTAGCACCAACCAAAACACCACTCTTAACCAATTTTTCTTTGTTAAATGAAGTTGAAGCTTTTGCAATAAATGAAACATAATCGATACCATGAATTGTGTTAATAGCAAAACGATTTCGTAATTGTTCTGTCACTTTCCCTCCATGGGTCTCTTTAATAATTGCTGCAACATCTCCTTTTGTATTGGATGATATTATTGATTGTCCATTGCTATACCCAGCAATTGAAAGGAGTAAAGTAAAAATAATTAGTCTCATATTTATTTGGTTTAATAATGTCTAAATTAGGTCAAAATACTTGGGTTATTACATCTGTAATAAAGTTCGCTCTTCTTGTTAATGCTACTTTAAAGAAATAAACTATACTATTTAGCTCTTTTATATAGAGGAACAGCTGAACAGGCCTCTCCAAACATAATGCTTTTGGCGTGCTCCTGTAGTTTTACCGAAAAGTCTACCACTACGGATTCTGGTATTGGATATTTTCCGCAACCCTTTACTATTATAGTTGTATCTTTATAAATGGCGTAATCTATCTCTGAAAGCACATCGCTAAAAATTGCTCTTTCTAAAGCCTCTTTATTTCCAAAAACCACTTTTTTAGCAAAGGGCTGAACTTGTGCCGCAACTAACATAAAAGCCCACAATGGAACTATAGCATCAACAGAGCAAATAATTCCTACATATTTCCCGTCAAATTCTGACCAATTTGTTTCTTTAACCTTTGCTCTAAATTCTTTTTCAATTAAAGCAATCTCATCTCTCAAAAACCCTTTAATATCAAATAAAACTCGGTCTCCTTCTGGATAAAATTCATCCAAACTAAGCTGAACTAAGCTGCTATTTTCTACTCTATTTATTATTTCGTCTTCCATTTTTTATTAAAACATTTGAACCCCAAAATTAACGAATAATAGTTTTAATAATTATAGTCACCCCAATAACACTATTCTTGTTTTTTATATCATTTCCAGCTATTGGGAACAATGAAAATGAAGCCATTGAACATACTCTACAATTAAAAGAAAGCGTTTCCTGTTTTCATCCGACAAATTTTTATCCTACAAAAAGTGAGAAATTGGCAGCTAACTTCGTGGTGTGTTGAAAAACAATACTCTATCATATATTTTAAGTATCTTTAAAATCTAAATTGATAAAGCAATTTTAATCAGTATGAAAAACACCATAACATTCCTTCTATTTACCGTTTTATTCACTGCAAATTCTTTTGCTCAATCTTCACCAGGAGGTGTGTCTACTGATTTAACACTTTGGCTTGATGCGAAAGATGATGTTACTCTAGGAGGAGTTGCTGCAATAAATGGTGGCAGCGTGGATACTTGGATTAACCAAAAAAACAATCCTGGGTGTATTGATGTAAATCAAACGAGTGTTACTTCAATGCCGACCTATAGAATAAATGACTTAAACTATAATCCAATTATTGAATTTGATGGTGCAACCGATAAATTAGACAGAAGTGTATTGGGTAGTGACGTATTTAATGGAAGTAACAACACTATTTTCTTTGTTCATAGATACTATAACTCTGGAGTCTATTTTAAGTGGGAAAATGGAATTAATGGAGGAACAAATCGTGTTGGTTTTGAGAATAGCGTAAATTCTCCCCGATTAGACTTCCCAAATGATAATTTAAGTAATCGAACTATTGGCACTTTCCCTTTCAATCCTTTGGGTCAAATTGTAACTGTAACCACTGGCGGATCAACCGCTACTATGAGGAATATGGGCCTTCAGAACGTTGTTAACCCAATTACAGGAACACTAAATACAAATTTGACAAACGTTTTAGCTGTAGGAGGAAATGTAAATTTCACATTCAATGCTCAAATTGATTTTGCAGAAGTTATAATCTACAATGAAACACTTTCTGCAATTGAGCAAAACAAAGTGGAAAGCTACCTTGCTATCAAATATGGTATGACTTTAGGTATTAATGGAACTTCTTTAAATTATAATTCATCTGTAGGAAATTCTATTTGGGACGCAACATTAAATACTGGCTACAACTTTGATATTGCAGGCATCTCTAGAGATGACTTAACTGATCAAGATCAAAGGACATCTAAAAGTATTAATCAATTGGCAGGAATTGATAGTGACATTCTAACAATGTCCAATGGAACAACCTTTACCACTCCACTAGCTTTTGGAACCGACATGAGTCATTTAATTTGGGGGCATAATAATGCTGCTTTAATCCTAAATGATACAATTAGTTTCCCTACTGTTAATGCTGGCGTACTCAACACTCTTTTAGACAGGCATTGGAAAAGTCAAGAAACAGGAGCTGCTGGAACAACTACCCTCCATTTTGAGTTAACAAATGTGAGTGGATTTAACACCTGGAGTAATTTAAAACTCATAGTAGATACTGACAGTAATTTTACAAATGGTGCAACCTCAATTTCACCATCAATGATTGATAGTACAGGAACTTTAACAATAGAGTTCGAACACGATTTTTCAAATACTGAAGGGTTCTATTTTACATTAGCAACCACTACACCATTAAGTATCGACAATCCTTCAAATGTTTCTCTCTGTGACTCATTTACATTATCATTACCAATTACAGGAATTGCATTAGTAAATCCACAATACTATTCAGATACATCTGGTACAGGAGTTGTAATCCCCTTAGGAACCATTTTTACAACTGATACCGTTATCTACCTTTATGATGAAACGGGAAGCAATCCTAATCAATTTGACGAAGATACATTAACAATAACGATTACTCCAACCCCAACAATTATTGCTGGCATTAGCCAATCCATATGTATTGGAGATCAAGTTACATTAACAGGAAGTGGAGCCACACCTTTAATTTGGGATAATGGGATTACAGATGGAGTTGGATTCGCTCCTACAACCACACAACTATATACTGTTACCGGAAATACTAATGGATGTATCGGTCAAGACACTGTTACCGTTTTTGTTAATCTATTACCAACAGTTGGAGCAGGATCCCCCCAAACTGTTTGTGAAGGAGCTCAAGTCATCTTAAATGGCTCTGGAGCCATTAACTATAGTTGGGACAATGGAATAACAAACGGAAATCCTTTCACCCCAACTAGTTCGAATACCTACACTATTATAGGTACAGATGCCAATAATTGTTCCGCCACCGATCAGACAATTATAACCGTTAATTCTAACCCTATTACAGAAATTATACCTTCTACTTTCAGTGGAAATCCTCCTTTATCAGTATCTTTTGATAATGGAAGTACCATTAATAACAATTACACTTGGAATTTTGGAAATGGTGATACTAGTTCGTTGTTTCTCCCTCCAAACATCACTTATGAAAACACCGGAACTTATATTGTTGTTTTAACAGTATCAGATCCAACGACAGGTTGTCTCTCTTCTGATCAAGTAACCATTGAAGTAATAGGTGAACTCTCTATAATTATACCAACCATTTTTACACCTAATGGTGACGGCATGAATGATGTTTTTAATGCCGTTATTGAAAATTCTGAAAGTTACTCTATGCAAATATTTAACAGATGGGGCTCTTCTATTTTTGAAACAAATAGCCTTGAAATTGGTTGGGATGGCAAAAAAAATGGAAACAAAGTAGCCGAAGGAACTTACTACTATATTATTAAATATAGTTTTTTCAAACAAGGAGTCTCAACTTCTAATACTATGCAAGGGACTGTTTCTTTATTGAACTAAATCAATCTATCCTTACACTTTTTAAGCTTTATCTAAAAAGATCTAGTAAGGAATTTGTTTGAATTAAAGTTTGTGTAAATTTGCATTCGATTTAGATTAAAAACTAATAAAATTTAACAATGTCAGAAACATTAACAGCAGACCAATACGGAATGCAAGCAGCACTTAAAGCTCTTGGATTAAAAGAAATTAACGAAGGAACTTCAACTGGTTCTATCAGCTTTGGAAGCGGAGAAACTATTTCTTCTTACTCTCCTACTGATGGTGCTTTAATTGGAAAAGTAACTACAACTACTAAAGAAGATTACGAAAAAGTAATGGAGTCAGCTACTGCTGCATTTATAGAGTTTAGAACAATGCCAGCTCCACAAAGAGGTGAAATCGTTCGCCAGTTTGGAAACAAATTAAGAGAATTAAAAGAACCATTAGGGAAATTAGTTTCTTATGAAATGGGTAAATCTTTGCAAGAAGGTTACGGAGAGGTTCAAGAAATGATTGACATCTGTGATTTTGCTGTTGGTTTATCAAGACAGTTAAACGGACAAACAATTCCTTCAGAAAGACCATTACACGTAATGAGAGAGCAATGGCATTCTATTGGTGTTGTTGGAATAATTTCTGCATTTAACTTTCCTGTTGCTGTTTGGGCTTGGAATACAGCTTTAGCTTGGATTTGTGGTGATGTTTGTGTTTGGAAAGGTTCAGAAAAAGCACCTATGTGTTCTGTAGCTTGTCAAAACATTATTGCTGCCATCTTAAAAGAAAATAACTTGCCAGAAGGTATTTCTTCTATCATTAACGGAGATTACAAAGTTGGTGAAATGATGACTACTGATGAAAGAATTCCTTTAGTCTCTGCTACAGGTTCTACAAGAATGGGAAGAATTGTTGGAGCAACAGTTGCTCAGCGTTTCGGAAAATCTTTATTAGAGTTAGGTGGAAACAATGCAATTATTATTACACCAACTGCTGATTTAAAAGTAGTTGTTCCTGGCGCTGTATTTGGTGCTGTTGGTACTGCAGGACAAAGATGTACTTCTACAAGAAGATTAATCATCCACGAATCTGTTTACGATAAAGTAAGAGATGCAATTGTTGGTGCTTACGGACAATTAACTATTGGTAACCCATTAGATGAAAAGAATCACATTGGACCATTAATTGACCATGATTCTGTAAACACTTATTTAGCTGCTATTGAAAAAGCGAAAGCTGAAGGTGGTAACGTATTAGTTGAAGGTGGAGTTTTAGAAGGTGAAGGTTACGAAAGCGGATGCTACGTAAAACCAGCTATTATTGAAGCTGAAAATGATTTTGAAATTGTACAAGCAGAAACTTTTGCTCCAATTTTATACTTAATAAAATATTCTGGTGACGTTGAAAATGCTATCGCAGCTCAAAATGGTGTTGCTCAAGGATTATCTTCAGCAATTATGACAAACGAATTGAAAGAAGCTGAAAAGTTCTTATCATATTCTGGTTCTGATTGTGGTATTGCTAACGTAAACATCGGAACTTCTGGTGCTGAAATAGGTGGTGCTTTTGGTGGTGAAAAAGAAACAGGTGGTGGACGTGAGTCTGGATCTGATGCTTGGAAAGTATACATGAGAAGACAAACTAACACAGTAAATTATTCTGATGAGTTACCATTAGCTCAAGGAATTAAATTTGATCTTTAAGATTAAAAAATAAAACACTTAAAAGCTTCGCAATTGCGGGGCTTTTTTTTGCTTAAAAATTTGAAAAAAACTAATTTTACAACATAATTTTAACGAACTATTTTTAACTTCTTATGAAAAAAATATTAACCCTATTTGCAATTATTTTTCTACTACCAAACGTTGGAAAATCTCAATTTGATCAAGATCAATTAGGTGCTTGGTATATGTATTTTTTCAATACAACATTTAAAGAGAGTTCTTTTGGAGTCCAAGGAGATATTCAATACCGTAATTGGAATATGGTTGGAGATTTAGAGCAATTATTAATTCGTGGAGGAGTAACTTACAAACCTAAAAACGCTAACATAAAGTTTACATTAGGTTATGGAAATATCACCAAAGGAGCTTTTGGAGAAAGTACTACAACTACTAGCGAAAGCAGAATATATCAAGAAGCACTAATTCCAACGAAACTTAGTAACCGGTTTAATTTAACACATAGATTCAGGTATGAACAACGCTTTAATGATGGTCAAGATCTCCGAACAAGATACCGTTACAATTTATTTGTAAACATTCCTATTACTAAAAGTAAGTTAGAAGCAAAGGCTGTATATTTAGCTTTATACAACGAGATTTTTATAAACGGACAAAGAAATATAGGTAACGGTGTAAGAGTTGAAATTTTTGATATTAATCGTTTTTATTCCGCTATAGGCTATATCTTCAGCCCTAAAATGAAAGTTCAATTAGGGTTAATGAGACAGTCAACTAACAATTGGAGCAAAAACCAACTACAAGTTAGCTTTCATCAAAAATTTTAAAAACAAGATTTCTTTAATTAAAAATCCTTATAAAATATAGGCTAAGTACTATAAGTACACATTAGAAACTATATAATGCTTAGAAGCATTTTTAATTTGTAATTTCGCCCCTTATTTAGAAAAAACAATCCCATGAAACGTATTAACCAATACAAGAAATTGTTCAATGTTGAACAAGAAATCGAATTGCCTGTATTAAAAAAAACGTATAGAAATTTAGTTAAAGAATGGCATCCAGATAAATTCCAAGAAGGGGATGATAAAGCTGTTGAAGCAGAAATAAAGAGTCGCGAAATTATTGATGGCTACCACTTTTTAATTAGTATTGCTCCAGAAACAAAGGCAAAATATTTGGGAGAATATACTGAAACTTGCACAGGAATTGGTGCTAGTATTTCTAATTTCCAACATAAAGGTTTATTGTTAGAGGTAACTTTTTCGGATGGAACAACATACGAATACTTTGGTGTGCCAAGAACAGTGTATCAAAAAATGGTAAACTCTGATAAGCAAATGCGTTTTGCTAAAAGAAGCATCTTTAATTCTTACTTGTACAGAAAATCAAAAAACGGTACTGAAGAATAAAAATATACAACATACATTTACAAAAAGTCCAACACACAATGTTGGACTTTTTTGTTTCTAATTAAGTAGAATCTAAAGCAAATGCGTGAGCATTTGGATCTGTTTGATACACAAATTTTTCTGCATGCTGTAATCGTTTACTGTTTTTGCCATCAACACTAGTTTATCATCCAAATTGTTGTGAATTAGCTTTATAACACATCCCTTTACTTTCTCGTTTTCATTAATTACTCGGATAATTAACTCATTATTTTTCAGAAAAAATCATGATATACCTCAATATCACCCTTTATTAATAACAAAAAAGTTAATCTTGTTACTTTCGAATTAATGTTCAATACGATGATAAAACCTGCAACCTTGAAGCTTATTTTTTCGTCTTGGGTTAGAACGGTTTATTTCGGCCACCCTACTTATGTCAATTTAGTGAATTGAAAAAAATAACTACTTTTGAAGCCTTAAGCTGTTAAAATAATTTATCATTCAATGAAAAGCGTAGTATTAATTCTTTTAACCATTACTTCATTTTTGTCAAATTCCTTTGCTCAATCTTCACCTGGTGGAATTTCTACTGATTTAAAACTTTGGCTTGACGCTAAAGACAACGTAAATATTGGAGGAATACCTTCAACTAACGGAGGAAATGTAGATACATGGGTTAATCAAGTTATTAACCTTGGTTGTATAGACTTAAACCAAGCGGCTGCCACTAAAATGCCAACCTACGAAACAAATGCTTTAAATTTCAACCCTATTGTTAAGTTTGATGGTGCCAATGATAAATTAGATAGGAGTGTTTTAGGAAGTGATATCTTTAACGCAAGTAATAACACTATTTTCTTAGTTCATAAATTTTTTGAAACTGTTGGAACACATGTCTATTTTAAATGGGAAGAAAACCCGAACGGAACCGCTTCTCGTGTTGGTTTTGAAAATAGTGGTCTTTTTTCCAGATTTGATTCTCCAACAGGTGCCGCAGGGAACCAAACTGTTGGGACTTTCGCCTATGATACCGTTGGCCAAATTATAACTACTCATAGTAATTCAACAACTTCTGTCTTAAGGAATTTAGGCGCTCAAAGTATTTCCAATCCAATTACTGGGACTTTAAACACAGCTATTACTGAAGAGTTAGCAATTGGAGAAAACACTGCATCATTTACCCTTTCTACTCAAATTGATTTTGCAGAAGTCATCATTTTCAACAGAGAACTTTCAGCTATTGAAATGAATAAAGTTGAAAGCTACTTAGCTATAAAGTATGGGATGACACTTGGTGTAAATGGTACTTCTTTAAATTATAATTCCTCAGTAGGAACTGTTATTTGGGATGCTGGATTAAATGTTGGGTATAATTTTGATATTGCTGGAATTTCTAGAGATGACTTATCTGATCAGGATCAAAGAAAGTCAAAAAGTATTAATGAATTAGTAGGAATTAATAACGATATTTTAACTATTGCAAATGGTACAAATTTTGCTAACCCTGTTGCTTTTGGAGCAGACATGAGTCATTTAGTTTGGGGGCATAATGGCGCTGCATTAACCATGAATAACCCCACTACATTTAGTACAACTAATGGTTCTCTCATTAATGTTGCTCTAGATAGACATTGGAAAAGTCAAGAAACAGGAGCTTTAGGAACTACTACCCTTCATTTTGAATTAGCAAATGTTGCTGGATTTACAAATTGGAGTGATTTAAAATTACTAGTAGATAATGACGGTATTTTTACGACAGGATCCACATCATTTACCCCATCATTTATTGATAGTACAGGAGCATTGACAATAGAGTTTGAACATGATTTTTCAATTCCAGAAGGTTTTTATTTTACATTGGCCACTTCATCAACCTTAAGCATAAACAACCCTTTGCCAGTAGTTAATTGCGATACGTTTACATTATTACCAATTACAGGAATTAATTTATTAAACCCACAATATTATTCAGATACCTCTGGCACAGGAGTCGTTATTCCTTTAGGAACAGTCATTAACACCGATTCTATCATTTATCTTTATGATGAAACAGGAGGTGTTCCTAATCAATTTGATGAAGACACTTTAAATATTACGATCAATATAAGTCCAACAGTTACCGTCCCTCTAGATATTTCTTATTGTGCAGGAGGTGCGGTTCCTGCCAGTTTTTATACGAGCCTTCCAACAGGTTCAACTTATGAATGGTTTCATACCAATACTTCGATTGGATTACCTAACACAATATTGACTGCAGGAAATACGCCTGGGTTTGCAGCTACCAACACCACTCTATTACCTGATACTTCAATTGTTTATGTTATTCCTACTTTAAACACCTGTCCTGGTGATACGGTTGATTATTTAATTATTGTGAACCCTACTCCAGCGGCACCAACTTCTAGTGACGAATTAATTTGTATAAACAATACTGCAACATTAACGGCAACAGCACCTGGAGGTATTTATGAGTGGCATGATGCTGATGTTGGTGGAACTTTATTATTTACCGGGCCAAGTTATACAACCCCTATTTTAACAGTCGATGATACCTCTTGGGTACAATCTACTATTAATAATTGTACTGGACCAAGAACAGAGGTTATTGCAGAAATTGGCTTAGGTCTCCTTGTTGAAGCTGGGACCCCTGTAGATATATGTGCAGGAGAAGTTGCTAATTTAGCAGCAACTCCAAATGCTGCAACTAATACTTACGAATGGTCTGGAATAGGCACAACAATAGTTGACACATTCTTTAATCTAACAGTAACACCAACAGATACAACTCAGTATATTATAGAGATTACTGATGTTTTTGGTTGTATAGGAAAAGATAGTGTGACAGTTAATGTTAAACCAACACCTTTAGTTACTGTTCCAGCAGATGCTATTTATTGTAATGGTATTGCTCTTGCTCCAAGTAATTACAGCAGTATTCCAACAGGAGCAACTTATACTTGGTCAAATACAACTCCCTCTATTGGATTAACTACCTCAACATCTCAAAACACACCAGGGTTTACAACAACCAATGCAACAACACAGATATTAATTGACACTATCTCAGTTATTCCATCTTACTTAGGTTGTGTTGGTGACACTGTTGATTATACAATTACGGTAAACCCAATTCCAACTTTGATACCCCAACCAAATGCTGGCTATTGCGTAGGAGATACTGTTCCTGTTACTTATCTATTAGGAACACCACTGGGAAGTTCATTTACTTGGACCAATACTAACATCACTACCGGAATGATTTTGACTGGAACGGATACAATCCCATCTTTTGTTACAACAAACACTACCTTTTTACCGAATACCGGAGTTGTATCTATTATTCCAACAGCCAATGGTTGTATAGGTAGTACAAGTAGTTTCTTAGTTACTGTGTCTGCACCTATTATTATTGACAGGCTTATTACCCATGCCAATTGTTTTGGTTCTAATGATGGAGAAATTAGAGTAAACCCTAGTGGTGGAACTCCTGGGTATATTTATAGCTGGACCACTGGAGAGACAGATTCAATTGCTTCAAACTTATCTCCAGGCCCAGTAACTGTAACAGTTAAAGATACATACAATTGTTTTCAAGATTCTACATTTAATATTGTCGAACCTGACTCAATTGATTACATCTCATTTTATGCTACACCAAGAGAAGGCTGTTCTCCTTTAGAAGTACAATTTAATTGTACCATTGATCCAGCTCAACACCTATTACAAAATTATGTTTGGGACTTTGGAAACAACCTTGTTCCGCAAGATACTTTTATCGCTCAATCTATATACGAAACCGCGGGAGCCTATAATGTTTCTTTAACTGTAACTGATTTTTCAGGCTGCTCTAACACTTTAACCCTAAATGATTTTATTACTGTTTTTGAAGATCCTGAAGCACACTTTAATACACTCCCTCAAAACCCAACAATGCTTAATCCTACAATAGCTTTTAGTGATGTTTCTTACCCCAATGTCGTTGGTTGGGAATGGCAATTTGACACCTTAGGAATTAGTAATTATGAAAGCCCAAGTTTTACATTTCCTGAAGACAGCGGAAACTATTACATTACCCTAATTGTAGAAGATGAGAACACGTGTAGAGATACGCTTACCAGAATAGTAAGCATTAGAAGTGAAATTGCACTATTCTTCCCAACCTCCTTTACTCCAAATGGAGATGGGCTTAATGACACTTTTTCCCCAAAAGGGTTTGGAATTGCTGAAGAAAATTTTTCTTTCCTAATCTTTAACCGTTGGGGTGAATTAGTCTTTGAAACAAACAATGTTCTAGAAGGTTGGGATGGATCTTTTAAAGGAGATCTATTACCAAGTGGAGTATATATTTGGAGAGCAGATTTCCGTGATTTAAACGGAAAAGAATACAGAAAAAATGGCCAAATGAATATTCTTAAATAGTAAAAAGTATCACTATAAAGAAAGCCACCCAAATTGAGTGGCTTTCTTTATTTCATAATTCTCCTAGTTAACCAAAACTTTCTTTGTCAGTAAAGTATTACCAATTACCGCTTTTAAAACAAAAAATCCTTCTGATAAACCACTAATGATAAATTCATTGTTTTCAAAATATGGATTTGCTATAGATCTTACTAATTGTCCATTTACAGTATAAATAGTCAATAATTCAACATCTTCAGTGTGGTCAAAAAACACATGTACATTTCCAGTATTAGATGGTGTAGGGTAAACTAAAAAAGAGTTAATTGCTTCTTTTTCAGTGATAGAAACAGTCACAGGCCAAGTGTTTTCAGCATCCATTCCTCCCCAAATTGCTGTTGCCAAATAAGGGTTGTCAATAAATGGGTTTCTATTTCCTTGAGACGTTTCTAATCGTGTATTTCTCTGTTCCTCGTATGTAGATACAGGGTCTTCAGCATTCCAATTTATAAATAACATAAGCATATCATCTAAACTTACAGAACTTCCAGTTCCAACATTTGTTGGTATACATTGCGAAGGATATCTTAAGTACATGTACATCATCATTCTTGCAACATCCCCTTTCCACTCATCTCCAGGATACCAATTTGCACCAGTAGTTTCGGAATTACCACTGCCTGCAGCAAACTTTCTATTGCCTCTATTCCCATTCATTTGAACATCTGAAGAGCGTAAATGATGTGCGTCTGTTCCTGCATTTGGAGATGAAGTTGACATGTTTGGAGTTGCCAAAGATTGAGCAAACGTATGTTCCCTATTCCAATCTCCTACATCACCACTGTTATCATTTTTATTTCTTGTTCTATCATTAATAACACTTCCATCAGTATCATTATATCCGTAAATTAATAATACATTGTTAGCGTTTGTAGGATCTAAATCCGTAATCTTTAATTCTGCCCAAACATTAGTATAAGTTAAAAAACTTGTGTGAGTACTCGTTATTTTATTCGCTAATTCTGTTTTTAAAGCAGCACCTACCAATGAGAGATTGACGCCATTATAATAAGACTGTTGAGCAAATAATGTTACATTAACAACTAAAGTAACGGAGAGTAAGAGTGTCTTTTTTAAAGATTTCATAGCATATAAAAGTACGTATAAATCTTATTCCTGATTAAAAAAGTATTAATCTCTTTTTTATTATCTTCGCTTTGATGAAAAATTTATTGTACACAATTTCTATCTTCATGCTGTTTTCTTGCTCTGAAGATAGACCATTAGAAAACGCAAAAATAACCACGAACAATTTAACCACAGGAGAATGGCTCCTAACTTTCAACTTAAAAGAAGGTGTTGATGCTCCAACAAATTTCAGCTTGGTAAAATCAGATTCTCTTTATCAGGTTATCTTTTCTAATGCCTCCGAAAAAATCACTGTTACAGCTGTTACTATTTCAAACAATAAGATAACTATTAAAGACCCTATTTTTAACAATTGGTTTGAAGGTGAAATTATTAGTCCTAACGAAATAAAAGGCTTTTGGTTTAAAAATGATACCAATTACAAAGTTCCTTTTGTGGCAATTTTTGGAGAGCAAGCGAGGTTTAAGGCTCCTCCAGAAATAACCGAAGAGAGCACTAATGTTTCAGGAAAATGGGAGGTTGATTTTAGTAAGTACAATCCTGAAGATCACTCCAAAGCCATTGGCCAGTTCAAACAAGAAGATGATCGTATTACTGGAACTTTTATGACTGAAACTGGAGATTACCGTTTTTTAGAAGGAAATATGTACGGTAATAATTTCTCTTTATCATGTTATGATGGTGCCCACTTATTTTTATTTAAAGCAGAATTAAGAAACGACTCATTAATTGGAACATTTTGGTCTGGAACAAGGTGGTCTGAACCTTGGATAGCCGTTAATAACGAAACGTTTATGTTAAGAAATCCTGATTCTTTAACTTATTTAAAAGAGGGATATACAGAATTGGCTTTTAATTTTCCAAACACTAAAGGAGAAAACATTGCTTTAACTGATGCGCAGTTTAAAAACAAAGTAGTTATTGTAAACATAATGGGGCCTTGGTGTCCAAACTGTAAAGATGAAACAGTCTATTTAGCGGAACTTCATAACAAAAACAACATAGATGGTTTAGAGGTAATTGCATTATCTTTTGATAACTCAGATAAAGCTGTAACCATTAACAAACTCAATAAAATTAAAACCCATTTTGGTGCTAATTATGACTTTTTAATTGCTGGAAAGGCGAGTAAAACTGAATCCATCAAATCATTACCTATGTTAAATCATATTATGTCTTACCCCACTTCTATTTTTATAGATAGAAAAGGTAACATCAGAAAAATTAGAACTGGATTTTATGGCCCTGGAACGGGTGATTATTACACCAGATATATCGAGAAGACAAATGATTTTGTAGCTAAATTATTAGCAGAAGAATAACGTAAAGCTTGTAACTAAAAAGTAATCGTTTTAATTAAGGCCTCTTGCTCTCTTAAAAATTCTCTTTTATCAAACTTTGGGGAATACACATACCCATCGATACAAATTACTCTGTTGTTTTTTTCATCCACTAAAGAGTAATTAATAAATGGTCCACCCATAAAATCGCGATGCATGTACCACAACCCTCTTAGCTCGTTAACATAAACACCATTTAAGCTTACTTCTTTTTGAATGGGCACATATTCCTTATAAGAAAGCATGTAAGACCCTTCATTACTTCCTACAATGTATTTCTTAGTATAATAGTTTCGTTTCTCAACAAGTTGCCCAACATCAAAAGTACTATCACTAATATAAGGGTAAGTATAAATCATAATGTTCTGACTAATTTGATGTCCGCCTGCAGTTTTATCCTTTCTCAACCACATAAAATCTTCAGCCTCTTGAGCTACCGTATACAACTCATCTAAATTTAACGATAGACCAAACTTTTCATCTATCAGTTGTGAATTTTTACTATTTGCATTTACCCTAAACTTAGCATGTAATCGAGCAATTTCTTTATTGTTAAAATAATCTAACAGTACCGCTGCGTTTTTAGTAATTGTTTCAGCAGCAATCTCTCCTGTTGGAGCAGTAATGGTAACTACCAATTGAGATTCAGCCCAAACATCTTTACGAACTGTCAATTTTATTTTAGCTTCTTTTTCTACATTCACCATGATGATGTTTCGCATCGGATGAAATATTCTTGCAAACGAACGTTGAGGAACTTGAATTAAATTAAATAAAGGTTCTGGTTGTGGCAATCCGTCTTGCTCTTGAGAAAAAGTTTGTTTAACTGCATCTCCAGCAGAATGATTGTAATACACTGAATCCATTACAATTAATAAATCTCCAGCTTTTCCGGTAGAACTTGGTAGTACTCTTTCATTTATTTCATCACAAGAGAAAAAAGAAAAAGGTACAATTAATAGAAGTAGAATTTTAGTAAGAGTTTGCATAGAAATATTTATTAACCAACGGATTTAATCCTCAATTTAGTGCCTAGCTTTAATTTTTTAATGTCAATATCCTTATTGAGTTTTTGAATTTTCTCAATACTAATCCCTTCATATTTGTTGGCAATGTCCCACAAATTATCTCCAGATTTTACGGTATGGTACACGTATTTACCACTATACTTAGGGTCAGTTTTTTTTGCAGTAACTTGGGTTTTCTTTTTACTTTGAACAGCAGAACTCGACTTGGGATAGATGTATAACTTCTGCCCAATTCTCAATCGATCGCTATGTAAATTATTCCAATCCTTTAATTGACTCACTCTACAACTGTACCGATTAGCAATACTTCCTAAAACATCTCCACTTCTTACTCTATACACCGTTGCATTTCCTCTATTAGTTGCTGTAACAGGTTTGTTTTGCGCAAAAGCAATACTATCCTTTCTGTCTTTTTCTGTTTTTAACGCATAAATTTTTGATTCGTTCGTTAAGAAATCACCCATTTTTTCAACTGGCAAACAAAGTGTATTTGCCTCCCCAGTATTTGGAATAAAATTCTGCTTATACGTTGGGTTTAAAAACTCAATATACTCCACTGGAATATCCAAATACTCAGAAATTTGAGTAAAAGATAAATGATCTGACAAGGCTAAAGTGTCAACCTTAAAACATGCAATATCTGGTGTTTTAGGATAAATATTGTGCTCTGAAGCATAGTTCATAATATAATTAACTGCTAAAAATGCAGGAACGTATCCTCTTGTTTCTCTTGGTAAAAAGCTTCTAATTTCCCAATAACTTTTTTTTCCTCCTGATCGTCTAATTGCTTTGTTAACGTTTCCTGGTCCACAGTTATATGCTGCCAATGCTAAATCCCAATCATCATACATTTTATGCAATTTCTTTAAGTATTGACAAGCTGCATCTGTAGATTTATATACATCACTTCTTTCATCGTAATAAGAAGTAACTTCTAAATCAAACATTTTACCAGTACGGTACATAAACTGCCACAACCCTGCTGCACCAACTCTCGATTTTGCTTTCGGGTTTAAAGCTGACTCAACTATTGCTAAATATTTAAGCTCTAAAGGCATATCATATCTGTCTAGTGTTTCTTCAAAAATTGGAAAATACATCGGTGCTAAACCTAACATTTTTGCTGTAGTCCTTTTTCTTCTCTTCGCATACAAATTAACATAGCCGCTAATTCTGCTATTGTAAACAATACTAAATGGAGAGTTTGCATTTAATGCTTCAAAACGTTTAGCATAGGTTAAACTATCAAAAACAGGAACCGAATCAGGTGCATAACCATTTACATTTAGTTCTTCTGAGTTATCATTAAAGCCTAAGGTTTCGAAATAACCAGATGCCATCATGCTATCAATAGCAGCCAGTACAGGGTCATCATCCTCCAGCAAGAATATTGATGTGTCTTTTTCTTGAGCAACACTAGTAAGGGTTGCAATAAAAAATAATATAAAAAGTAATTTAATTTTCATTGGAATATTTATAACGATAATAGCGGTTTAATGTTTTAAAATGAAATAAAAGCAACTGATCAGGAGATAGTAAAACTCCTAAAACTGATATCCCTATAAATAAGAAAAGTTCCTTTTTAGAAAAAGAAACTCTTCGAATTATAACACTTTAATTAAACCGATTAGCTTAATTTTTCTTTGTCTTCTTTATCAGGTGTTGTTGCATCTTCTCCTTCCTTAATTCCTTCTTTAAATTCTTTAATTCCAGTACCTATCCCTTTCATTAATTGAGGAATTTTTTTACCTCCAAATAATAATAAAACGATGGCTACAATTAAACCAATTTGCCATGGGCCAATAAACCCTAATAATACAATGCTCATGTTCTTTATTTTTATCGCTACAAGTGTAGCGGTATTTAACTAATACAAAGGTACAAAAGATTTTGGTTTGATGGTGTTAAATATTAACTCAGGTCTTTACGAGACTGATTCCCTTTCCAAATCAAAAAGAGTATCGTCACAGAAGCTATCAAACTTCCCATATAATAAAGAAGACTCATAGAGCTTTCGCCAAACACATCATCCGTTTCGTTTAAGAAGTCTGGATACAAATAAGCAACTATCACAACTGTTCCGTTATTAATAAAATGACCTAATATTGGTAACCATAATGAGTTTGACCAATAAAATAGATATCCAAACAATAACCCTAATAAAAATCTTGGAAAAAAACCAAAAAACTGTATGTGCAATGCGCTAAATAAAAGGGCTGAAACCCATATTCCGATGTGAGCATTTTTTGTCCAATTAATAAATACTTTTTGCAACACACCTCTAAACAACAACTCCTCTCCTACTGCAGGAACAATAGCAACTATAATCAAAACATAAATTAAACTCCCTATTCCGTTAAACGTTAAGAATGCTTTAGTTATTTGTTCTGCATTATGTTCGCTATCTCTCATCCATTGCTCTATTCCACTCATAAAATCGGGTAATACCATATTAGCATTCAATTCTGTTATCCAAGAAATAAATGGTGTTAACACCACCATAAAAACAAAGACTAACACATAATTAATTGATTTTGGAAATGACTTTAGCCCTAGATTTTGCAATGGTTTTTTTGATGTAAAGTACGCATAGACTAATGGTGGTAGAACAAACAATCCTATCGCGCTAAAAAGTTGCATTAATTTCATCCCCTCAATTAACGTTGGGTCACCCAAGTTGTTTATTTCTAAAGGATTGAATCCGTAAATAGTAGCGGCTAAAAATGTTCCAACTAATGAGAATACGATTACCGAAATCAAACATAAACTCAAAATCAAAATGAACTGAGTAAAAGGCTTATTTTCAATTTCTAATAACATAATTGTTTTTAATAGTAACTTCGCCACAAAGATGGTAAAAATAGGTGATATAGAGTTGGGAGAATTTCCCTTATTACTTGCTCCAATGGAGGATGTGAGTGACCCTCCTTTTCGTGCACTATGCAAGGAAAACGGGGCAGATTTAATGTATACCGAATTTATTTCTTCGGAAGGATTGATTAGAGATGCTGTTAAGAGTGTTCAGAAATTAGACATTTTTGAATATGAGCGTCCTGTTGGGATTCAAATATTTGGAAATAACATCGAGTCTATGAAAATGGCTACAGAAATGACCGCCAAAGCCAGTCCTGATATTATTGACATTAATTATGGTTGCCCAGTAAAAAAAGTTGCTGGAAAAGGTGCTGGAGCAGGAATCTTACAAGATATTCCTAAAATGGTAGCGATGACGGAAGCAATTGTAAAATCTACCAACATACCCGTAACTGTTAAAACCCGCTTAGGCTGGAACGAAGAAACCAAATACATTGTTGAAGTTGCCGAACGCTTACAAGATGTAGGAATTAAAGGGATTTCTATACACGGAAGAACCCGAAAACAAATGTATAAAGGGGAAGCTGATTGGGCCTTAATTGGTGATGTAAAAAACAATCCAAGAATGAATATTCCTGTTTTTGGAAATGGAGATGTTACTACACCTGAAAGAGTTGTTGAAGTAAGAGACAGATATAGTGTTGATGGTGTAATGATTGGACGTGCAAGTATTGGTTATCCTTGGATTTTTAATGAGATTAAACACTTTATGGCAACAGGTGAGCATTTGGCTAAGCCCGTTTTATTAGATAGAATTAATGCTGCTCGTAGGCATTTAGAAATGTCGGTAAAGTGGAAAGGAGAAACACTTGGTGTATTAGAAATGCGTAGACATTATGGGAATTACTTTAAAGGAATTTCTCACTTTAAAGAACACCGAATGAAACTCGTTACACAAGATGATTCTGTTAATGTTTTTGCAGCTTTAGATGAGATTGAAAGAGTGTTTATTTAACAATAGAATTTACTATGAATAAAAACATCGGAACAATTGATAAAACAATTAGAATAGTTGCTGCTGTAATTATTTCTATGATTTACATTACTGGAACAGTAGCTGGAATTTTAGGTTTTATACTACTAACAATTGGAGGAATACTCTTAATCACTGCAGTTATTGATTTTTGCCCATTGTACAAGTTGTTTAAATTTAAAGGCACAAAAAGCCTCAACAATAATTGCTGAGGCTTTAGTTAAATTTTTTGGTTTCAATTTATAGATTCCCAGTCAAGCTGAGAATGAGACATTAAATTTAGCTTAACGCTTTTCTAATATCAAATTTATCTTTTAAGATTGCTTCAATTTCATCAATAGCTACACGCTCTTGTTCCATTGTATCTCTATCTCTAATTGTAACGGTATTGTCTTCTAATGTTTGATGATCAACCATTACACAATAAGGTGTTCCAATAGCATCTTGTCTTCTGTAGCGCTTTCCTGGAGAATCCTTTTCATCGTAGTTACAGTTATAATCGAACTTTAACAGGTTTAAAATTTCTCTTGCTTTGTCTGGCAATCCATCTTTACGTGTTAATGGCATTACAGCAACTTTAACAGGAGCTAAAAATGCTGGTAATTTCAGCACCGTTCTTTCCGATCCGTTTTCTAATTTTTCTTCTTGATAAGCTGAAGAAAGTATCGCCAAGAAAGTTCTATCTAAACCAACTGAAGTTTCTACCACATAAGGAACGTAGCTTTCATTCAATTCTGGATCAAAATATTGTAATTTTTTTCCTGAAAACTCTTCGTGTTGTTTTAAATCAAAATCTGTTCTAGAGTGAATTCCTTCTAACTCTTTAAATCCCATTGGGAAGTCAAACTCAATATCACAAGCTGCATTTGCATAATGCGCTAATTTAATATGATCATGAAAACGGTAATATTTAGCATCTATTCCTAAAGATTGGTGCCATTTTACACGTTGAGCTTTCCAATGCTCATACCACTTCATTTCTTCTCCTGGGCGCACAAAAAACTGCATTTCCATTTGTTCAAATTCACGCATTCTAAAAATAAATTGTCTTGCAACAATCTCATTTCTAAAAGCTTTTCCTATTTGAGCAATTCCAAAAGGAATTTTCATTCTTCCTGATTTCTGAACATTAAGGTAGTTTACAAAAATACCTTGAGCAGTTTCTGGTCGTAAATAAATAGTGTTTGCAGTTTCTGCAACAGCACCAATTTCCGTGCTAAACATTAAATTAAACTGCTTTACATCTGTCCAATTTTTAGAACCACTAATCGGACAAGCAATTCCTAAGTCTTCAATTAATGTTTTAATTCCAGCTAAATCATCCGCTTCCATTGCCGTTTTAAAACGTGTATTAATGTCATCAATTTTTGTTTGATTTCTTAATACATTTGGATTGGTTGCTCTAAACTGTGCCTCGTCAAAATCATCACCAAAACGCTTGATACCTTTGGCAACATCTTTCTCTGTTTTTAATCTAATCTTCTCTACAAACTCCTCTACTAAAACATCGGCACGGTAACGTTTATTAGAATCTTTATTATCTATTAATGGATCACTAAAAGCATCAACATGCCCAGATGCTTTCCAAGTAGTTGGATGCATAAATATTGAGGAGTCTATTCCAACAATATTTTCATTCATATTTACCATTGCTTTCCACCAATAATCTTTGATGTTCTTCTTTAGCTCTGATCCCATCTGCCCGTAGTCATAAACAGCAGCTAACCCATCATAAATTTCACTTGATTGAAATACAAACCCATACTCTTTAGCATGAGAAATAATTGCTTTTAAATTGTCTTCTTTATTTGCCATGTTGCAAAAGTAACATTCATTTTTATAACTTTGAGGTACAATTTCTCAAAAACGGAATGAGTCTTGTAAATAATCTAGAACATCCAAATCAAAAATTATGAAAAATATATTTTTATTAGTTGCCTTATCAACCTTTATTGGAGCTTTCGCTCAAGTTAAAATCACCCCTAAAGCGATAAAAGAATTAACATTAGAAGACGCTGTTTTATCTCGCTCTAAAGGATTATCTCCAAAAACCATATCAAGTTTGAAATGGGTTAGCGGAACAAACAATTACATTTCGAAAGAAGATGGAGCGTATATTATTAAATCAACCGAAGGAAAAGAAATTTCTAAAATTGGGTTAGATAAATTTATTTCAATTTACCCTGAACTAAAATCTCTGCCAAGAATATCTAGTATCTCCGATAAAGAACTTGTTTTTCAATACAACAACCAAATCATCCATTTTGACTATGTAAATGGAAAAGAGTTAAGTAAAACTCCTTTTGATGAGGCTGCTGCTAACAAAGATTATAACAATACTAATAAAATAATGGCTTATACTTTTGAGAACAACCTTTACATATCACAAGCATTACGTAAGGGAAAGTCTTTTGAATCACAACTATTACAGATCACTAGGAATGTAGACAAAAATATTGTTTCTGGTCAAGCAATACATCGTTATGAATTTGGTATTTCTAAAGGAACCTTTTGGACTCCAAAAGGTAATTTTTTAGCGTTTTATCAGAAAGATGAAACAAATGTGGCTGAATACCCTATTGTAGACATTAGCACCTACCCAGCATCGGTAAATAACATTAAATATCCAATGGCCGGACAAAAAAGTGAAATCGCTAAAATTGGAATTTACAATGTAAAAACAAATCAAACTTCTTACCTGAATATTGACACTCAAGATGAACATTTTTTAACGAGTTTATCATGGACTCCAGATGAAAAATATGTTTTTGTGGGAGAATTAAACAGAGGTCAAAATCATTTGCAATTTAACCGTTATGATGTTGCTACAGGAAACAAAATGAATACCATTTTTGAAGAGAAAAATGATAAATGGGTTGAGCCAGAACAAGCTGCTGTTTTCATTCCAAATAGCACGACTGAATTTTTATACGCGAGCGAGCGAGATGGTTTTATGAACCTATATAAATACAATACTTCAGGAAAGTTAATTAAGCAGTTAACGAAATTCAATTTTCCAATTACTAAGATAGTAGGGTTTGATAAAAAAGGACAAAACGTGTTTGTTGCTGCTACAGGAAAAGATGGGAGAAACTCACACTTCTTTAAAATCAATTTAAACTCAGGAAAACACATTCAAATAACAAAGAAAAATGGAGCCCACAGTGTTCAATTAAGTAGTGATGGAACATATTTGCTAGACAACTTCACTAGCCTAACCGTGCCTAGAGAAATTGATATTATTGAGGTTAAAACAAGAAAAGTAAACACTATTTTTAAAGCAGATAATCCATTAGCCGCTTATAAAATTGGGACAACGGAGTTTGTTACTTTAAAATCTAAAGATGGTTTTGATTTATATGGACGAATGATTAAACCTGTTGATTTTGATTCAACAAAAAAATATCCTGTACTGGTTTATGTTTATGGTGGGCCAATGGTTCAGTTGATTACCAATAGATGGCTGGCTGGAGCAAGTATGTGGATGCATTGGTTGGCGAATCAAAAAGATTACATTGTTTTTACTTTAGATAACAGAGGAACTTCTAACAGAGGTTTTGCTTTTGAGAGTGTAATTCATAGAACATCTGGAGATGCTGCAATGGAAGATCAATTACTTGGTGTTGATTACTTAAAAACGCTAAGCTTTATTGATGAAAAAAGAATGGCTGTTAAGGGATGGAGTTATGGTGGATATATGACTACCTCTTTAATGCTTCGCCACCCGGGAGTTTTTAATGTTGGGGCTTGTGGTGGACCAGTTACAGATTGGAAATACTATGAAATTATGTATGGGGAAAGGTATATGGACACTCCACAAGAAAACCCTGAAGGATATGCAAAAGCTCGTGTAGGAAGTCATTTAGAGAATTTAGAAGGGAAGTTATTGGTTATCCACGGAAGTGTAGATCCTGTTGTTGTTCCCCAACACAGTATGACGTTATTAAAGGAAGCTGTAGAAAAAGGAGTTCAGATAGATTTCTTTACTTATCCTATGCACGAGCATAATGTTAGAGGCAAAGATAGAGTGCATTTAATCCGAAAAATGTTGGACTATATTGTGGAGTACAATAAGTAGAGATTTTAAGGAGTAAATCCTTATGCGCTAATCTAAAAAGGACCAGTATAAAGCAAAAATGTCCTACTTATATTTGTATCGAATAGCTTACTTTTAGAACATCTCAACCCCATTAGAGATTTGTTTTACACAAGTATATAAACTAAAAATAAATTCAATGAAAACCCAAAAAGAAAATAGTAGAAGACAGTTTTTAAAAAACACATCGATAGCCGCTTTGTCTTTCGGCCTTTTCCCGGTTGTTGCAAAAGCTGTAGCGAAAGCAACAGCAGACAATTCAAAAGGTGCTAAGACTTGTAATGAAACAACCAATGATTATTATGGACAAGGTCCTTTTTATAGTGCAAATGCTCCAACACTTCAAAACAACCAACTATCCTCTGTATCTGAACCAGGAACAAAGCTTACCATTAGTGGTAGAATTTTTAATTTAGACTGTAGCGAAACAATTCCCAATACAGTTATAGATATTTGGCATGCTAATGATGGTGGAAATTATGATAATACGGGGTTTAATTTAAGGGGTCAGGTTACAACAAATAGCCAAGGATTTTATGTTTTTGAAACAATTAAACCTGGTAAGTATTTAAATGGACAAAGCTATCGTCCATCACACATTCATTTTAAAATTACGCCTCCAGGGTTTAGCACTTTAACCACTCAGTTATATTTTTCTGGCGACCAAGATATTCCTGGTGATGCTGCTGCTTCAATTACAAGTGGTGTATATGATGCTAGAGACCGAATAATTCCGCTCACAAACAATGGGACCGATTTAGACGGAACATGGGATATCGTAATTGATGGAAATGGAATTTCATTGAGTGCAGGAGATCTACACCTTGACAAAGGAATGTTATATAAAGCAGGACCTAATCCTTTTAGGGATCAAATAAAAATTGAATATGGGGTTTTTACCAACTCTAAAGTTAACCTCTCTGTTTATAATTTAGAAGGAAAACTAGTTGCTACGCTAGAGGAAAAAACTTTACAGACTGAAAAGTATGAAGTAATTTGGACACCAGATTCAAAGCTTCCTAATGGCCATTATTTTATTGCTTTAAAAGTAAATGATTTACAAGTGCATTATCTAAAAGTAATTAAACAAAATTAAAAGAAACCTTTACTAGTGATAACTGAACACAACAATTACTATTTGAAGCAAGAAGAGTCTTATAGAAGCTGGAAACAGAAAGAAAATGAAAATTTTAAGAATAAACCCAAATGAAGATATTGATGTTTAATCACTTCAGGTGATTTTAACTGAGGCTATGAGTTTGTATAGTTTTTAAAATGACTTTCTCCTAAAAAAACGCTAACTTCGTTTAGCACAATTTAAGTCGCATTAACGCGACCAAAAAGTACGTTAACAAACATTGGAAAAATTACACTGACACCATGAAGCACAAGCTACATATTTTTCTAATAATTATTTCAGTCCTCCTTTTGTACAAAGGAGAAATTTTTGCCCAAAATCAGAAACAAATTGACAGCCTAAAACAACTAATTACATTAGCAAAACAAGACACAAACAAAGTAATAACATTATTGGAGTTGGGCGACCAATACGAACACAATAAACCAGATAGCGCCTTAGTTTATTACGATAGGGCGCTTGACCTTTCAAAAGAGATTAAATCTCAAACACTTATTGCAAAATGCTCAAGGTATATAGGTATTATTTACTATTATCAGGGTTTTTACACAAAAGCAATTGCCTATCATATTAAATCTCTTAAAACCTACAAAACAATTGGTGATAAGAAGGGCGTTTCAGGCTCTTACAACAACATTGGAGTTGTTTACGAGTATCAAGGCGCTTACACCAAAGCAATATCTTATTATCTGAAGTCTTTAAAAATTAGCGAAGAAATTGGCGATAAAAAAGTAATACATAGTGCCTACAATAATATAGGTGGTCTTCACTCTAATCTAGGTGCTTATGATAAGGCATTATCTTATTTCTTTAAATCTTTAAAAATATCTAACGAAAGTGGCAACAAAAAGGGGATGGCAGACTCTTACAACAACATTGGAAGTGTTTACTGGCATCAAGGACGTGAAGATGAATCAATCCAACATTATCTTAAATCACTTAAGATTAAAGAAGAAATTGGGGATAAACGAGGTCTATTTAGCTCTTATCAAAACTTAGGTGTTTCTTACTATACGAAAGGTTCTTACGACAAAACTATATCGTATTATCTTAAATCTCTGAATATAGCTGAAGAAATTGATGATAAACACGGGATTGCAACGACACACATAAATATAGCCTCTTTAAATATTAGACTTGCCGATTCTTTAGCAATAAATGAAAAACAAAGAGTAGCGTATTTAAAAGAATCTGTTAAAAATAGCTCTTTGAGTTATAAGCTTGCAATAGATTTAGGTTCCATGCCCTTAGAAAGAGAAGCAGCCTTCGCCCTGATGGAGGCATACACAAAATTAAGAAACTATAAAAAAGCAATAGAGTTCTCTGCTATATCTAGCGCCCTTAAAGACAGTTTATTTAATAGAGAAAAGATAGAAGAATTAACTAGAATAGAAGTA
>JASJIW010000021.1:0-5498 GCA_037624665.1 Flavobacteriales bacterium
GAAACAAGAATTGATCGTAATAAGAATGAAAAGTAATGTGGCTAAGTTTTATCCTTAAATTATGTTCAACCTTAAGTTCTTCTTCGGTCCACTCTTTTTGAAAATAAATTGCATCAATTTTTTCTGATTCAGCATATTCCGTAATACCAATAACAGGATCTTGTTTTTCAATAATTAAAGTGATGTTTTTTTCTTCAAGTTCTTTCTGAACTTGAAGAACAGATTCGATCAAAAACTGGGTTCGATAGGATGAGGTTTTTTTAAAACCCCATTGATTTTCTTTAAATTGATTTAAATCAAAACAGAAATACGCAACTACATTTTCATAATCTTTAGATGCATTAAAAAGACTGTAATGATCTGTAATTCTCAAATCATTACGAAACCAAACCAGTGCTGTTCCTTTTATTTTTTGCATTTTTTACTACAATAGATGACTTGTTCC
The DNA here is from genome assembly GCA_037624665.1 of Flavobacteriales bacterium. Taxonomy (GTDB): domain Bacteria; phylum Bacteroidota; class Bacteroidia; order Flavobacteriales_E; family Vicingaceae. The sequence goes on from JASJIW010000021.1 coordinate 446, forward strand.
CAAGCGCGTTGCCATTTTTTTCTCCAACTAAAAGGTCGCTCACAAGTAGGACATATTTTAGTTGGAAGGTCGTTTTTTTTTACTCCTCTCATATTCTGTTTAAAGCAGATTTGTAGGTGGTTAAGCAACGTTCACGAGCAAACTTATGATCAACAATTGGTTGCGGGTAAGTGAGTTCTTGGAAATCAGGCACCCATTTTTCTATGTATTCAAGCTGCTTGTCAAACTTTTTAATTTGCTCTATTGGATTGAATATTCTAAAGTAAGGCGCTGCGTCTACTCCACAACCTGCTACCCATTGCCAGTTTCCTACGTTACTTGACATTTCGTAGTCCAATAGTTTTTCGGCAAAATATGCTTCACCCCACCGCCAATCGATAAGCAAATGTTTACATAAAAAACTTCCAACCAACATTCGAACTCTATTATGCATGAAACCTGTTGCATTTAATTCTCTTATTCCAGCATCTATAAAAGGGTATCCTGTGGTTCCAGTACACCACTTTTTAAATTCTTCTTCGTTATTTCTCCAATCAATGTTTTCGTATTGAGGTTTGAAACATGTGGTTGCAGAATGAGGAAAATGCCATAATATTTGCATAAAAAATTCCCGCCAAATTAATTCTTTAAGAAAGGTGTTGTTTTCATCATTATTAGATGCTATAGCCATTTTCCGAACACTCAGAGTTCCAAATCTAAGATGAGAGCCTGTTCGTGATGTTTGATCTAATGCAGGGAAATTACGCGTAGCTTCATAGTTAGCAATGATCTCTTCATTGAATTCAAAATCAGGATATGGAATTGAAGAAAGTTCGAACCCGATTTCATTTAGTGTTAGTTGAGGTTGTATTACGGGGGCTAATTCTTCTAGGTAGTTTTCAGAAGGAAACTCAGGAATTCCTTCAACATTCATTTTAGCAAGCCATTTCCTTGAAAAGGGAGTGTATACTCGATATGGAGTGCCATCATCTTTTACAACTTCTGCTTTTTCGAAAATAACTTGATCTTTATAGGTTTCAAAAGCTATTCCTTTACTGGATAACAGATCTTCAATTCTACGATCTCGATCCTGGGCATAAGGCTCATAATCTCGATTGGTAATAACTTTAGAAATAGAATACTTTTTAGTTATTTGTTCAAAAACGGCTTCGGGTTTTCCATGATACATTCCTAAATTGCATCCGTTCTTCTTCATTGCATCCGAAATGTTTACCAAAGCCGTGTGAATCATTGATAAGCGCGCATCATTTTTATTGGCTAATTTTTCTAATATTTTGGGGTCAAATATAAAAATTGGGAGCACTTTGTGAGCAGAATTTAAGGCATGGAATAATCCAGCATTATCATCGAGCCGCAAATCTCTTCTAAACCAAAATATAGTGTATTGTTCCAATGCTTAATTTGTTTTCAAATCTCCAATCCCTCCGTCTAAATGAACAATTTGTCCAGTCATCCACTTACTTTCATCGCTTAGTAAAAAGCGAGCAGTATGTGCAATGTCTTTAGCAGAACCTATGTTTTTTAAGGGATGGCGTTCCTTTGCCTTTTCTAGTTTAACCTCGTTATTTAAAAACTTGTTAGCTAAGGGTGTATCTGTTATTGAAGGCGCAATTGTATTAACTCTAAATTTAGGAGCATATTCAGCTGCAAGAGATCTTGTTAATCCCTCTATTGCTCCTTTAGCAGCTGCTACTGAAGCGTGAAAAGGCATTCCAGTTTGAACAGCAACGGTACTGAATAACACAATACTTGCTTGCGGGCTTTCTAGTAAATTTTTCAGAACTGCTTGTAAACTTTTAACAGCACCTAAAACATTAATTTCAAAATCCTTTAAAAATGTCTCTGGTTTCAATCCTTTAAATGGTCTAAGGTTTATGCTGCCTGGGCAGTAAACAAAACCGTCTAATTGATCTGGCAAAACAGAAGTATCTAGTGGACCTTCAATAGCGTCGTACTTAATGTAATTCACTTTTTGAGTGTCAATACCTTCTGAAGTTCTGTTTGCAACAAATATAGTATTGCTGTCTTGTAGAAGTTCAACTAGTGCTTGTCCGATTCCTGAGGAACCTCCTATAATGAGAATGTTTTTATTCATTTATTTTTCTTTGTAGTTTCCAAAAAGTTCAATGAGTTTGTGATATCTGTATTCAAAGATTTCGTTTAGTTTTCCTTTAACTAATATGGGATGCGCTATGCGTCCTAATAAGCCAAAAGGTAGTTTGTAGTCAATAATATCAATCATTTCGACACCTCCTGGAATCTCTTTAATAAAATGCTTGTGATGCCATAATGCATAGGGGCCAAAACGCTGTTCATCTACAAAATACTTTTGGTCTTCTACATGAGTTATTTCCGTTACCCAGGTCGTTGGAATACCCAGAACAGGTGTAACGATATATTTAATGATCTGCCCTGCATACATTTTAGGTTCATGTCCATCCAGTATTTTAAAACTCATATATTCCGGGGTGATTGTTTTTAAATTTCCGGGATTACTTAAAAAATCCCATGCTTCCGATACAGAAATAGGAAGTCTTTGCGTGGTCTTTTTTTGATAAATCTTCATCTATTATTTTTGTTAAAGGTACGCAATGTTTAAATATACTGTAAATATGTTAAACAAAATTACCAATTGTTTTTCCACAACAAGTTTTAAATATTAATTCAATACAAATTCTTACATTTGAAATTAAATAAACCAAATTTAATAAAAATGAAAAACACAATCTTATTTTTAATGTTCCTAGCAAGTTCATTTGCTCTTGCGCAAGTGCAAACTCCCCAACCAAGTCCTTCAGCTCAACTTTCTCAGACAGTTGGTTTGACTGAGGTGACAGTTAAATATTCACGTCCAAGCAAAAAAGACCGTGACATATTTGGCGCTTTAGTTCCTTTCGGAAAAATCTGGAGAACAGGTGCAAATCAAAATACAATTATAAGCTTCGGAGATGCAGTAACTATTGGTGATAAAGAAATCGCAGCAGGTGCCTACGCAATTTATACACGTCCTGGTAAAACTACTTGGGAAGTATTCTTTTATAACGATATTACAAACTGGGGTAATCCTGCTGAATGGGATACTTCAAAGGTTGCAGCTTCTATAGAAGTTCCAGCTGTTGAGACAGATGACATGCAATCCTTTGAAATTTGGATTTCTAACCTTCATAACAATGGAGCAACTTTAAACATTGGATGGAGTACCACTATGGTTTCTGTTCCTTTTGGGGTTCCAACAGTTGCAAAGGCAACTGCTTCCATTCTCGAAGTAATGAAAAACGATCCAAAAGATCGTGACTACTATAACGCTGCGGTTTACTACCTTCAAGAAGGTCAAGACCTTAATCAGGCTAAGGCATGGATTGCGAAAGCAATAGCTGTTAATGGAGAGGCATATTGGTACTTTCGTCAGCAATCTTTAATCCTTGAAGGATTGAATGATGTTGATGGAGCTGTTGCGGCAGCTAAATCTTCCTTAGCACTTGCAACTAAAGCCGGAAACACTGATTACATTACTTTAAACGAAGCTTCTTTAGCTGAGTGGACTAAGTAATTTTTTTCTTTAGTATAAACGAAGACTAGTATTTTGAAAAGATTTTAAAAAACTCAGTAACTTTATGTTGTTGGCCATCAACCTCTTAAAGGACTATTAGATTTTTGAGGGTTTATCTCAGGGTTTGATCATATTTATAATATGAGAGTATAATTAACGTGTTAAGTTTGTATTCATTTAAGCATTAGCTGCAAAATTTTTATTGTGTAGTTATTATTAATAAATATTATTCTTTTAATAAATAAAGATTTTATTTTTCAACCCGATGGCTTAATTCATAGATAAAAAATCAAACTTAAAAACCGCAAATTAGCTAAAAATATTTTTTACTTATCAAAAAAACTGGTACATAAACTTATAATGTTTTTTTATAATTAAGCTTTTATTTTAAGGCGAAAAAAATCAGAAAAAATTTTCTACTTAAAAAAACAAAATAGGTTGCGCGTACAAAAAAGCAGTAGTAATAAATTATAATATTTTTGACTTTTTAACATTTTAAAACACATTGTTAACAACTTGACTTCATTTAATTTAAACACATAATCCGGTCTAATCATTTGATTATTAGGCCAATATTTAGTTTATTTTTTCTGTTAGGCAAAATTAATGTATGTTGATTTTAAGTGAAGTATAAATGCAGTAGTGTGAGTTGCAGGCCAAGCGATTATTTGTTCCATTTTTATATTAACAAATAAAGTTAGAAACCACAACATACAATTGAATTTTTTTATTAGAGTTATTTTATTGGCTTACTTTGTCATTGGGACACAATCATCATTAGCTCAAAGCTCAATTATTGATGTAGTCACCCATTCAGATATTGTTACTGACATTGATAATATTGTGGGAAATGGAGACGTTGTTGTCTTTACTACAAAAGTTACCAATATAAGTAACATTACGATTTCATCTTTAACTATTTCAAATTCATTAGTTGGGATTGATGGGAGTGTTCTTTCCCTTTCATCCCCTATAACTTTTGTTAATAATTCTGGTTCCTCTTCTGAAGGAGATTTAATCGCAGGAGAAGTATCTACATATGTATCAACTTATACTTTTGATTCAAGTGGAGTTACTGCAGGCGGTATTAGTTTAACTGTTTCAGGAACAGCCAGTACTCCTGGTAATACAAATAATGTAATTGATGTTTCTGATGATGGAGATAATTCTGACGGAAATATTATTAATGACCCAACGCAAGTAGTTATTAATAATATAATAACCTTGGTTGAAGGTACTAAAGTAGAAAACTATATTGATAATGATTCTAATGGTTCTATTGGTTTAGGAGATCAATTAGAATATATAATTACAGTTTATAATAATGGTGAGGAAGATCTTGAAAATATAGAATTATTTGATATTCTTAAAGATTTAAATGACAACACATTAGCCTTAGTCGCTCCATTTACACCTCCGGGTCCAATCTTTGTTTCTTCGGATCAAGGATCTATAAATTCAAATATTCTTGTTGGAGAAACAGTTACATATAAAGCTGTTTAT
>JASJIW010000022.1:0-37646 GCA_037624665.1 Flavobacteriales bacterium
TTTAGTGTTAAACTCTTTGAAATGTACAACGAGTATAAAGGAATTAAAGAAAAGGAATTAGTTAATGATAGCATACAATAAACATATAACTGTTTTAATAGTCGCATTCTTGATTTCGCTTTTTGTAAGCGGACAGGAAAATCCACATTTACTTCCTGAACTCGATTTTGTGGTTTACGACTCAACTGATATTCGATTTTATAACGACAGCTCAAATTACGATACCTTTTTCGGGAAATTAGATGACTTAATTTTTAATGGAACAGGAAAAGTTAACGTCATGCAAATTGGTGGATCCCATATTCAAGCAGATATCTGGTCTGATCAATTGAGAAAAAACTTTCAAACATTAGCCCCTAGTTTAAACGGTGGTAGAGGTTTCTTATTCCCATACAGATTGGCTCACACCAATAATCCTTATTATTATAAATGTACCTCAACAGGTGAATGGAAAGGTTTTAGAAATTCCTTATTGAAGCAAGATACAACTTGGGGCGTTTCGGGGATTACAGCTGCAACTAAAGATAGTGCTGCAATGCTTAAATTTTATTTTAGAGGTGATGATACACCTTATTATGATTTTAATAGCATTAAAATATTTCACAATATAGCAGATACTAACTATTGTATAGAGTTAATTTCTGATACTTGCCTTTCTATTGTTAGAAACGAAGAAATCGGATATACTGAGTTTATTTTAGATCATTATGTTGATTCTTTTGAATTTAACATCTATCGTACAGATTCTGTTACTTCGGCTTTTAATCTATATGGTATTAGTTTAGACAATGATGATCCTGGTGTAATTTATACTTCTGTTGGAGTTAATGGCGCAAGTACTAAGAGTTATCTCAGATGTGATTTATTTACACAACACTTAAAAGCAGTTCAGCCCGATTTAGTTATTTTTTGTATTGGAATTAATGATGCTTATGATCCTAATTTCTGTGAAAATTGTTATGAAAATAATTATGATACGATTGTAAAGTGGATTCAAAAAGTAAATCCAAATTGTGAGTTTTTATTTGTAACCAATAACGATAGTTATTACAAAAAAAGATATCCGAACAAACGAGTATATGGAGCGCGTGATGCTATGATTAGACTGGCTAACAAGCATAATTCAGGTATGTGGGATATGTTTGAAGTTATGGGAGGTTTAGGTTCTTGTGTTAACTGGGTAAAACCTGGTTATGCAAAAAAAGACAAAATTCATTTAACTAAAAACGGCTATAACTTAATGGGAGATTTGATGTTCTCTTCAATAATGAAAGAATACAACAAACACCTTCAAACATTAAACAACAAATGATTAAAGCAGTAATATACGATATGGATGGAGTCATTATAGATTCTGAACCACTTTGGAGAGAAGCTTTAATCCATTGTTTTAATAAAGTTGGTTTTGATTTTACACAAGATAAGTGTAGAGTTACACAGGGTATGCGCTTAATTGAAGTTGTAGAATACTGGTACGCACAACAACCTTGGGAAGGTAAATCTATAGAGGAAGTTGAACAAAATATCCTAACTAAAGTAACTGAATTAATTTCTGAAAAAGGAACAGCAATGGAAGGTGTTCATGAATCTATTAGTCTATTTAAAGCTAAAGGTTATAAAATAGCACTTGCCTCCTCTTCTGCTTCATCTTTAATCAATGTAGTATTAGATAAACTGAATATTAGAGATGAATTTGAAGTAGTTAATTCTGCTGAGTTTTTGAAATTAGGAAAACCACACCCTGAAGTATTTATTAAAACTGCTGAAGACTTAAATGTTCCAGCAATTAATTGTTTGGTAATTGAAGATTCGTTTCATGGTGTTTTAGCTGCTAAAGCTGCAGTAATGCAAGTAATTGCTGTGCCAGAAGAAAAGTATCACAATGACCCTAGATTTAGTATTGCAGAGTATAATTTAAAATCATTAAAAGAGCTAAAAGATTTAACTTTTGAATGAAATAACTAACATACCACAATGGTTCTCTTGGTTTTTTAGCTGGGAAAACATAAAGCACCTTTTGACTTATAATGAAGGGGAGCCTCTAATATTTACAGCATTTTTCTTTTGGGGATTTTTTGCTTTTGTACTAGCCTTCTACTCTATTATTCATAAAAAAAGAGCCATGCGAAATGCGTTCTTGTTTTTAGTGAGTTTGTTCTTCTATTACAAAACAAGTGGTCTATTTATAAGCATACTACTCTTTTCTACCCTTTCTGATTATATCATTGGATGGTTGATTTACTCTTCTAAAAAGAAATTATTTAAACAGCTCTTTTTAGCAACAAGTGTTATTATTAACCTATTTGTTTTATGTTACTTTAAGTATGCTTACTTCTTTACAGATGCTTTTAATGCATTCTTTCAAACAGACTATGAAGTGTTTAATCATTTTGCACAATGGACGAATGAATATGCAGATACTCACTTTACTGTAAATAAAATATTGCTTCCTGTTGGGGTTTCATTTTATACTTTTCAGACCATAAGCTATGCAGTAGATGTTTATCGTGAAGAGATTAAACCTGTTAAAAGCATCTTGGATTTTGGGTTTTACGTTTCGTTTTTCCCACAATTAGTTGCAGGACCAATTGTAAGAGCTGCCGATTTTATACCTCAGCTTTACAAGCCTTACAAATTATCGCAATACAATTTTGGACTAGCACTCTTTTGGATATTAAAAGGGTTAATCAAAAAAGTAATTATTGGCGATTACATTGCTGTTAATTTTATTGATCGGATTTTCGATAATCCTATGATGTTTACTGGTTTTGAAAACCTAATGGCACTATACGGATACTCATTGCAAGTTTATGCAGATTTCTCTGGATATACAGACATGGCTATTGGAATAGCTTTATTAATGGGCTTTACACTTCCTAAAAACTTTAACTCCCCTTACAAAGCACAAAACGTTGGTGAGTTTTGGAAACGTTGGCACATTAGTTTATCTGGTTGGTTAAAAGATTATTTATACATCCCTTTAGGTGGTAATCGTGGCGGAAGTGTTGGAACTTGGATTGCTTTAATCTTTATTTCCGCCTTTATTATAATGCTCTCAGGTAAGATGATTGTGTTGTATGGATTTATATGGTCTACAATTATTATTGCCTTCTTAGCCATTTGGATTAAACCTTTTAGAGCTTGGTTAACAACCAACATTAACCTTTTAATTACCATGTTATTAGGTGGTTTATGGCACGGTGCAAGTTGGCAGTTTGTTATTTGGGGAGGATTAAACGGATTAGGATTAATCGTTTATAAATTATGGCGAAAAATTAGCCCTTACGAGAAGTATGATAATGCGATAGCTATCGTTGTAAAAGTATTTGTAACGTTCAACTTTATAACATTTACACGTATTTGGTTTAGAGCCGAAAACATGGAATCTACTTGGCAAATAATTGGCCAAATAGGTACCAGCTTTAACGCTTCTTTAATTCCTGAAATATTAGTTTCTTACAGCAATGTTTTTGCAATGATGTTACTTGGTTTTGTAATACACTGGCTACCTGTTAAAACAAAAGACTGGTACAGAGAAACCTTTATTAAGCTTCCATTAGTAGCTAAAATAGTTATCTCAGCCATTACTGTTTTCTGTGTTTATCAAGCAATGAGCTCAGAATTGCAAGCATTTATTTACTTTCAGTTTTAACCTAAACAAGTCGGGCGTTAATTATTGATATTGTTAAGCTAAAATTATTCCAAGCAGAATTACTTAGAAATAACACAAGTTATTATTGTTAAATTTGACAACTAATCACATCCCTATGAAAAAAATAGTGTCAGCACTACTTATCTGTTTAAGCATATCATCTTTCGGACAAACAGATTCTACCTTTATTCGCAATATTTATGATGAAGCACTAGAAAATGGTCAATCACATGAGAAATTAAGAAGTTTATGTAAAGATATTGGTGCAAGAATAACGGGTTCTGCTGAAGCTGAAATGGCTATAAAATGGGGTGAAAAGTTATTAAAATCATACAATTTTGACACTGTTTATTTACAAGAAATAAAAGTTCCACATTGGGAACGTGGAACGACTGAAGCTGCTTGGATAGAAAATGAAGCAGGAGATATTCTTAAACTTGATATTTTAGCCTTAGGTGGTTCTGTTGGTACAAATGGCTTAATTTCTGGTGAGGTAATTGAAGTCTCAGATCTTGAGGCATTAAAACAACTCACAGAAGTTGATGTAAAAGGAAAAATCGTTTTTTTAAGTCAAGCTTTTGATAAAAAAAACATACAGACTTTTAAGTCTTATGGCGCTTGTTATCCTATAAGAGGGCTTGGAACAAATGAAGCTGGAAAACTAAATGCTAGCGCTGTTGTTATTCGTTCTTTAGCAACTCCTGAAGATGATTTTCCGCACACAGGAACAATGAGTTATGATAAAGATGTAAATAAGATTCCTGGTGCAGCTATGAGCACAAATAACGCTACATTAATTTCTAAGTGGTTAAAAAAAGGAAAGGTTACTTTAAAAATGGAAATGGATTGTAAAACATATCCTGATGTAACTTCTTACAATGTTATTGCTGAAATGAATGGAAAAGATGCTAAAGTAATCACTTGGGGTGGACACTTAGATTCTTGGGATGTTGGTGAAGGTGCGCATGATGATGGTGCTGGAATTGCTCATAGTATTGAAGCCTTAAGAATTTTAAAAAAACTCGGTTACCAACCCAATCATAAATTACGTTGCGTATTATTTATGAATGAAGAAAATGGTAATATGGGTGGGAAAAGCTATGCTAAAATTGTTTCAGAAAAAAAAGAGGAGCACATTTGTGCCATTGAAAGTGATAGAGGAGGTTTTTTACCTGTTGGTTTTGATGTAAATGGAACTGATGAACAGCTAAAAATGGTTCAAAATTTTGAAGGCTTATTGAACAATTTTGAGTTATACCGTTTTCGTAAAGGTTTTGGCGGGGTTGACATCGGTCCTTTAAAAGAATATTACCCCAATATGATTCAATTAGGAATGGCGATCAGTTCTCAACGCTATTTCAATTACCACCACACCAATAATGATGTGTTTGAAAATGTAAACAAAAGAGAATTAGAATTGGGATGTGCAGCAATGACAACAATGATTTACTTGATGGACAAAACCTTAAAGTAAAACTACAATCTTTAGATGTGCTAATTAATTTTATCAAACCCACCCAAGGAATTTAAGCATCCGAAAAGGCGGGTGATAATTGGGAAACGTTAAATAATCATAATCGGTTTGTACAACGCAATTCAATGCGCTATATTTACGAATATAAATATGGCAACAGTATTAAACATAAACGGATTATCTAAGAGTTACGGCAAAGTAAAAGCCTTAAACAACCTTAGTCTACAAATTAACCAAGGAGAAGTTTTTGGAATATTAGGACCAAATGGAAGTGGAAAAACCACTACACTAGGTATTTTATTAAGCGTTTTAAATGCTGATAGCGGAACTTTTTCTTGGAACGGAAAAGAGCCTAGTAAGTATGATAGAAAGAAAATAGGTGCTTTATTAGAAACCCCTAATTTCTACCCTTACTTATCTGCCAGACAAAATTTAGCGATAGTTTGTAAAATAAAAGCGGTTAGCGAAAGTGAAGTTGATCGTGTTTTAAGCATTGTTGATTTACTGACTAGAGCAAACTCAAAATTCAAAACCTTCTCTTTAGGAATGAAACAACGGTTAGCCATTGCTTCTGCCCTTTTAGGAGATCCTAAAATATTAGTTTTAGATGAACCAACAAACGGATTAGACCCTCAAGGTATTGCTGAAATTAGAGGAATTATTTTAGAGTTAGCCACAGCAGGAAAAACCATTATTATGGCCAGCCATATTTTGGATGAAGTTGAAAAAGTCTGTTCCCATGTTGCTGTACTCAAATTAGGGAATCTATTAGCTACCGGGCCAATTGAATCTGTTTTAAACAACCAAGAACAAGTATTTATAGTTGCCGAAAATTTAGATATCTTAAAGTTAACCTTAAGTCAAATTGATGGCGTTAGCAATATAGTTCAAAAAGGAACTAAAGTTTCTGTTATGCTTGCTGAAGGTAAGACTAGTGCCTATTTAAATAAAGCATTGTTTGATAAAGGTATTGTTGCTTCAGAAATTGGTATTCAGAAATCTGATTTAGAAGCTAACTTTTTAGAATTAATAAAATAATGATAAAGCTGCTTCAAATAGAATACAAAAAACTGCTTACTTACACTACGTTTTGGGTCATTTTTGGATTGTTCTTTGTTTTTACTCCTATTGTATTTTATGGTGCTGGTCAAATTAAAATTGATGGTTTTGCTATTGATTTTGCAACCATGTACAATTTTCCTGATGTATGGAATAACATAACGTACATTGGTAGTTGGTTTAACTTGTTAATTGGAATGTTACTCGTTATATTAGTTTGTAACGAGTTCGCTTTTAAAACCTTCCGACAACATGTTATAGACGGAAACAGTAAAGCTGACTTTATTATTTCTAAAATACTACTGATGACTTCTTTCTCATTAATTAGTACTACTTACCTCTTTTTGCTAGGTCTTATTTTTGGTTTTAGTACTGGTGGTGGAGATTTTTTAGTCGACATTAAATACTTGCTTATTTACTTTATACAAGCATTAGGGTATATGTCAGTTGGGTTAATAATTGCAGTATTAATACGCTCTGCTGCTCTTTCTATTATTACGTTTATCTGTTCCATTTTAGCAGAAAGTATTATTAGATTGTTGGTTCCTGATGGGATTGATCAATATTTTCCAATGAAAATCATCTCTAACCTAACTCCTATTCCTACTCCAAAAGGTTTTATGGTAGCAGAAATGAAAAACGCTGTATTACCTGATGTAATGACTTTAAACACAACACTTATTTCTGCTGTAATTTATGTGTTCGCTTTCTGGGGGATTTCTTACGCTATCTTAACAAAAAAAGATATTAAATAGATAACCGTAATAAGTACAAAGCTTTACTTATTACGGTTATTGGAAAACATTAGAACGAATGATCAAAAAAAATGTATCTTTGAGATTGTGAAAGATTCATTACAAATAATATTAACACTTATTCTTTCAGCTTATATGTTGATAATGAGTAGTGGCTTCACTATTTCTCATATCCACTGCTCTAATGGAGAACAGTGGATAATAGGAACAGAAACCCCTCCATGTAAGAACTCTTCCAAAACTAAAAAATGTCAATACTTAGCTAAATGTCATAAGGTTACAGAAAAAGATAATGACAAAAGAAATAAAGACATTTTTGATTTTAGATTCGAGTTTATAGGAAATAAAGCATCATTTCAAGAGGTAGATTTTACTACTTACTTTTTTGATTTAACCCAAACTATAGCTGCTAGTAGAGTTAATTTATTTTCTACCTTTCTTACAAAAAAAGACCTATTAAGATTTCATTCCCCTCCAGATTTATTCAAACCTAACCTGACCCAATTACAGGTTTTTATTATTTGATTATTGATTAGTTTATTTTTTTAGCCGACAATTTTAATTGTATCGGCTTTTCTTACATTAATCTAATTAAAAATATTAAATCAAAAAAATATGAAAACTATAACATTATTTACAGCAATACTATTAACCTCAATATTATCTTTTGGCCAAAATCCAAGTATGACAATCGCACATTCGGGAATTGTAACGGCACCTTCTTCAAATGATAAATCTTTAACCGTTTACGTTGGTGATTCAATCGACTTTATTCATGGTGGTGGTGGTTCTCATCCAATGACAGAAGGATGGCAAACAGGAGAAATTTCTACACCAATTACTTTTTCAACACAAACAGTAACCTCTTCCAACCCTTCAACAACGTTTGCATTAAATACAGCAGGAACATATTATTTCCATTGTGGAACAAATCCTGGCAACACTGATAATTGGGGTAAAATTACAGTTTTACCTAGCACAACAGGAATTGATGAAAATAAAACTGTTGAATATAAAATATACCCGAACCCTGTCTCTAACATATTAACTATTGAAGGTTTAAAAGGCACCTCTGAAATATACAACCTTCTTGGAAAGAAAGTTATAGAAAGTAATTCTCAAACTATCAATATAGAGAATTTACCTAAAGGTAATTATGTTATAAAAATAGGAGAGTATAAATCAACATTTATTAAAAATTAATTTATAATCATATGAAAATAATATATATAATAATTAGCCTAGGGCTAATTACTGTGTTAATTTTTTCTTGTAGCAAAGATGAAGATGATATCACACCATACACATCAAGCGGAATAGCTAGTCCTACACCAACTATGGTTACAGTCCCTAACTGGATTAGCGCTTCAGTAATTGGAAATATGCCTCATCCTCAAGACAATCCTCTTACACTAGAGGGGATTGCTTTAGGAAGGGAGCTTTTTTATGAAAACAAGTTATCTGGCGATAATACTATGTCGTGTGCAAGTTGTCATTTTCAGGAGTTTAATTTTAGCGATAGTGCTCAATTCAGTACAGGAATTACAGGAAATACAGGAGACAGACAGGCTATGGCTATTGCAAACTTAGCTTGGGATGATTTGTTCTTTTGGGATGGAAGAGCAGTATCTTTGGAAGATCAGGCATTAGGGCCAGTTGTTAATCCAATAGAATTGAATGATACATGGTTAAATGTAATGTCTGAATTACAGACTGACGCTAAGTATCCTCCTTTATTTCAAAAAGCTTTTGGCACACAAACAATTGATTCACTATTGGTTGCTATGGCTATAGCGCAATTTGAAAGGTCTATGGTATCATTTAATTCAGATTATGATAAATACTTTTATGATGGAATTACAACTGCTCTCAATGCTTCTGAAACAAATGGATTTAACTTGTTTTTTGGTGCAGCAGAATGTATCCATTGTCATTCAGGGCCTTTATTAAGTGATCCTTCATTCAGAAATAATGGATTAGATGCAACATTTACAGATTTAGGGCTAGGTGTTGTAACAGGTCTAGTTACAGATAACGGTAAGTTTAAAGCAACATCACTTAGAAATATTGCAGAATCTGCTCCATATATGCATGATGGTAGATTTGCAACACTAGAGGAAGTTGTTGAGCACTACAATAGTGGAGTTGTAGCAATCTCCCCAAATCTAGATTCTGAGATGAATCATTTCGTAGGGGGATTAAATTTAACTACTACTGAAAAAGCCGACTTAGTTGCCTTTTTACACGCATTTTCTGATGCTAGCTATTTAAATAATCCAGATTTTTCAGACCCTAATTAATATCCAACAATAAAGTCAGTATCTAATCAGATACTGACTTTTAAATAGATAAATTAACAGCATACTAAATTATTAAAAAGATGAGACTAATAATATTATTTACAGTACTTGTAACTATCATTTCTTGTTCCTCAGAGCCTTCTAATGAATCGGATTTTAAAGTAGGGTATGAGGGGGCGTTAATGAATATGATGCACAAAGGAGATGTGTCCGCAAAAGCTGATTTGAAAAACTTTGAAACTTCTGAACATTTTTACGCACTTGGCGCACTTGAAAACCTCAAAGGTGAAATCCAAATATTTGACAGTAAGCCATTCAACACAATGGTTGTTGACAGTGCCCTAACCTTTGACAACTCATTTAACAAAAAAGCAACGCTTCTTGTATATGCCTCAGTTAGTAAATGGAAATCAATTAATATCCCTAATAATGTCCTTACCTATGAGCAATTAGAAAGTTACATAGAACAAACTGCTAAGGAAAATCAAATACAAATAGATGAGCCATTCCCATTTTTAATAGAGGGTACGCCTAAGTCATTTGACTGGCACGTAATCAACTGGAAAGATGGGAATACAGAGCATTCTCATGAAAAACACATAAACTCTGGACTTAATGGAACAATAGAGAATAGACAAGTTGAAATGTTAGGGTTTTATTCCGATTCACATCACGCAATTTTTACACATCATACAACCAATATGCACATACATGTAAAAACAGTAGACACCAAAATAGCTGGGCATGTTGACGGTTTGACCTTAGGAAAAGGAATGGTTCTCAAATTACCGGGCACAAAATAAAAACAGGCGTTTGGTGGTTTACGAAGTTCAGTACTATTTACAAATAGCGCCAAAAATAAAATGATAGGAATAGTTGGAGCTCGAAAAATAGAGTTGGTGAAAGAATAAAAACTGTCTACGAAACAAATAATGCAACTATAAAGGTTGCTGCAAAAATAACAAAAGCACAACTTCAACTAATCGTTTTGAAAATTGAATCCTTAACCTACTTTAACACTACCACTTTCTGAGAGAATCGTTGTTTTTCAGTAAATACCTCTACAAAATAAATCCCATTTGGCTGAGTTGTTATATCTAGTTGATTAGAGCTTGAAATTAATATAAGCTCTCCTACTACATTTGTTACAACTACTTTTTCTATTTGTTCTTCGCTCTTAATGCTAAACAAACCTGTTGATGGATTTGGATAAATACCTATAGATTTCATTACCTTTTTATCATCTACTGTCAATGCATCAGTATCATATCTAATTTGTGCTGCATCTGCACTATTTTGCAAATCCAATAAGCTATCTCCTGCAATTATTGCAAACGCAATTATTGCATGCTCTCCAGCATTTAAACTAAAACTACCAGAAGATACCACATGAGCTACATCTCCTCCATTAGTTCCTCCTGCTGTATTTCTAGAAGTAGTAAGTGTTGTATGCTTTTCGGCTGTACTAAACCCTGAATTAGGGTTTATACCGCCACTCCCATCTAAATCTAACGAGTAGTTATTAGCATTGCCTAATGAAAGTAACTTAATACCCGCATAAATAGTATCATTCCCTAAAGATTTAATATACCCCATTTTACGAACTGCATCATAACCAGATTTATTAGACCCTGCAATATCAATGTCCCAATCAGCAAAAATACCAGTGTATAAATTTGGTATAGCTGTAGTAGATATATTATCTATATTATAAACAACTATCACATACTTATCATTTGGGGCGTATGCATAAGAAAATTGCTCAATCCAAACACTTGCAGGACTTAATGCTGAAGGCATATCATAAAGCACATTATACAAATCTACCGAAGACCTAAAAGGAGTTATAAACCCTACATTTTGCTGTGATTCGAAATCTTGATCCTGCCCAGAAACGCCCCTTACTCCATCTTCCACACGAGTAGCACTGTACCCTATCATCAACCCTGCTTCATACAATAGCTGGTTGCCATCATACTCAAAACCTAAACCTAAATTATTTGTGTTATCAGTATATCCTATTCTACCATTACTGGTTATGGATGTTGATACTAAATTTTCAGCCAAGTTCATGTAATCAGGATTTAAAATAACTGTAAAATATTCATTATTGGTATAACTCCCATTTGTAATAACTGCTTTGAAAATCACAACTTCCTTAACAGGAGCACCACTTAACACTTGTACTTTAAACTTATCGGTATTGTTTGATGTTAAATCCATTGTACCCAATGAAGGTAAATTAGTTGTTCCATCTATAATATTTACAAATGAAGATGTCGAGGTTAAAGTTACCGTTGATGCAGTTATTGGATCTAAATAGTTCTCAAAAAAAGCCTCAATAAATAAGGTGTCTCCATCTAAAAAATTATTGTTGTTATGGTCTGTTATGGTGTGATTGGTAATAGCCATAAACTGAACTGATGTTGCAGTAACTCCATTCAACAAATTAATCCTACCACTTCCTATTTTATCAACGTATGAAGGATTATTAGGATTTAAATCATCAGCCGTAGCTTGTAATAAAGCTGAAATTTGAAGATTATTGTACATTGGAAATTGAGCTTTAAGTAATGCAGCACCACCAGAAACAACTGGTGCAGACATAGAGGTACCTCCATTTGTTCCAAAACTACCATTTGTTGCTGTAGTCCACATTTCTTCTCCAGGAGCAGAAACATCAACATAATAACCATAATTTGAACTCGCAGATTTTAAATCACTCTGATTACTATTGGCAACACTCAACACACCTTGATATCCTGCAGGGTAAAAAATAGTTTCTAAATTGTTATTCCCTACTGCACCAATAACTAAACAACCCTTATTTATAGTCGCATAATCAACTACATCTTTACTAAATTGTGAAAAACTAAAACTACCCCATGAACAATTAATAATAAAACAATTATGATCTGCCGCATAAACTATTCCTTGATAAGCTTGGGTTAAAACTCCTGTAGGGTTAGAAATTTTAATGGGCATAAAACGCGTATTAAATCCAACTCCAGCAATTCCTGTTACATTATCAGTAGCTGCTGCTGCTAAACCCGTTACGTTAACACCATGAAAAGCAGATTCCCAAGTTGCATCATTATCATTACTTCCTAAATCCCAACCCATATTATTATCTATATATCCATCGCCATCATCATCCACTCCATTAACCGGATCATTATAGTTTATTTTAACATTTGCTAATAAATCAGGATGGTTTGGTTCCCACCCAGTGTCAGTAATTCCAATAACAATATTGGTATCTCCTTTTGTAAAATCCCAAGCATCGTTTGCTTTAATTAAGTTAATATAATATTGGCTTGAAAATATTGTATCATTTGGTGTATAGGTTAATTGAGGCAAATAATACGGCTCTACATATACGGTGATTTTTAGTTTCTTAATTTTCCTAATCACCTCATCTACAGAAACATTATCTATATATTTTAATTCATAAATTAAAGATAAGTCAATATTACCAGCTCTCTTCTCTTTTAGTTTATTCGGAAATATTTTCTCTAATTTAGAAACACCTACTAAAGATAAGATAGTATTAAATTCAGATATAGTTATTTGCTTTACTAAGCAATTAGCTCTGTATTCTTCTTTAATTTTAAATACAATTGTTTGTGTGAGTGTTTCATCTACATTTTGTGAAAACCCTGTCTGAAAAAAAAGGATAGAGATGATTACAAACGCGCTTATTCTTTTAATTTTATGAATCATAAAACGAAGATAAGGATAATAAATACATCCTAATTAAATGATTTAACTATCGTAACAAAATAAGCTTTTTCAGGTGTTTTTCATCTGTATAATTTAATTGAAGACAGTAAACGTGTAATAAATCAGAATGGATTATAAACTTTTATAATCAGGTATATCTTTTAAAAACTCGAAACTATTGTTCTCAAAATCTACTTTAGCACAATAATGCTCCAAACCATTTGTTACCACTAAATAAGGAACTTTAAATACCATATTATAACGTGCGATTTGCTCAAAAACTTGTTGATTAATTTTAACTTTTGGAGCTTTACACTCAATTAGAACAACTGGTTTGGCTTGCTTATCATAAATTACAATATCAGCTCTCTTTTGCAACTCATTTAATTTCAATCCTTTTTCAATAGCAATTAAACTTGCTGCATAATTCTTATCACGAACTAAAAACTGAACAAAATTCTGACGCACCCATTCTTCGGGCAATAAAACCAAATACTTTTTACGAATAGCATCAAAAATATAACGTGTGCCATCTTCCTTTTTTATTTTAAGAGGATGTTGTGGAAGGTTAAGTTCTTGCATAGAGCTACTTTGTTTTTATCCACACTTCGACAGCCTCAGTGAACGAAAAATAAATTTACAGTGAAACGGAAGCTTTAATATGTGCATGCGGTTCATAATTTACCAATTCAAAATCTTCAAACTTAAAATCAAATATGCTTTTGATTTCTGGATTCATTTTCATTATTGGTAATTTTTTAGGAGTACGAGTCAATTGTAATTTTGCTTGCTCAATGTGATCGTTATACAAATGAACATCTCCAAACGAATGAATAAAATCGCCATATTCTAACCCACAAACTTGTGCTACCATCATTGTAAATAATGCGTAAGAAGCAATATTAAATGGCACTCCCAAAAAGGTATCTGCACTACGTTGATATAACTGGCAAGATAACTTACCATCCGTTACATAAAATTGAAAAAATGCGTGACAAGGAGGTAAAGCTGCTTTTCCATTCGCTACATTCTCATCAAAAGAAACAGTAGTATCAGGCATTACACTTGGGTTCCAAGCCGAAACCAATAATCTTCTACTATTTGGGTTTGTTTTAATTTCATTAATTAAATTAGTAATCTGATCAATTCCATCGCCATTCCAATTACGCCACTGATAACCATAAACAGGACCTAAATCACCAGCATCAGTTGCCCATCCATCCCAAATTTTCACACCATTTTCTTGCAAATACTTAATATTTGTATCTCCTTTAAGAAACCACAACAACTCATGGATAATAGATTTTAAATGCAGTTTTTTAGTTGTTAAGCATGGAAAACCTTCACTTAAATCGAAACGCATTTGGTATCCAAAACAACTAATTGTTCCTGTCCCTGTTCTATCTCCCTTTTGAGTTCCCTTCGTTAAAATGTGATCTAATAAATCTAAATACTGCTGCATGGCTAAAATTTAATACTATTCAAAATTCGCTGAAAAAGAGAGTATATTCAAGTGTTGTTAATAAGGTTTGATAAGTTATTACTATTTAATAACTCGTAGGTACATAATCCATATTAGCTTCGTTTGATAAATTGAATTCAACCTCAATGACTTTACTTACCCTAACTTTTTGACCATCTTTTTCTCCTGCTTCCCACTTTGTTAAATACAACAACCTTATTGCTTCCTCTGATGCTCCTCCACCTACAACTTTTTGTAGTTTAATATTAGTCACTCTACCTGATGGTTCTACAACAAAAAATAACTTTACAGTTCCTGTTATATTTAAGTTTAAAGTTCCTTGTGGGTATTTTAAATTTTTCTGAATAAATGTAGAGATATTCTCTAATGTATCCTCAAACAATGTCTGAGGTTTTACCTTAACCTGATTGTCTTTGTAAACTTTAAACGTATCAACTACTCCCTCATATTTTTCTAAAGCATCCTTATACCCTCTTTTCTTGCTAAAGCGCTTATAGCTTTTAGTCGAAAATTTAAATTTTAAAGTACTATAAGCAATCTTATCATCACCTTTATAAAATGTTGGAGAAAACAAAACCAACTTATAAAGACGAATAGCTTCAGTATCTAATTCTTTTGACACTGATTTTTTAACGTGAATTTTACTTGGCAAACCGGTCTTGTTATTTATAATCGAAGCAACCTCCACAGTTCCTTCAGTTTTACTTAACAAAGCAGCTTTAGGATAATTTAGTTCTTGTAATATAAATCGTTTAAATTCCTTTTTACCACCATAATTTTGAGCATCAACATAAGCCCCATTTTGAACCGCTATTTCTTCTTGAGCTCTTACGCTACAAAAACATCCAATTAATGCTATTAATACTACTATTTTCATACACTTTAATTCTTGTTATAAAGTTAGTCCTTTTTCCGTTCAATATAGTTAAGGCGAATTTCATACAAACTATTTTCGTTATAAAAGTATAACTATTAGGAGATAAACCGCAATAAAATGTATTAAACAGTTTCTGTATTTTTACCGTATGAATCATTTCCCAATACAATATAACGAACCATTATTTAGGCCCCCAAGCGAAGCAAGATCCTTAATTATACAAATTACTTTAGGATGTAGCTGGAACAAATGCTCTTTTTGTGAAATGTACACCTCTAAGCAATTTACAGCCCGAAAAGAGGAGGATATATTTAAAGATATTGACTCTTTTATCCCTTATGCTGACCAAGTAAGAAGAATATTTTTAGCTGACGGAGATCCTTTAGTCCTTTCTACCACTAGATTATTACGTATTCTAACTAAATTAAAAGATACTTTTCCTAAACTCAACAGAATTTCCACTTATGCCTCTCCCAGCAATTTAGCACGAAAAACAGATGCTGAGTTAAAAGAATTATACGAAGCTGGACTAACACTTCTCTATGTTGGTATAGAGTCTGGAGATAGCCAAGTACTTGAATGCATACAAAAAGGAGAAACTTTTGAAACCACCATTGAAGGGCTAAACAAATCTAAAGCAATTGGTATGAACAGCTCTGTTATGATAATTAATGGTGTTGGAGGACAAGAATTAACACATCAACATGCTGTTAACTCTGCTAAAGTACTGAACGAAACTCAACCGAAATATGCATCTACATTAGTATTAACAGCACATAAAGGATTAGACCATTATAAAAGCCGTTACAAAGGAAATTTTATAGAGTTAACACAGCCAGAGTTGTTTACTGAAATGCGAACATTTATAGAAAAATTAGAATTGAACGAAACAATATTTAGAAGTGATCACGCCTCTAACAATCTAATTTTAAAAGGAATACTCGGCAGAGACAAGCACGTTTTTTTAGATAAAATTGAATTAGCAATTAACCAACCTGATGCTGCTAACTTAAGACCTAAAATTCATGGAGGATACTAGATTAATCACGCCTAAATACTCTTAAAAAACACGCAGAACAAAAATTTTTAAACACAATTAAAGTACTAAAAACCATATGATTAAACACCTGAAATGAATCAATTACTTTAATAAATAAATAGACAACACTGATTCCCTATTTTACTACTCAATAAATCTAAAACATTACCAATTAAAAGAAAAATGATATTTCTGAGAGACTACAATTAGTAGATTCCGTATCTTCGCAGAATGGAAAATTGCTCTATATACTCTCACCATATTTGGTACGAAGAAATTGTAAATGTTGTTGCCAACTTAACATCAGAAGCTTCTATAGAAGTAATAGGAGAAAATGATGCATGGGAGTCAATTACCATTCTCGGAAAAAAGAATCCTAACAAGCCTCAAAACAAAATGACGCTTACATGTAAAGTAAGAGAATTTCCAAGTTTTGAACTAGGTGAGCCTGTAGACCAAATAACAACTATCCTTAACGAGATGCGTAATTATTTTGGTGCAATAACTGGGGTAGATCAACAATTATTAAAAAAACTAATCTATAAAATTTCATCCATAAACATGGAAATTAGTGTTGTGGTTGACAATGGATTTAATCCCGATTTTGAAGAAATCGTTTTAACGATAACTGAGATTTTAGAAGGTTTTATTTTCTCTAACAACAACTCTATTTTTGATGCGCCAGACTCAAACAATGGAATTTTTGATGAAAATGCAGATGTAATTCTTTGTCATTCAGGCTATTCTGATGTGAAAGATTTAGAAGTATTAATAGAACCTCAATACTTAGACCAGAAGATTATTGAAAATAAGTAGCAGAGAAACAGTCCTCAAAATATTAAAAACTCAGCATAACCAATACCTCTAAAAAAATGGAAGAAAAAGAACTCAATTTTGAGGAGCGTAAAAATGCTGTTTGCATAATATGTGACCACATCGTAAAAAAAGAACGCATAATAAAAGTGGTTACACGTGATGCAAAAGATGGTCAATGGGGATTTTTGTGTGGTGAGACTGGACACAAAACAACCAACTACAAAAGAATTCCATTAACTGAAGTAATAGGAATTGATGAAAGTATTAACGACTTATTCGAAATGCCTCTCGGACATTGCGCCACAAGAAAAGACCTTAACGACAAATGGACTCAGTTTAAATTATAAGCTTTAAAACAAAGAATCTCCTTATCACACCTTATATTCTACAACAAAAAAAACAGCTACTTTACGTAGCTGCTTTTTTATCTCTATTTCAAAAATCCTTGGAGCATTTTATTCAGAATTTTAACATCTGCTTCCTTATTTCGGACTAAGGTGTTATCTTCGTTACATTCAAACTCATCATAATCCATTTCAACCAAGCCAATTCCTTTTTCCTTTAATACATCTCTTTTTCGTTGAGCATATATTTTCCTTTGCTCACTACGCTTTACATTACTTACGGTAATTACTTTAGCGTCATCAGACTCTTCATCCCCTTTCTCATAAAACTCAATTGCCATATTTAAACCAAAATAAAAAGCGTCTAAAGGCAATCGCGTTCTTCTTCTTCCATCTTTATGTAAATCTCCTAACAGATAATTAAATGAATGTTGATGAACTGCTTTTTCTTTTAAAATCTCGTTGCACAAACCTACCAAGTAGTATTCATCACTATTCTCTTTTCTTAATGCGATTTTCTGCTTATGTGTTTCAGGTAAAGCAACGTCTTTTGAGACATACTGAGCTCCTTCTCTTACAAAATACCAATATGTATCTATTCCTTTTCTTTCAGCGTGTAATAAAGGTATCTTATCCAACGCTTTTTCCTTATCTAGTTCTCTCAACACTTTCCGAAGAGGCATTCCTCTTTTTTCATCCTTATAAAAAACACCCGCAGCTATTAAACCTGGCATAATTTCTTTTGCAGGTATCCATTCTAATGTTGTATTATTCTTAAAATAATCAGCAATCACTTCATTTATACTTGCAATTCCATCTTCACTCATACTTTTTCTTTTAACTTTTTATAAATACACCCCTAGATTCCGTAAATACAAAAGTAGCTACTTTAATTGTGTATTAAGCTTAGATCCCAGCTCTGTTTTCACCTTATTTAATCATCCTAACTTTAAGGCACTATTCATGGCCTAATAAGACTACTCCAACATGAGAATAGAATTTATATAGATAATGAAAAAGGCTCATCCTCTAAAATTATACAAAACATTAAAAGTTCAAATTAATCGTTACTTTAGAAGAATGGAATCCTTTAATAAAGAAGATAGATTAATTGCGGTGAAACTTACCGAAGAATTATTTATTGATAAGATTGATTTTGATAACTATTTAATGCAGTTTCCGGATGATGATGGAGATGAAGTACTTATTGAATTGTACAACGTTATTGAACAAGAAGAGCCAGCCACGGCATTTGGAGGTGGAAGTAAGCTTAAACAACATAGCAGTATGAACAGAATTAGTGAATTACTTAATATCTTAAGAAGATAAAATGTAACACTTATTATTAATAATGTTGTCATATTCTAAAAGTACAATTTTAGTTATCTTCCCCACTCCAATATTACACTTGAGAACAAAAAAAGCAGTTACTTTACGTAACTGCTTGATTTTTAGTGTAGCGAGAAAGGGATTTGAACCCTTGACCTCTGGGTTATGAATCCAGTGCTCTAACCAACTGAGCTACCTCGCCAAATTCGGTTGCAAATATAGTAGTTTTGTCTTTTTAAAAGACATTTCATTGGTTTTTTTTTATTTACAATTTTATCACGTATAAAATTCAATATTTTTACTATCTTGCAACCAGTGTTAATAATTTGATACTATGAGTGATAAAGTGAAATATGAGTTAGAGTTTGTGATTAAATCATCGGCTAGTTTTTTATATAAATATTTAGCTACACCAAGCGGTTTAGGCGAATGGTTTTGTGATAATGTAAACTCAAGAGGTGAAGTTTTCACTTTTATTTGGGGAGATTCGGAAGAACAAGCGAAACTAATCACAAAAAAACGCGATCAATATATCAAATTTAAATGGCTAGAAGATGAAGATGAAGAGTCTTATTTTGAGTTTAAAATTGAAATTGATGCAATGACTAAAGATGTCTCTTTATTAATTACTGATTTTTGTGATGAAGACGAACTAGAAGAATCTAGATTGCTTTGGGAAAGCCAAGTTGATCAGTTACACGGTTTAATAGGAGGTTAATCTTATTTAAGATTTTCTCCTTCAGCAATTAACGATTGTACTACCCTTTCTATCATTTCATCCTCTTCGCTTTTCTTAGGATTATAGCGGGCTTTTAAATTTGCTCCGTACAATCTTCCTACTCCTTGATAAACCCAGGCTTTAAACCCGCCTCTCATATCTTTTATAATATCGTAAGTAGATTCTCCTGTTTCTCTATCAATTAGCTTTACCAAAACTTTACCAGAGGTTTGCGACATTTTCTTAATCACATCTTCAAACTCTACTTTTAAGGCTTTTTCTCTTTTCCTCATTAAACGCCTTCTCCTTCGTTTAGATTTTACTCGATCTAATTCGGCATTGTACATTTTCAATTTATTGGCTGCAGAAACAGCATAAGGATATACTTTTTTAACATGCCACCTCAATTTCCTAAACAACCTATCTTTTTCAGGATTTTTATAAGGCTGCAAGTCTACTACTGCAAACTCAGACATATTATAAATGTACAAGGTGTCACCATCAATAACAACCTTCTCCATTACACCACTTTTAGTTGGAGTTGAATTCATATAAAATGAACTATCTACTTGCTTGTTTTGCTCCCGCACATAACTCAGCATGGAATCTACTTGTCCTTTAGCAACCAACTCTTTAATTTTCGCTAAAATCTCTAGTTTTTTTTGCTTCAACTCATTTTTAGAGCGTTTTTGCGCAGAAACATCGCTAATTGCAAAATAAATTAGTAGCAATAGTACTATGTGAATTCTAAATTTCAAACTTACTTTTTTAATTAAAGTTAAGGATTTATAAGAAAAGAGAATTAAACGGCTATTTAAGCAAATTCAGATAATGTTAACCAACGATCAGTTTTATCATCCAATTCAGTAGTAACATTACCTAACTCTTTAGTTGTTTTCATTAATTCTTCATGGTCTTGCGTATTCTGATTTAGCAAGTCGGCCAACTTTCCTTTTTTAACTTCTAAGGTCTCTAAATCTTTTTCTAACTGCTCAAATTCCAATTTCTCTTTATAAGATAACTTTTTAGTTTGTGCTACTTTAGGCACTTCCGAGACAACCTTAACTTCTTTTTTAGCGACTTTCTCTTTTCCTCCCTTATCTTCTTTTTCTTTATAGTTAAGTCTATAATCATTATAATTCCCTAAAAAGTCTTTTATCTTTCCGTCTCCTTCAAAAACAAATAAGTGGTCTACCAACTTATCCATAAAATATCTATCGTGCGTTACAATAATTAAACACCCTTGAAATTCTACTAAAAAGTCTTCCAGTACATTTAACGTTACAATATCCAAATCATTCGTTGGCTCATCTAAAATTAAAAAGTTAGGGTTCGTTATTAATATAGTTAATAAATAAAGTCTTCTTTTTTCTCCACCACTTAATTTATCTACTTGATTGTAGTGCATGTGTTTTGGAAACAGAAAACGTTCCAATAACTGTGCAGCAGTTAAAACTTTTCCTTTAGCCAATGGAATTACTTCAGCTATATCCTTAATCGTTTCAATAACTTTTTTGTTCCCATTAAACTTCATTCCTTTTTGAGTGTAATACCCAAAAACCACAGTTTCTCCGTGCTCTATTGTCCCACTATCTAGTGCTTGTTTTCCTAAAACAATATCTAAGAAAGTAGTTTTTCCAACCCCGTTCTTTCCAACAATCCCAACACGCTCTCTTTGCTTAAAAACATAATTAAAATTATCTAATATATTTAGGTCACCAAAAGCTTTTTCGGCATGATGTATTTCAAGGATTTTACTTCCTAACCTACTCATATTAATTTCTATAGCCACCTTGCTCTTGTCCTTTTTCTGGTGGGCAACCTCTTTTGTTACATGAAATGCGTCTTCTCTAGATTTCGCTTTTGTTCCACGAGCTTTAGGCTGTCTACGCATCCATTCCAATTCTTTTTTATATAGATTTTGTGCTTTATCTACATTGGCTTCAAAAACCTCTTCACGCTCTTGTTTCTTTTCTAAATAATAGCTGTAGTTACCTTTATACTTATAAAGTGTTTCATCATCCAATTCTATAATTTCATTACAAACTCTTTCTAAGAAATACCTATCGTGCGTAACCATCAAAATGGTCATATTTTCTTTGGTTAAATACCCTTCTAACCATTCAATCATTTCAATATCTAAATGATTGGTAGGTTCATCTAAAATAATAAAATCAGGTTCATCAATTAAAACTTGCGCTAACGCAATTCTCTTTTTTTGTCCACCTGATAAT
Organism: Flavobacteriales bacterium; assembly: GCA_037624665.1. GTDB lineage: Bacteria > Bacteroidota > Bacteroidia > Flavobacteriales_E > Vicingaceae. The sequence goes on from JASJIW010000022.1 coordinate 21,804, forward strand.
TCACTAACTTTTTGCTCTAAATTATGGATGTTTAGTTGACCTAAAACTTGCTTAATTCTTACTTCATAATCCCAAGCGTTTAATACATCCATTTGCTCAAATGCAACTTGCATTTTATCGTTATCATCTGGATTTTCAATTGCTTTTTCATACGCTAATATTGCTTTTATTTGATCCGATTCTGAATCAAACAAGACCTTAGAGATCGTTAACGATTCGTTAAACTCTGGCATCTGGCTTAAGATACCAACCTTTACTCCTTTTCTAAAAACTACATTACCAGAATCGTAACCTTCTTTACCTGCTAATATATTTAGAAAAGTAGATTTACCTGTTCCATTTTTAGCAATAAATGCTACTTTTTGTCCTTTTTCTATTCCGAAAGTAATGTCATCAAATAACATTCTAATTCCGAAAGATTTTGTTAAATTTTCTACTGATAAATAATTCATACTATACTTCTATTCCTATTACACAAACATCATCCTCCTGACAAAATTTCTTTTCAAGTTTCAAAATCTTTTTTTTTGAATTTTATAATAAATCCTATAACCCGTTATTCTTTAAAATTCTACCCATAAGAATTGCAGCCTCAGTATATTGAGGATTTAATTTAAGGGCAATTTTTAAATCTGCGACAGCCTTTTTAGGCTGATCCAATTGCTCATAGCAAAGTGCACGATTATAATAGGCATCAATATATTTTGGCTCTATTCTTATTGCACTTGTATAATGCTCAATAGCCACATCATACACCTTTAAATATTCTTGATGGATAAACCCTAAATTAAAATACGGCTCTCTAAACTCCTCAATACTTAATATTTTATAATACGTCTCTATAGACTCATTATATTCATCACTTTCCTGACAAACCATAGCGTAAGCATACAACGCTTCCATACTCTCAGGCTTAACTCTTAAAGCATTTTTTATAAATTCCTTTCCTAATTTCTGTTCAGTGTCAAAACTCAACAAGCCCACCTGCATATAAGCTTCATAATAATCATTCTCTTGTTCTATTGCTGTTACATAACTTGATATTGCTCTCGCTGTATCTCCTTTATCCTCAAAAATCATCCCTTTTAAAAAATATGCTTCAGCATTGTAAACATCTCTTTTAAGTACTGCATCTGCATAATCTAACGCTTGTTTATAGTTTCTAGAAACTAATGCTAACCATCCCAATTCAATTCTTGCATTAAGATTTTCATTATCAAGATTCAGGCACTTATCCAACACTTCTTTAGACTCTTTAAGCTTATCTTGGTTTTTAAGTAATTCTGCTTTTAACAAATAATACTCTGGAGCAGTTGAATCTATTCCTATTGCTCTATCTAAATCATCAACTGCAGAAGATAAATCGCCATACTTCATGTATAATTTAGACCTTTTTAAATACAATGCTGGGTTATTTATTTCTCCCTTAAGTAATGCATTTACTTCTTTAAATGCCAATGTTTGTTCCGACTCTGCAGCCTTAGCTACTTCAGTTCCCACTGTTACATCTTCCGTTGTTTTAACATCTACACCACATGAATACACTAAAAGAACAGTACTTATAAGTATTAAAAATCTAACCATATCTATAAAAAAAGTCCTTCCGAATATTCGGAAGGACTTCAAAAGTAATTATTTTGTAACGAAGATTTACGCTTCAGCCAATGCTGTAACAATCTTTTGTTCTAATTCTTCCATTAACTCTGGATTATCTCCAATCAATTCCTTAACAGCATCTCTTCCTTGCCCTAATTTTGTATCACCATAACTGAACCAACTTCCCGCTTTTTTAACAATATCCATCTCTACAGCTAAATCAATTATCTCTCCTACTTTAGAAATACCTTTACCATACATAATATCAAACTCAGCTTTTCTAAATGGTGGAGCTACTTTATTTTTAACAACCTTAACTCTTGTTCTGTTTCCGATTATTTCATCTCCATTTTTTATTTGAGAAGATCTTCTAATATCAATTCTTACAGAAGCATAAAACTTAAGTGCATTACCACCTGAAGTTGTTTCTGGATTACCGAACATTACACCAATTTTTTCTCTTAATTGGTTAATGAATATTACACAGCAATTTGTTTTCTTAATAGAACCTGTTAGTTTTCTTAATGCTTTAGACATTAAACGTGCTTGTAATCCCATTTGAGAATCACCCATTTCACCTTCTATCTCAGCTTTAGGTGTTAAGGCTGCAACAGAATCTACAACTAATAAATCAATAGCTCCCGAACGAATAAGGTTATCAGCAATCTCTAATGCTTGCTCACCATTATCTGGTTGAGAAATAATTAAATCATCAATATTAACACCTAAAGATGTAGCGTAAGTTGGATCAAAAGCATGTTCTGCATCAATAAAAGCTGCAATTCCACCTTGTTTCTGACATTCTGCAATAGCATGAATAGTTAACGTTGTTTTACCTGAAGATTCAGGTCCATATATTTCAACAACTCTTCCTCTAGGGTACCCTTTAATTCCTAAAGCTAAATCTAAATTTAATGAACCTGTAGGAATAACTTCTACATCTAAAACAGGAGCATCTCCCAATTTCATAATCGTTCCTTTTCCGTAAGATTTTTCCAATCGATCCATTGTCAATTGAAGTGCTTTTAACTTTTCCGCGTTTACTGCTTTTGCTTCAGCCATGATATATTTTGTTTTATTCTGATTAATTATTTTTAACACTACAAATATAGGTTAATAAACCTACAAATTGTAGTTTTGTTAATTTATTTTAAAAAACTTAAGGTTAACAGTAGTTACAAGAGTACTGTTTTTCTCTACGAATTAAGTTCAGCTCTAATTTGTTCGGTGTGAATCTTTGTTTTTACCTTTTTGATGATACTTTCAATCATTCCTTTTTCATTTATGATAAAAGTAGTTCGATGAATTCCGTCATAGATTCTACCCATAAACTTCTTTTCTCCCCAAACACCATATCTATTTAAAAGATCCTTATCAACATCTGCTAATAAGTTAAATGGTAAAGTATGTTTCTCAATAAATTTCTGATGTTTTGTTTCATCATCAGCACTTACACCAATCACTTCAAATCCATCTGCTTTTAAACTTTCATAGTTGTCTCTTAAATCACACGATTGAGTTGTACAACCCGGAGTCATATCTTTCGGATAAAAATAAAGGATTACCTTTTTACCTTGATAATCTGCCATTTTATGCATTTTACCATTCTGGTCTTTTATATCAAGTTCTGGAGCTTGGTCTCCTATATTTAAATGAAACATAGTGTAATTGTTAGGTTATTACAAAGTAGCCCAATCTATTTCATTTCTACAATGAAATAAGCTTCAATTTATGAACAGAAAGAAAAATTAAAAAGATTATTAAGCAGTAGCTTCTTTCTTTGCCTTTTTGATAAAATACCAAATACCTAAGAGACCAAAAACAACCATTGCTACAGCAATAATTTGAGCCTGCGTAGCTTCTAAGCCAAACATATTGTAGTTGTTGTTAATTCTTATTTTCTCAATAAAGAAACGCTCTACACCATTAAAGACTAAATACATTGAAAGTATAACTCCTGGCACTTTTATTTTTTTACGTGAAACCCACAATATACCTGCTATAATAAACGCCATTACAGTTTCGTAAAATGGTGTTGGCCAAGCGTTTCCTTCATACATATAGCCATCACTCATTACTGGTCTTCCTGGAGCTCCTAAATCTACCCCACTTATATTTCCAAAATAATCAAAACTCCACATCCAATCTGGCAAAAAGCTAATAATTGCTGGTATTTCACTATTGTTCGGCATTCCCCAATCTCCGTCTCCAGATAATTGACAACCTATTCTACCAATACCATACGCTAACATTAAACCTGGTGCACACGCATCAAAAACATGTACCATACTCAAACCTTTTTTATGCGCATAATACAACACAGAACCTCCACCTATAATTAAGCCTCCGTAGATACTTAATCCTGAACCTGAAAAAATAACGGTAATTGGATCAGCTAATAAGCGTTCCATATTTTCTATGGCATCAAAAATTTTCGCTCCAAATATTCCTCCAATAGCTGCTATAAAAGTCATTGTACCAATATGCTGATATGGATGCATTACTTCTTCCACTTCTTTTGGCTCAGGTAAACGTTGTTTCTCTGCATCTCTATATCTTAAAAATCCAAGAATACTTGCACCTAGAATTCCTCCTAAAATATTTCCTTGTCCAGACATGATAAAACCTGGCAAATCTTTAATTACCTCATTATAATTTAAGACAATTGCTAATACTTTAAATCCTAATACAAAACCAAACAACGCATTACCCGCAATATCTAATACACTCGCTTTTTCGCCTTTTAATACTTTTATTATAGCTGGGGTAAGTAAGCCCTCTTGCTCCTTTCTTTTCATTTCTAACACCCAAACATAGTTGCCCACAATAAAGGCTAGCGCTACCATAAAACCAAACATTGGCAATGGAAACGAAAAAGAAAATCCGAATAAATATTCTATTAAATCTGATAAGTATGGAAACATTTTTTTTGTGTTTTGTGTTTTGTGTTTTGTGTTTTGTCTAAAAAATATTTCCTATAAACTATACACCAAAAACAATAAACTAATTAATTAATTCCTCTTCAACATTAACCTTTACAACCCCGTCAATATCAATATTAGACAAAGTAACTGTTTTTATTTGATTTTGTAAATCTGCAGAAAAAGGGACTTTTACCTTCACGTAATTATCTGTAAAACCATTTAAAAAAGCTTCGTGTTGTTCCGATTCGAAAAGTACATTATACGTTTTACCTATATGCTGCTCATAAAAGAAGCGTCTTTTCTTATCCGATAAGATGTGTAACATTTTACTTCTTTTACTTCTTTCATGTTTGGGAACTACTCCATCCATTTTAATGGCTGTGGTATTCTTTCGCTCAGAATAAGTGAATACATGCAAATAAGAAACATCTAATTCATTTAAAAAATTATATGTTTCTAAAAAATCTTCTTCTGTTTCTCCAGGGAAACCAATAATAACATCGACACCAATACAGGCATGCGGCATTAATTTTTTAATTAGTTGAACACGCTCAACATATAACTCTCGTTCATATTTTCTACGCATTGCCTTCAAAATCTTATTAGATCCTGATTGCAATGGAATATGAAAATGAGGCATAAACTTATTCGATTTTGCTACAAATTCTATGATTTCACTAGACAGTAAGTTCGGTTCTATTGATGAAATTCTATACCGCTCTATTCCTTCTATCTTATCTAACTCTTGAATTAAATCAAAGAAATTTTCTCCATCTCCTTGTCCAAAATCTCCAATATTCACACCTGTTAAAATAACTTCTTTTGCAGCTGTTAATGCCACCTCTTTAGCCACCTTAACAGTTTCTGCTACTGAATGATTTCTACTCTTACCTCTGGCCAATGGAATTGTACAGAAAGTACAGAAGTAATCACATCCATCTTGTATCTTTAAAAATGACCTTGTTCTATCTCCTTTTGAGTAAGATGGCACAAATTCATTGACTTCTTTAATCTTAGAAGCAAAAACTAAAGCCGTTTCTTTCTTCTCAATATTTTGAAAATGCTCTACAATCTTAAACTTTTCTGAAGCTCCCAAAACCATATCTACTCCATAAATCTGAGCGATTTCTTTTGGTTTTAATTGAGCATAACAACCAATAATAGCAACAAAAGCATCAGGATTTATCTTCAATGCTTTTTTAACTAATTGCTTGCATTTTTTGTCTGCATTTTCGGTTACCGAACAGGTGTTAATTACAAATACATCTGGTGAATCATTAAAATCCACACGAGCAAAACCTTCCTCCTCAAACATACGTGCAACCGTTGATGTTTCAGAAAAATTAAGTTTACAACCTAAGGTATATAATGCTACTTTTTTATTCGAATTCATAAGAGTGCGAAGTTAATTAGGAATGTTGGATTATGAATTTAATTCATATAAAAAAAACAGATTACTTAACGTATAGATAAAGTGTGAGAGTTGAGACTCTTTTAAATGAAAAAAGTTAAAATTATACAGCGTGAGTTGCTTGGATTGTATACCGATTTTCGTCCCTCCAACGCGAAGAAAACCTTAATTTAAGATATCCTACTCCAGTTAATTTTACTTCCGAACAACTGTTTTAGTGTCGATACTAACCGATGATTGTTATCCAACTCCAAGTTAGGGTCTTCTTTTAATACTTTAATTGCCATATCTCTAGCATATTGTACAATTTGCGCATCACGCACTAAATCTGCTATTTTCAAATCTAATAAACCACTCTGCTGCGTTCCTTGTATATCTCCTGGACCTCGTAATTTTAAATCAACCTCACTCAATTCAAACCCATCATTAGTTCTCACCATAGTATCCATTCGCAACTTACCATCAGCACTCAACTTATTACCAGTCATTAAAACACAAAAAGATTGCTCAGCTCCCCTACCAACTCTACCCCGTAACTGATGTAATTGCGATAAGCCAAAGCGCTCTGCACTTTCAATTACCATTACACTTGCATTGGGAACATTAACGCCTACTTCTATTACCGTAGTTGCCACCATAATTTGAGTTTCACTTTTTACAAAGCGCTGCATCTCAAACTCCTTATCAGCAGCTTTCATTTGGCCATGGACAATACTAATATGATAGTTTGGCCTCGGAAAACGTCTTTCAATACTTTCAAACCCATCCATCAAATCTTTATAATCTAACTTTTCTGACTCTTGTATCAATGGATAAACAACATAAACTTGTCTTCCTTTTTTAATTTCTTCTTCAATAAAAGCAAATATCTTTATTCGAGCAGAATCAAAACGATGTATCGTTTTTATCTCCTTTCTTCCTGGAGGTAACTCATCTATAACAGAAACATCTAAATCACCATAAAAAGTCATCGCCAATGTTCTTGGAATTGGAGTTGCCGTCATTACCAATATATGTGGCGGAATCAACTTACCGTTTGTTCCTAGACTTCCTTTTCTCCATAATTTTGATCGCTGCTGCACTCCAAAACGGTGCTGCTCATCTATAACAACAAATCCTAAATTTTGAAATTTTACTTTATCTTCAATTAAAGCATGTGTTCCAATTAAAATATGGAGTTCTCCATTTTCTAATTGTTCATGAATTTCTCTTCTCTTCTTCGTCTTTACAGAGCCCGTTAACAGCTGAACATTTAAGCCCATCCCTTCAATTAATTCTGTAATCCCTTCAAAATGCTGATTCGCCAATATTTCGGTTGGAGCCATTAAACAGGCTTGGTAACCATTATCAATAGCAATTAAAATACTCATTAATGCGACTATGGTTTTTCCACTTCCCACATCTCCTTGCAACAATCTATTCATATGATTGCCATAACCAACATCATCCCTAATTTCTTTCAACACTCTTTTTTGAGCACCAGTTAATTCAAAAGGTAATTTTTCACTATAAAACTGATTAAAGTTTGGTCCAACTCTATTAAAAACAGCACCTTTAATTACTTCTTTTTTTATGCCTTTTTGTCGGAGCATATTCAGTTGCAAATAGAATAACTCTTCAAACTTTAAACGATACCTTGATTTCTGCAATAAAAATTCATTCTCAGGAGCATGAACGTTAATCACTGCACGTTCTTTATCTACTAATTTTAGTTCTTCAAGAATATAAACGGGTAACGTTTCCTGAATTTTACTGGACAATTGTGCCACTAAATTTTTCTGAATCTTATGAATGCCTTTCGCATTCAAACTCATTCTTGTTAAAACTTCTGTGGTCGTATAAACGGCCTCTAAGGTAACCTGACTGGTAATTAAAGCTTTATCCAATAAATCTATATCAGGATGCGCAATATTGTACCGATGATTATATGCTGATGGCTTTCCATACACTACATATTCTTTTCCAAGAATAATTGACGATGCCAACCATTTAATTCCTTTAAACCAAACCAATTCAATTTCTCCGGTTTCATCTTTTAAAGTGGCCACTAAACGCTTGCCTCGTTTTTCTCCTAACGTTTTTAATTCAACCACTTTTCCTCTTAGCTGAATATTAATTTCTTCTGAATTAATATCAGCAATATTAAAAACTTGAGACTTATCAATATACCGAAAAGGATAGTGCAACAACAACTGCCCATAAGTTGCTATACCAAGCTCCTTTCGTAGCATTTCTGCACGCTTAGGCCCTACTCCTTTAAGAAATTCTATTTTGGTATCTAAAAAATGGTTTCCCATCAACTGCGCTTCATAATTAAGAATTTAAAAGTAATCATATCCAATTAAAACTTTACCTTTATTTAACAAGATAAAATAATATTTTTGTGATCAAATTTGAAACATTTAGCAGACATAGAATTTATTGAAGCACACAAAAATGATTTGCTCATTGATGTTGCTTTATTATTGAGCAAACAGAAAACGTTTGACAAAGAATTTATATTAGCTCAAATTAATGGCATCCAAAAAGCAAAAAGTAAGATTCAAGAATTTTACGACACACCTAACATTATCTATCCTACAAAGCTTTCGTTAGAACAATGTTCTTCTGAAAAAACGGGTATTTACAAAAGTCAGTTAATTAAAGGAAAAACCTTAGTGGATTTAACGGGTGGTTTTGGAGTTGATAGCTTTTATTTGGCTAAAGAATATGAGCAAGTAACCTATATTGAACAAAACACTGAGCTATACAAAACAGTAAAACATAACTTTGGATTATTAAAAGCAACTAACATTAAGTTAGTTAATTCTACTGCAGAGGAATTTATAGAAAACAACACTCAAGAATTTGATGCCGTTTATATTGACCCAAGCAGAAGAAACCAGAACAAACGTGTTTTCAAGCTAGACGAATGCACACCAAATATTATTGAGTTAGCTCCAGAATTATTTCAATTTTCTGATAAGATACTCATAAAAACAGCCCCTCTTTTAGACATTAAACAAACGCTAAAAGATTTAAAAAACGTCTCTAAAATTTGGGTTATTTCGGTAAATAACGACTGTAAAGAAGTATTGTATTTACTTGAAAAAGGTTTTTATTCTGAACCAGAAATCAACACCATAAATCTTAGCAAAAAAAATCAAGAATTTAGCTTTAACTACTCACAAGAAAATGAAGCCGGAGTTGAATTGTCTGAACCTGAAAACTATTTATACGAAGCCAATTCAGCGATCTTAAAAGCTGGTGCTTTCAACAGTATTTGCGAAGAATATAACGTAAAAAAAATAGCACAACATTCTCACCTTTATACCTCAGAAAATTTAGTTGAAAATTTCACTGGCAGATGTTTTAAAATTGAACACATTATCCCATACAATTTAAAAGAATTCAGGAAACTAAACATTACTAAAGCCAATGTGAGTTGTCGGAATTTCAAAAATAACGTAGCACAAGTAAAACAAAAATTAAAGTTAAAAGATGGTGGAGAAACCTACCTTTTTGCAACTACTGATTTGAATGATAAACCAGTTTTGGTTGTTTGCAGTAAAATTGACTCTCTCCTAAAAAAAGACTAACTCGTTAACGAACCTACTCATTACTCCACACCAAACACTTCTTATTCTCCCATTTCCCTTTTAAATTTTCTATTGGGATATAAATTCCATCACAATCTAAAAAGTTATCGTACGTGTCTTTTTTTATGATTTTACAGTTGCCTTTTAAAACGGCTTCTACAATCAATTCTTTAAGGTTTAAATCATCGCTTTTTGTTCCAATTTTTATTCCCACTTCATTATTAAACAAGTCCATTTCTGAGCTAATTTTATCAGGAATTACTCCATCCTCTAACCTTCTTTTTTTATAGTCTTTATAATTCCATTTTTCGTGTTTTCTGCCTAAACTTCGGGCGCGCTTTTTTCCAATTTCTTGCGTTAAAGTAGCCATCCAAAAAGTGTGTCTAAACGCATCAATTTGTCCACCATTCCCATTTCCTTTTAACACTCCATTTCGTTGTATTTCTTTGCTAAGAAGCCTTGTTTTTTCTGAAACTTTTAGTGCTTTTTTAGCTACAAATGGATGGAAAATAACCCAACATTTTTCTGGCCCACTCAATCGTCTAAATTTCTTTAAATTAGATTCTTGAGCAGACACCTTAAAAACTGCTAAAAAAAAACAGCAAAACACCACAAGTTTAAACCTCATTACCAAAGAGTTACACAGCCTTTAAATTATAGCTATTAATCCTTAGAAAAATAGGTTTTTTTAGATTATATTTGTGACTTGTCGAAAAAATAAATTTTAAAAGGAATATAGGATATGGCGCAAGTTGAATTGATAATGCCTAAAATGGGTGAAAGTGTTGCAGAAGCAACAATTACAAGCTGGTTAAAAGAAGTTGGAGATACGATTGAAGCAGATGAGTCTGTAGTAGAAATTGCAACCGACAAAGTAGATTCTGAAGTTCCTTCTACTGCTGAAGGAATTTTAATTAAGAAATTATATAATGAAGGTGATGTTGTTCAAGTAGGACAAGCAATTGCTATTATTGGTTCAGAAGCTGAAGCAGCGGCTGAATCATCTGCACCACAACAAGCAGCGGCAGTAGTTACTGCACCAATTGCTGAAACAGCTTCAGTTACAAGCGTTGTTGCCTCAGAAAAAATTAACACTACTTCTGATTCTGGAAAATTCTATTCTCCATTAGTGAGATCTATTGCAGAGAAAGAAGGAATTTCTATAAATGAACTAGAAGCAATTAACGGTTCTGGTAAAGAAGGAAGAGTTACCAAAAAAGACATTTTAGATTACTTACCAAATAGAAATACGACAGTTGCAGCTCCTGCTGCAGTAGCATCTGCTCCGGCAGCAGCTCAAACAAAACCAGCCCCTAAAAAAGCAAGTATTTCTATTAATGCTGGTGATGAGATTATTGAGATGGATAGAATGAGAAAACTCATTGCTAACCACATGGTAATGTCTAAACAAACTTCACCTCACGTTACTTCATATGTTGAGGCTGACATGACCAACATCGTAAACTGGAGAAACAAAGTAAAAGATGGTTTCTTAGCCAGAGAAAATGAGAAAATCACTTTCACTCCAATCATTATGGAGGCAATAGTAAAAGCTATTAAAGATTTTCCTATGATTAATGTTTCTGTTGATGGAGATACCATCATCAAAAGAAAAAACATTAACCTAGGTATGGCAACTGCTTTACCTTCTGGAAATTTAATTGTTCCTGTAATTAAAAATGCAGATCAATTAAACTTAGTTGGTATGACTAAAGCTGTTAACGATTTAGCGAACAGAGCAAGAAATAATGCGCTTGTACCAGATGATATTACAGGAGGAACATATACAATGACAAATGTTGGTTCATTTGGAAACGTAATGGGAACTCCAATTATTAATCAACCACAAGTAGCAATTATGGCTGTTGGGGCAATTCAAAAGAAACCTGCAGTAATTGAAACTCCTGCTGGAGATGCAATTGCAATTCGTCATAAAATGTTTTTATCACACGCATATGACCATAGAGTTGTTGATGGGGCTTTGGGGGGAATGTTTGTAAGGAGAGTTGCTGATTATTTAGAGCAATTTGACATAAATAAAGAGATATAGATGTATATATAAAATGAGCTAATATCTGAAAGGTGTGAATTCAAAATATATTATCTTTAAAGAAATTAACTCTAATGTAAAAGAATAAAATACATGAATTTAAAGTTAACAAGACCTTTGGCTTTCTTTGATTTAGAAACAACTGGTTTAAACATCGCTACAGATAGAATTGTAGAAATATCAATAGTAAAAATATTGCCAAATGGCGAAAAGGAGATTAAAACGGAACTAATAAATCCTACTATACCTATCTCTCAAGAATCGATAGAGATTCATGGTATTACAGAAGAAAAAATAAAAGACAAAGCTACTTTTAAAGAAATAGCAAGTGACATAGATGCGTTTATTAAAGATTGTGATTTAGCAGGATTTAATTCAAACAGATTTGATGTCCCTTTATTAGCTGAAGAGTTTTTAAGAGCAGGTATTGATTTTAATGTTACCGATAGAAAATTGGTTGATGTCCAAAACATTTTCCATAAAATGGAACAACGTACGTTAGTTGCAGCTTACAAATTTTATTGTGCTAAAGACTTAACAAATGCACATAGTGCTGAAGCAGATACTACAGCTACTTATGAAATTTTAGAAGCTCAAATTGAAAAATATACAGAACTAAGTGGAGACACTGAATTTTTAAGTGAATTTTCTCAAATGACAAGAAATGCTGATTTATTAGGGCGTTTTGTTTACAATAATGAAAATGTTATCGTTTTTAATTTTGGAAAGCACAAAGGAAAAGCAGTTACAGCAGTATTAGAAAAAGAACCTGGTTACTATAGCTGGATGATGAATGGTGATTTCCCTTTATACACAAAAAAGGTAATGAAAGACATTAAAGCTACAATGACTACTGCTAAACCACAGCCACAGAAAGTAAAACCTAAAAGAGTTGTAGTTAAAAGAAAACAACCAGTAAAAAACCAACCTATAGAGGATAAATTAAACATGCTTAAAAACAAGTTTAACGCTTAGAGAAATGAAGATAATTTGTATTGGAAGAAACTATGCAGATCATGCTAAAGAATTGAATAACCCGGTTCCTACAGAGCCGGTATTCTTTTTAAAGCCAGACACTGCTTTTCTTCCTAAAAAAAACCCTTTTGTATATCCAAGTTTTTCTAAAAACATACAACACGAAGTAGAAATTGTAATTAAGATTAACCGTTTGGGTAAACACATTGAAGAAAAGTTTGCGCACAAATATTACAACGAAATTGGTATTGGTGTAGATTTTACAGCGCGTGATTTACAACAACAATGTAAAGAACAAGGAATGCCTTGGGAAAAAGCAAAAGCATTTGATGGCTCTGCTCCTACTAGCCCATTTACACCTATCGATCAGTTTGATGACATTAATAATTTAGATTTTAGTATCCAAATAAATGGTGAGACCAAACAAGTGGGTAACACCAAAGATATGCTGTTCAACTTTAATCAGATTATAGCATACGTATCTCAATTTTTTACGCTAAAAATTGGAGATCTTATTTATACAGGAACACCTGCAGGTGTTGGGCCAATACAAATAAATGATACGATTGCTTGTTATATTGAAGATAAAAAAATGCTGAGTTTTAATGTGAAGTAGTCATTACTTTCTCCTTGAAAAACACGGCATAAAATATTTAAAGGATCTTGAAACAAGATTATACTAACAGAATTGGTCTATTTATTACGCTTAATAATTGACAAGATAGTTTTGAGATTGACTTAGTTGAAATAATTCAGCAAAAAATCGTTTGAAAAAAATGGATATTTGAGCTCTTTACTTAATTGCAAGTAAGTGTTTTTAACTTTCTTTTTTTCGGGATTTTCAGTTAATGAATTGAATTGGTACACAAGATGAATTAGTTTGATGAATTCTTTATAGCTGTCGCGGCATTCCTCCAGTTTGAAGAGTTTTAAAAATTTACTTTCATTTTCTTCATCTCCAGTCAACCTGAAGTAAAACAAACACATTAAATAAAAAGAATTTAAATGAGACTTTTGGAAATAAAACTCGATTTTTGAGGTAGTTTCACTAATTAAAAATGACATTAATTCAATATTTTTTAGCAATATCGCAGTTGTGAATAATTCATAGTAATAGCTTAACAAACTACCGCTTCCTTTTATTGATGAGAACTGAACTTTTAGGAGCTCTAAATTTTCACTTGAATTTGCAGCTAAAAATTTTACCGCTAACAAACGCCCAGTCAAAATAGGATGCAGTTTTCTTTTGTGAATTGCATTAGTATTTATTTCATTAACTGGTTTATTATTAAGGAAATTCCTAAATTCAATTAATGACTTTGAAAATAGAGCTATATCCTCTCTAATTTTATTGTTTTCAATTAATTTTAGCGAATCTCCATAATACTTATTCAAACTGGAATAGTCAACAAAGGTTAGAAACACACAATCCAAAAAATTGATATTACTTAAAAGTAAGGGGGCAAGTTTAGATTTTCTTCGAATCAATATGCCAACAGCATTTCCAATTGTAAGTGCTTCAAGGTATGAAAACGAATTAAATTCAAGTGCCTTTAATTTGAATATTTTATCTACTAAAATATAATTTTCATTGTGCAATAATTCTCTAACTATAATTATGACTAAACTCAAAAACTCCTCAGAGCTTTTTTTCGTTTCATTAACAATATTGAGAAGCTCTTCTTCATCGTCTTCTGCAATAGTTCTATAGATTAGAATAGATTTATTACTTTTTACTTTGTGCCCATGAGTTTGAGAAAAATGAACATAGTTTTTATACCCTACAAATTGAGCTAAAGTATTAGTGGTTTTGCTATTTGGTTTGGTAAAAGTAGCTAAGCCATACAATCGTTTAATGGTACTGTAACTAATATCTATGTCTAGCGTTTCTAAAACAGCATTCGAAACCAATTCACAATCGCCTCGAGTTTTGACTGGTTTTCCAATTTTTCCCTCAATTCTTTTTTTTAAAATATCTATCAAAAGTTTTGTATTATGAATCAATTATGAATCAAATATACTATATCTATCCTATATATTTACAAATATAAATTTAATAATATGGCAAGAGATTACACAAAATACAAATTTTCAAGTTGGAAAAAAGGAGTTGGAAAATCGAGAATGGTTTTTAAAGTTGTAGAGCATTATGCCCGTACAATGAATATGAACTATGAGGAATTAAAAAAACAATGGTGGGACAATATTCAAGGAGGTAATGGAATCATTCGAATGGTATCAGAAATTGATGCCAAAAACGAGCGAAATTATTATATGAAAGAACCCGTAACGCTTTCTGACGGGACTAACATAGTTGTATGTAACCAATGGGGTAAAGAAAATTTTTCAAATTTCATATTGCAAGCAGGATTATTGAATTATGAAATTATTGCTGACGTAAATGATAGTGATTCTAGTGAAAATGATACATCAGCTAAAGCCGAAACTCAATCTTCTGAAGAAGTTGTCATAGAAAAAAGCGAGAGTAGCACTGCTGCAGTTTCCTCTGGTTGGTCAGTTATGCAACCAGATTGGGGAATGCCTCATGCTTTAGCTTATTTGATTCGCCATGTAATGGTTGTTGATGGTAGCGTAGAAGAAGGGGAGTTAAACTGGATGCAAAAGGCTTTTGAAGAGTATGACAAATATAAAATTGATGTACGCGGTGCTTGGGATGAGGTAGATGAAGCTGCTCAGCTTTATGCAACTATTGGAATGAATGATATGGTTGTAGTTAATAGTATTAAATATTTAAATGAAAAACTTAATGGCGATATGAAGTCATGGTTGATAAATACTTTGATGCAAATAACTGCTCAAGATGATCTTATTAGCAAGGATGAATATGCAACGTTAATGATAATTGCTAAAGAATTTTTTCCCGGGGAAGAAGGGTATATTAAACATACTTTTGATAAAGCAGGAATGAAAATAGAGGAGTAAAAAAAGCTTTTTTTAATTTTTTATTTGAATAAAAACAGGGATTAAT
This sequence comes from Flavobacteriales bacterium, assembly GCA_037624665.1. Taxonomy (GTDB): domain Bacteria; phylum Bacteroidota; class Bacteroidia; order Flavobacteriales_E; family Vicingaceae. The sequence continues at coordinate 37,327 of JASJIW010000022.1, forward strand.
ACCTGAAACGAAATATAAATTTTAATTCTGAATTAATAAAACGAACATGATGTTTAAATTACCAGAGGTAATAACTAAGAATTTGAAAGACTATTCAAATCCAGACGAAAATATTTTTTGTGTATACAAATATGTAAAAGAGCATATCAATAATGATGACGACTTAGAACAACTCTATTTAGCTATTATTGAATTTAAACCTAATGCTCAAATCGTATCTGAATATGCTATGCAACTATTTGAAAAAAATAGAATAGCAGTTGCAGTTTCATTAATAAAAAATAAAGAAAAGTATAGTGGAGATGATCATGCGTGGAAGT
>JASJIW010000023.1:0-3157 GCA_037624665.1 Flavobacteriales bacterium
AAGCAATGTCAATTAGAATTGTAAATATGATAGGAGAAGAATTATATAATGAAGTTTTAACGGATTTCGTTGGTTCTTACAATAAGGCTATTGATATGAATGCTCAACCAAAAGGAGTTTATTTCTTAGAGTTAACTTCTAATGATGGTAGTGTCAATAAAAAGATTGTATTGCAATAATTCATTAGAAAAAATGTTAAAAAAAAAGGCTAGAAAATTTCTAGCCTTTTTTTTATATTAATGATCGTCGTCGTGGTGTTCTTCACAATGAATATCACTAGGAGCATAAGTTCCAGCTGGAATAGTATCGTTACCAACAATTTGTTGTTCCGTTAGTTCGTATCCGTTTGCTTCTAAATCTTGCAAATTAGATTCGCAATATTCGCCTAGTTCGTACTCAATTTCAATGTTGTTTCCATTTTGGTAGGCGATATGGCATTCGTGACATTCACTTTCATCAGAACATGAAGCCATTAGAAATATAAAACCACTAGCTAAGATTACTTTTTTCATTTTTTAAATATTAAATTAAACACTGATAGTTAAAAAACTATTTCGCTTTTTGAAAGCTCGTCAGAGTGATTTTTAAATTTCCACATTGATTTTAAAATAAAATGATCTCCCAGGGTTAAATACATCAAATCTTTTTAGTGAGGATAAGTGAGGTATATATTCTGTGTTTAGAATATTTCTAACCCCTAAGTTCCCACTTAAACGGTTTTTGTGTTTCCACTCTAAGAAAAGGTCAATTAGTTGATAAGATTTGGATGGCTGTTCGTTGAATGCTACGTCTTCTTTTGAGAAGTGATAAGATTGCGATGTAATTATTTTTTTAATAATTTTTGCATTTTTAAAACTGTAGCTAACCTCCGAATATATTTTATTGGAAGGGATTAATGCCAGAGCCGAATCATTATTGCTTGTTCCTTCAATGAAAGAGTAGCTTTGTTCGAAATGTAGTTGGTGTAAGAAATGAGGATGATAATGTAAATTTATTTCCGCTCCTTGTAAGTTTGCAAATTCGAATTGTTGGTATTCGTAAACAGGGTAGATGCCTTCCCATTCTAATGTAGGAGATAAATTAATAAAGTTGTCGATTTTATGAATAAACGGATTAACGATAAATCCTAAGTGTTCGTTTGCCCACTCATAGTTAAAATCAATTTGTTGTCCTTTTTCAATTTTCAAATCAGGATTTCCTCTTTCAAAACGATTTGTTCCGTGGTGAACGCCGTCTGCTAATAGTTCTGTTAAATGTGGTGTTCTCAATCCGCTAGAATAGTTTAGTCTCAGTGTATGGTTTTTAATTGATTTGTTTAATCCTAAAGAAATACTGTTTCCATCATATGTTTTTGAAAAAGATGGTGTTTCAGTGGTTTCAATTTTTCTTCTATCAATTCTAGATGCTACAGATACATTTATAAGCTTCGATTCGTAATCGATTAGTCCGTAATAGCCTATGTCAAATAAATTAGCGTCTTCTAATATTTGAGTTCTGGCTGGTTGATTTCTGTTATATTGTCTTGATCCTTGGGTTCCTATTGTAAGGTTAATTTTGTCTTTAATGTTTTTGTGCCATCTAAAGTTCCATTGGTTGGTGCTCAAATCTAAATCAATCTCGGGTACTGTCCATGCTTCGTACTCTCGCAATTGATTGAGGGTGTAGCTAAGGTCTAGTTTTAGTTTAGAGTTTTGAAGTAAAAAGGTGTTTTCGATATTAGCGATCTGATTAGTTACAAATTGAGCTGGTCGTGATTTATGTCTGAATGTATTGTTACTAGTTAGATCATCTATTGTGGGTACGGCTTCATGACTGTGGCCTGGTACGCCTGCGTAATTATCATTAAGTTGGTATTTTGCATTTATAAGCCATCTGTTTTTACTGTAGCCCACTATTACTTTTATAGCCTTGTTTTCAAATCTAGAGTTGTATAAATATTTTCCTTGTGGCAGTTTATAGTCAGATGCTTTTCCGTATTCGGCATATGCGTTTATTTTAAAATTGCCGGAAGACCATTTTGTGCTTAATTGATTGTTGAAGTATAAATTGGTTGACTCGAATAATGAGTTATAGTTTATTTTGAATTTTTCATTTCTTTCGAATGGCTCGTCTACAAAGTATAGCACACCTCCTAAAGCGTCCGCTCCAAACATAATGCTAGAAGGACCTTTCATTATTTCTACTTTTGAAAATCCTAGGCTCGTAAAGCCTATGCCGTGGTCACCTCCCCACTGTTGGTTTTCGATTCTGACACCGTTAATATAGGTAACCACTCTTGATCCAGATAGACCTCTAACAACCACTTTATTTATCCCTGTTCCTGTAGAGACATTGTCTATTCCGGAGATATTATTTAGGGCTTGTACAAAATTACTTGAGGTATTATTTATACGATTTATCTTTTTAGAACTTATGCTTAGAGTTTGATTAGAACTTAGCTTATGATTTATAGTAGAAACAATTATCTCATCAAGTTCAACGTGTAGTTTTTCTAAAGTTAATTTAGTCGCTGTCTCTTGTTTTACAACAGTAGATATGGTTTTATACCCTTTTTTGCTCGCTATTAAATAGATGTCGTGATTTGGAGGAAGGCTAAATTCACCATTGGAATTAGTATAAATAATAAGATCATAATCTGGTAAGTATATTTCTACATTTTCTATTCCTTGCTTGTTTGAGTCTAAAACAATTTTTTTCTCTTGGGCTTGCAAAGAGAGATTTAAAATTAGAAATAGTATAAGATGGATGTAGAATTTCATATTTTTGCAATAGAGTTGCAAATATATTAAGATTAGTTAATCTTGCAACATTGTTGCGTGATTTTTTTTTAAAATACTTTATGATTGAAAATTATAATTTTAGAACAACACCTTTTAGGGAAAAGATATTATCCTTGTTTCAAAGCAAAGAGTATGCTTTAAGTCTTGAAGAGATAGAGAATGGTTTAGATCAGTTTGATCGCATTACTTTATATAGAACATTGAAGCTTTTTCAAGATCAAGGAATTATTCATTTAGTAAATAGTGGTAATATTAAGAAGTATGCTATGTGTAAAGAGGAATGTACTTCTGAGAAGCACGACCACCATCACCATGTTCATTTTACTTGTGATAAATGCCAACAAACAGAATGTATAGAATCTAAGCCTTTAGATATA
>JASJIW010000024.1:0-89936 GCA_037624665.1 Flavobacteriales bacterium
TCAGAACAAATTATTGAGTCGGTAAACTCTAAATTTGGTATAATATTAGAAAGAGAAGTAAATATTCTATAAAATAATTCAAATTCAAAAGGCAAACCGAAAATAATTTATTAAGTTTGCAGTCCCTTAAAAAATTAAACAAAGGAATCATGGCAAGAAAAGGAAACAGAGTACAAGTTATATTACAATGTACTGAACATAAAGATAGTGGTAAGCCTGGTATGTCTAGATACATTACTACGAAAAATAAAAAAAACACACCAGACAGAATGGAGTTAAAAAAATACAACTCAGTTCTTAAAAAGGTGACTGTACATAAAGAAATTAAATAATTAAGAGTTATGGCTAAGAAAACAGTTGCATCGTTACAATCAGGAGTTAAAAACTTAACTAAAGTTATTAAAATGGTTAAGTCTGAAAAAACAGGAGCATACGCTTTTAAAGAAGCTATGGTTACTAAAGAAAAAGTAAACGACTTTTTTGCAAAGAAATAATCACACATTTGTGTAATTTTAAAGCTTCTTTCGTATTCGGAAGGAGCTTTTTTTATAACTATTAAGTAATGGCATTTTTTAATATATTTTCTAAAGACAAGAAAGAAAAGTTAGATGAAGGTTTGGATAAAACTAAACAAAGCTTTTTTTCGAAGTTGACTCGTGCCGTTGGTGGCAAGTCAACTGTTGATGTTGAGGTATTAGATAATTTAGAAGAAATGTTAGTACTCTCGGATGTTGGAGTAGACACAACGCTTCGTATTATTAAAAAGATAGAAGAAAGAATTGCTAAGAATAAATACTTAGGAACTTCTGAATTAAATAATGTTTTAAGAGAAGAAGTTGCTGCATTATTAGAAGAAAATAATGCGGGTAATGAAAAAGAGTTTACCATTCCAGAACAAGATGATCCTTATGTGATTATGGTTGTTGGTGTAAATGGTGTAGGTAAAACTACTACTATTGGAAAACTAGCCAATCAGTTAAAAAAGCAAGGTAAAAGCTTAGTGTTAGGGGCTTCAGATACGTTTAGAGCTGCAGCTGTAGATCAATTAAAGATTTGGGCTGAAAGAGTAGGTGTTCCTATTGTAGAGCAAGGAATGAATGCTGACCCAGCTTCTGTAGCATTTGATACATTACAATCTGCTAAAGCAAAAGGAACTGATGTAGTAATTATTGATACTGCAGGCAGGTTACACAATAAGATTAATCTTATGAATGAACTTTCTAAGATTAAAAATGTAATGAAAAAGGTTATTCCTTCAGCTCCTCATGAAATCTTATTAGTATTGGATGGTTCAACAGGGCAGAATGCTTACGAACAGGCAAAACAATTTTCATTGGCTACAGAAATTAATGCATTGGCAATTACCAAGTTAGATGGTACTGCTAAAGGTGGCGTTGTTATTGGTATTTCTGATCAGTTTAAAATACCAGTAAAATATATTGGTGTTGGAGAAGGTGTTGATGATCTTCAAGTATTCAATAAATACGAGTTTGTTGATTCTTTATTTAAAGACTAACAGGCAATGCCTGTCATAAGTATTGAAGTGTTTTCTTGAGATGTCATTCTGAACAGTATTCTTGCAAGAAATTTATTTCTTAGAAAATGAAGTGATGAATCTAATTTTTATAAGAAGAACTATGAAAAACCTACTTCTATTCATTTTCACTATCCTTTCTTTTCAAGTTTTCGCTCAAGAAAACAAAACGTAGAATATTGGTAGTTTTTCTCAAGGCGGAATCATTTTTTGGTTAGACGAAGGTGGTCAGCATGGTTTGGTTTTGCTAAAGAAGATTATCCATTATTAGTAATGTGGGATGCTAAATTTAAAACGGTTAAAGAAGGATTTGATTCTTCAACTCCAGAAAACCCTCTTGTTCTTTCTTTAGGTGATGGTCCTTATTCAGGAGCGTTAAATACAGCAATTATTATTATTGCTGCGTTAGGGTTTGGAGATGGTAGGGCATATGCTGCTAGTGTTTGTAACGTATTGCAGGTTACTGAAAATGAGGTTACTTATGGGGATTGGTATTTACTATCAAGAGAAGAATTAAACCTAATGTATAAAAGCAGAAAGTTAATTGATAAAGTTGCATTAGCAAACGGAGGGGAAATTTTCCATCAAAAAGGAGATCATAAATTGATGGGGAATTATTATTGGTGTTCAACAGAGAACTATGATAGGAAAGCTATTGGGGTAGTTCCAAGCCATTCTGCATGGGGGCATAATTTTAAAAAAAGGACGAAAAACTTTCAAATCCCTGCTCGAAAATACATGACCTGTTCAGTAAGAGCAATTCGAGCTTTTTAATCCTTAATTTTGCTTCCTAAACAATGTTATGAGAAAACTACTCTTCATTTTATTGGTAATTGTTTCTTTTCAATTATCGGCACAGCAGAAAATTAATTTTAAGTCATCTGATGGTTTAGAAATTACAGCCGATTTATATATTGAGCATTCGGAAGAAGCTCCTATCATCATCTTATTTCACCAAGCAGGATGGAGTAGAGGTGAATATGTAGATATTGCGCCTAAATTAAATAAACTAGGCTATAATTGTATTGCAATCGATCAGCGTTCTGGTGGCGAAATAAATGGTGTTGTTAATGAAACTTATAAAAGAGCCAGGTTACAAAAGTTGAAAACAGAATATGTTGATGCTGAAATTGATATGATGGCAGCTATTAAATATGTAAAATCAACTTACTCGGAAGCTAAAAAACTGATTCTTTGGGGAAGTTCTTATTCTTCAGCTTTGGCATTAAAAATTGCTGGAGATGGCAGAATTGAAGTTGATGCCGTTTTAGCATTTGCTCCTGGAGAGTATTTTGAAAGTATGGGAGAATCACCTGATTTTATTCGTGAAAGTGCTGCGAATATTACAGTTCCAACATTTATAACATCAGGAAAAGCAGAAAAACAAAATTGGTGGAAGATTTATGAATCGATACCTGCAATAGGTAAGGATTATTACCTTCCAAAAATGGACGGCCAACATGGATCGAGAGCGTTATGGGAAAAATTTCCCGATCATAAAGGATACTGGTTAGCAGTTGAAGAATTTTTAAAAAGTATATAGTTTGAAAACAAAAACACTAAAGAAAAACAAGGTTAACGTTATTACGTTAGGTTGTTCAAAGAATCTATTTGATTCAGAAGTAACAATGACTCAATTACAAGCGAATGGCTATGAAGTTGAGCATGAGTCAAAAGATGATGATGCTGAAATAGTAATCATCAACACGTGTGGATTTATAGACAACGCTAAAGAAGAGTCTGTAAATACAATTTTGAGATATGCTGAGGCCAAGAAAGACGGTCAAGTAGATAAATTGTACGTTACTGGATGTTTGTCTGAAAGATACAAAGAAGGTTTAGAGGAAGAGATTAAAGAGGTTGATGCCTTTTTTGGAACACGTGAGTTGCCTAAACTTTTAAAGACTTTAAAAGCAGATTATAAGCACGAATTGGTAGGTGAAAGAATTATCACTACACCAACTCATTATGCATTTTTAAAAATATCAGAAGGATGTGATCGTAAATGTGCGTTTTGTGCCATTCCTTTAATGAGAGGAAAGCATATTTCTACTTCTATTGAAGATTTAGTGGTGCAAGCAAAAAGTTTGGCTGCTAAAGGAGTTAAAGAGTTGATTTTAATTGCTCAGGAATTAACTTTTTACGGATTAGATATTTATGGTGAACGAAGATTGCCTGAGTTACTTAAAGAATTATCTAAAGTTGAAGGAATAGAATGGATACGTTTACATTACGCTTATCCAACAGGTTTCCCAATGGAAATTATTGAAGAAATGAAAGCGAACCCAAAAGTTTGTAATTATTTAGATATTCCTTTGCAGCATGCTTCCAACAATATGTTAAAAGCGATGAAGCGTGGATCAACTAGAGAAAAAACAACAAAGTTGATTAATGATGTTCGTGCGTTAATTCCGGGTATTGCTATTCGTACAACCTTTATTGTTGGTTTCCCTGGTGAAACAAGAGCTGATATTGAAGAGATGAAGGCTTGGATTGCTGAAATGAAATTTGATCGTTTAGGAGTATTCACATATTCTCACGAAGAAGATACATCTGCTTACGAATTGGAGGATGATGTACCTGAAGAAGAGAAAAAAGCAAGAGCTCAAGAGATAATGGATTTTCAACAAGATATTTCATTGTCGTTAAATGAACAAAAGATTGGGGAAACCTTAAAAGTATTGTTTGATAGAGCTGAAGTTGGTTATTTTGTTGGGCGAACAGAATTTGATTCTCCAGAAGTAGATAACGAAGTATTGGTAAGTACAGAGAAAGATTTTGTGCGAATTGGTGATTTTGCTATGGTAAAAATAACTGGAGCTGATGATTTCGATTTATACGGTGAAGTTGTAAATGATTAAAACTCAAATCCCATATCATAAAACGGGTTACTTTTCTAAATTAATGTCAGATTATTTAGAGGGTAAGGATGAGTTAAAACCTTTTTACAATAAGAGTTTCGATATTGAGTCGTTTGGGAAACTGATTGAAGACCGAAATCAGAATCCGTTGAACAGAGCTGTTTTGATGAGTGCTTTAGCAGCACAAAATACTGATTTTGATGTTTCTGAAAAAACAAAGAACAATATTGAAAAACTAAAGAATGACAATTGCTTTACAGTAACTACTGGACATCAATTGAACCTATTTACAGGGCCGCTTTATTTTATATATAAGATTGTTTCTGCTATTAATTTAGCGAAGGAATTAAAAGAGAAATATCCTGACAATGATTTTGTTCCTGTTTACTGGATGGCAACAGAGGATCATGATTATGAGGAAGTCAACCACTTTAATTTATTTAGAAATAAATATGTTTTAGAAAAAACTCAAACCGGTGCCGTTGGTAGAATGGAATTGAGTGGGATTGAAGGTGTATTTGCAGGATTAGAAGATGCATTAGGAGATAGAGCTGGTGTTGAAGGCATTTTGGCTGTTTTCTCTAGGCATTATTCATCAGCTACAACATTTTCAGTTGCCATTAAAGGGGTTGTAAACGAGTTTTTTGGTAAATATGGGTTAGTGATTATTGATGGAGATGATCAGCAGTTAAAAGGATTGTTTGTTGATGATTTTAAAAGTGAATTGTTAAATAGAACAAATCATGAAATCATTAATGCAACTTCAGAAAAATTAAAGGAATTAGGCTTTAAGGCTCAGGTTGCACCTCGTGAAATCAATATTTTTTATTTGATTGATGGAATTAGAGAGCGTATTGTTTTTGAGAATGATACATATAAAGTGCTCAATACAGAGCTTGAATTTTCTGAAGCTGAGGTGATAAAAGAGTTGGAGAATAATCCAGAACGATTTAGTCCAAATGCACCTATGCGTTGCATGTATCAAGAAAAAATTCTGCCAAATTTAGCTTATATTGGTGGAGGTGGAGAGTTAGCTTATTGGTTTCAGTTAAAGGCAATGTTTGATGCAAATAGTATTTCTTATCCAACTTTAATTTTAAGGAACTCTGTTCTGTTTGTAGATCAAGGAAGTGATAAGAAACTGCAAAAGTTAGGCTTAAGTGCTGCAGACTTGTTTCAAGATACAGAGTTGTTGATTAAGGCATATCTTAAAAATGGTTCTGATATTATATTAGAACTAAAAGAAGAGGAGCAAATTGTTGAATCAGTATTTGATGATATTGTTGTTAAGGCAGGGAGTATAGATGTTTCTTTACAGCCAATGATTAAAGCGGAACTACAAAAGAGTTTGAAAGGCTTAAAGAATATTGAGAGTAGATTAATTAAAGCTGAAAAGAAAAAGGAAGAGGTCAGCGTTAATCAAATCAAGAATGTTAAAGAGAAGTTATTTCCGAATAACTCATTGCAAGAAAGACATGATAATTTTATATCTCTGCTCCTTTTTTATAGAGTAGATGTAATTGATGAGTTGGTTGAGGAATTAAATCCTTTAGACCAACAGTTTACTATTCTTACAGCAGAATAATCTAAAACTTTACTTTTTTAATTGTATTGTCTGTTGATGTGGACGTTAATAATTACCGAACTAAAACGATAAAGTTAACATAGCTTTTAACATTATCATCATAATTGCTGTCTTCTACCGTAATTTTATAGATATAAACGCCTGATGAGGCAGGTTCATTCCTGAACGTTCCATCCCATCCATCATTAATATCATTCCATTCAAATACGAGTTCTCCCCAGCGGTTATATATTTTCCCGTTAATAGATAGAATGTTGGTGCCCATCACTTTAAACAGTTCATTTCTGCCATTCCCATTAGGGGTAAAGGCATTTGGGATGTATACCTTTGTTGTTAAATTACAATCTTCTTTAATAATTAGTATGCTGTCGGAGGCTAATATTCCACATGAATTTTCGGCAGTTAAGATAATTTCTTCTTCGAACCTAACAAGTAGATGGTCTCCAGTTGTCCCTGTTGACCATGAAAAGTTTCCTGAGCCTAGAGCATTTAGGATTGTTGATTCTCCAGTACAAAATATACTGTCGCCAATAATTTGAGCGCTAGGTATTATATCATTCATAATGACGATGGTATCATATCCGCCTGGACAATTACCATTTGTTGATCTTACAAAATATGTTCCTGTTGAGTTTAGTTGAATTGAGTTGGTTGTTTCAGATGTGTTCCATACATAGCTATTTCCCCCGGTAGCATGAAGTACAATAGAGGTGTTTGGGCATAAAACCAAAGAATCTCCTTCTGCTATTAATGGGCTACTTTTTGGTATAACCGCTACTTGAATGCTTGCTGTGTTAGAGGGGCAAGAGGTGTTAGCTGTTAAGGTGTAAAAGCCACTTGTTGTTACTGTAATATTAGGGGTAGTTTCTCCTGTGCTCCAGATGTATGAACTTGTTCCATTTGCATGTAGAATGAGAGATTCACCATCACAAATAAAAGTATCGGGTTCTAATATATTAACTGTAATTGAGGGGTTGATATTGACTTGAACAGCAGCGTTGGCTGAAGAGCAAGTATTAGATGAAGTTACTGCATAGTTTCCTGCAGTAGTTACCACAAGAGAATCAAAAGTAGAACCATTATTCCATAAAAAAGGACCAGTTCCTGTAGTTGTTAATGTAATGGTTTCTCCAGTACACAAATTGATAATGCTTGGCTCATTAATGCTAACGGTTAAATTTGGAATAACATTTACATAAACTGAATCAGTATCGGACGGACATGTTGTGTTTGAAAAAACGTAATAAAGTCCAGAGGTGTTTACGCTTATAGAATTTGTATTGGAGAATGTGTTCCATAGATAACTAATTGCACCATTTGCAGTTAATGTAGTATTAATTCCTTGGCAAATATCTACCGTATCAGGACCTGAGATGGTAACATTAATTGGAGGGTTGATATTGACTTGAACAGTAGCATTGGCTGAAGAGCAAGTATTAGATGAAGTTACAGTATAGTTCCCTGCTGTAGTTACTATAAGAGAATCAAAAGTAGAACCATTATTCCATAAGAAGGGACCAGTTCCTGTAGTTGTTAATGTAATGGTTTCTCCATCGCAAAGGCTGATAATGCTAGGCTCATTAATGTTGACGGTTAGATTAGGAACAACATTTACATAAACGAAATCAGTATCAGAGGGACATATTGTGTTTGCAAAGGTATAATATAATCCAGAGGTGTTAACGATTATAGAATCTGTATTGGCTAAGGTACTCCATAGATAGCTGCTCGCTCCATTTGCATAAAGTGAAGTATCGCTTCCTTGGCAGATGTTTACCGTATCAGGTCCTGAAATTGTAACAGTATAGTTGGGGATAATGTTAACATGAACTGAATCTGTATCAGAAGGACATGAAATGTTATTGCTTGTAACAAAATAATCTCCAGGCATGCTTACTGTAATGGCCGCCGTAGTTAAAGAATTGCTCCATAGGTAAGAAGAAGCTCCTGTTGCATGCAGTGTAATATTAGATCCTATACAAATATCGACTGTGTCAGCTTCAGTTATTGAAGGGTTGCTTGGTGCGATAAAAGTTATTTGCAAGCTATCTTTAACTGTGTCGTTACAGGCAGTAATTCCATTTAATTTGATGAAATAAGGAGTTGCATCTGTTGGTAATGAGTAATAAGTCGAATTGAAGTTGTTGGGTGTCAAAAATGATCCTGTTCCTTCAGCCCACAGAATGGATTGTATACCACTTGAATAGGTAGCTGTTAGATTTACACTATCTCCAGGGCAAATGGAAAGAGGTGTTAGGTTGGCTGCTGTTAATAAAATGGGAGTAACTGGAGCTTGACATCCATTGTTAAAATAGGTTGGAATGCCGTTGGGAGAAAAATTAACAGATGCTCCATTTTTTAGCGCTGCAGATCCTCCAGGTGTTCCGTTCTGATTAACAAGTAGTGTTCTATCATAAGTTACAGTATCATTACAATTTATAGGAACAGAAAAAGAAATTATTAATGTTCTTAAGCCAGGTGTAGTATTGTAATTAACAAAATGCCCAAAAGGGTTTCCTGCATTTTGATAGATAATATATAAAGTATCGTTTAAATTAGCAAAAGAATTTGCTGTTGTATTAAGTGCTGTACTGGTTATTAATAAAACCTTAGAGTTGGCAGGTAGAGCTCCTGCTGTTGGTTCTATTAATAATCCACAACCAGTAACTGTATTGTTTAGTGCAGAGGTAGTTGTCGCTGTCCCTGCATTTTGAGAAAGTCCTAACCAAGAGTTGTTAGGCCAATTTAAAGTTATGTTAGAAGTGTTTAGTGCTGTTGATCCAATTTTAAATCGAACCATTTCATTTTCTCCTTCTGGAGAACCGCAAGCGTCCACAAGAATACTTTCAATTTCAAAGCATTGGGCATTAATAGCGCTGAAACTAAGTAAGAGTAAAGCTGTAATAAAAGCCGTTAAACTAACTTTTTTAACAGAGGAAATCATTTGTTAAATTATTTGAAATTTTAAATGGTTTAGGAGAATCCATATAGGTAGTCATTCAAAAAACCAGTACAAAAATAGTTCTTATTTTTATTGTTAAGAATGTTTCTAAGTTAAATTCTTGTTAACAGTTGTTTAAAAGTTGTAGTTAGATTTGAAAAGTTGCTGGTCTAAAAATATTGTATTCAAATAACATAAATTATCTTTGCAGCAATATGGAAAAACTACTGATTTTAGATTTTGGATCTCAATACACTCAATTGATTGCAAGAAGAGTAAGAGAATTAAACGTTTATTGTGAAATTCACCCTTACGATAAGATGGATAAACTGGACATAAATAGCTTTAAAGGAGTTATCTTATCTGGGAGTCCTTTTTCGGTTTTGGATGAAAAATCACCTAAACCTGATTTGGCGGCAATAAAAGGAAAAATGCCTTTATTAGGTGTTTGCTATGGTGCTCAATATATGGCTCAAACTTATGGGGGGTCTGTATTACCTTCAAAAATTAGAGAATATGGTAGAGCAAACCTTTCTTTCGTAAATAAAGAAAACGTTTTAACAAAAGGAATATCTGATAATTCTCAAGTTTGGATGAGTCATGGTGATACGATAAAATCGGTGCCAGAAAACATAGAGATTATAGCAAGTACTTCAGATGTTGCCGTTGCCGGATATCACTTTAAAGGAGAAGAAACTTACGGAATACAATTTCACCCAGAGGTTTACCATTCTACCGAAGGAGCTTTATTGTTAAAAAACTATATTGTTGGAATTTGTAGCTTCTCTCAAGATTGGACACCAGATTCTTTTGTTGAAAGTACAGTTGCCGAATTAAAATCAAAAATTGGAAATGATAAAGTTGTTTTAGGCTTATCAGGTGGAGTAGATTCTACAGTTGCAGCAATATTATTACATAAAGCAATTGGAGAAAATCTGTATTGTGTTTTTGTTGATAACGGATTATTAAGAAAAGATGAATTTACAAGTGTTTTAGATCAATATGAGCATTTAGGTTTAAATGTTAAAGGTGTAGATGCAAAAGATAAGTTTTATACTTCTTTAACAGGATTGTCTGATCCAGAAGCGAAAAGGAAAGCAATTGGCGGAACTTTTATTGATGTTTTTGATGAAGAAGCAAACTTGATTTCTGATGTGAAATGGTTGGCGCAAGGTACAATATATCCCGATGTAATAGAATCAATATCAGTAAATGGTGGAGCTTCACAAACAATTAAATCACACCATAATGTTGGTGGTTTACCAGATTATATGAAACTGGAAATTGTAGAACCTTTAAGGTTGTTATTTAAGGATGAAGTAAGGCGAGTTGGAAGATCTATGGGTTTAGCAGAAAGCTTGTTAGGAAGGCATCCTTTCCCTGGCCCGGGGCTAGCTATTCGTATACTTGGAGACATTACAATAGAAAAGGTACAGATTTTGCAAGAGGTTGATGCAATATTTATTAATAGCTTAAAAGAAGCTAATCTGTATGATGAAGTTTGGCAAGCTGGAGCAATTTTATTACCTGTTCAATCTGTTGGGGTTATGGGAGATGAAAGAACTTACGAAAAAGCTGTAGCTTTACGAGCTGTTGAAAGCACGGATGGGATGACAGCTGATTGGTGTCATCTACCCTATGAATTTTTAGCAAAAGTATCTAACGATATAATAAATAGAGTAAAAGGAGTGAATAGAGTTGTTTATGATATTAGCTCTAAACCACCAGCTACAATTGAATGGGAGTAGTTTGATTGATTCTTGGGTAATAAACAGGTCATGAAGAAAACGAATGAAATATTAAAAGGATTGGTAGTCATAATAGCTTTTTTAGTTGTTATGACTACTTTTGCGCAAGTAGATTCTTTACCAACTGACTCTTTTAAAGTTCATATTATTAAGGGGAAAGATTACTATATTCATATCGTTGAAAAAGGGAACTCTTTATATGCTATCCATAAAAAATATAATGTTCCGTTAGATATTATAAGGAAAGAAAATCCGAGTGTTTTAGATGGTTTAAGTATTGGCGAAAAAATATTCATTCCTGTTAAAAAGAGGGTGAAGTATAAGGTTAAGACCAATGGTAATTTTATTAATCATACGGTAAAAAAGAAACAAACTTTATATGCTATTTCTAAACTTTACGAGGTAAAACAACAAGCGATTGTTGCGGCAAACCCTGATTTAGTAGATGGTTTAAAAGATGGGCAGGAAATTAAAATACCTGTGCTTAACATTAAAAAGAAAGAAGCCCCAAAAACTATTGTTCAAGATCATAAATACCAAACACACAAAATTGAAAGAGGAGAAACGTTTTATTCATTAAGTAAATTGTATAAAATACCTATTGATTCTATTAAGTTAATTAATGGAGGATTGGAGCAAGGCTTAAAGAAAGGAGCGTTAATCTATATTCCTTTTACTCATAATGAAAAGGGGGATACGTCTGGTGAAGATACTTCTGTAGTTGGTTTAATGCCAAAGTTAATTGACAGTATTTTATTGGATACGATTCATATAGTTCGTAAAAATGAATATAAAATTGGGTTGTTTTTACCATTCTATTTAGATGTCAATTATGAAAAGTCAGTCTATCCAAAATCAAAATTTGCCATTGAATTTTATAATGGTGTGAAAATGGCATTAGATTCTATTTCAACAGATCGCTGTAAGTTTAAACTATATGTTTACGATACAAACGGAGATGATACCTTACGTATAAAGAATTTATTACTTCAGCAAGAATTAGCTGCGGTTGATTTAATTATTGGACCGCTTTACTTTAATAATTTCAAATTGGTTGCTAAATTTGCTCAAAACAAACAGATCCCTATTGTCTCTCCAGTAAAACAAAGTAATAAATTATTGTTGGATAATCCATTTGTATTTAAAGCGATTCCTTCTAAATCTACAACGTTAAAAGAAATGTGTACGTTGGTGGTTGATAGTTTTAAAACAGAACACTTATTGGCGGTGTCTTATAGAAAGGCAAAAGAAAGATTGTTGGTCAATTCTTATATTAAAACGTATAACGAGAAAATTCTAAATTCCGAGGACACCATCATCTATTCAGCAATTAAAACGCTCGATATTAGTTTTAATATTAATACGATAGTTAGTCATCTGCATCCAACAAAAAATAATGTAATTTTTGTGCCAACAACTGATCAATTTTTTGTTACAAACTTGTTTCGTGTTTTGACTACAACGTTAAATAAAAAAAGCTATAAAGATTATAGGGTAACTTTATTAGGCTTGGAAGAGTGGATGAATTTTGAAAATATTGATTTATCTTATTTTCAAATATTGAATGTGCATTATTGTTCAGCTCGTTTTATTAATGATGAAGGTTCATTAGTGAAGAGTTTTGTAAAGAAATATGTAAAGCAAAAAGAAACATACCCTTCAAAAAACACTTTTTTAGGATTTGATTTGGGGTATTGTTTTGGAAACAATTTAATACATAATGGAATACTCTTTTCTGCGGTATCTCTAAAAGAATTTAAGGGGCTTTCAATTAATCTGAAATTCTTTAAAACAGGTCTTGAGAGTGGTTTTGAAAACACGAACTCATTCCTTTTAAGGTTTGATGATTATATGCTAAAAAGCGCTAATTAGATATCTGTTAGTATTCTTGGTTCTATTTATTGTCCGTTTATTTAACTTTTTAAGCCTTTAGTGGAATGAGAGGGTTGCGCATACTTTTTAAGTGTAACTTTCCAATATATTTTAATAAAATCTTATGTTTAAACGATTTCTCTTCTCTTTATTTTTAACTGGTTTTGTATTATCAGGATATAGTCAATTAAACATGAGTTTAGTTGGCCAACTTTCTTATGGAAGTGATTTGAGTGACATTTGGGGGCATGTAGATGCTACAGGTAAGGAATATGCTATTGTTGGTAAATTTTCAGGAACATCAATAGTTGATATCTCTACACCATCATTACCTGTTGAGGTCTTTAACAGTAATGGAGCGCCTTCAATTTGGAGAGATTTAAAAGTTTGGAATAACCATGCATATATCGTGAATGAACAGAATAATGGACTGAAAATTATTGATATGTCTAATTTACCTGGATTTATAAATGGGGCTGATGTTTATCAGTTTACTGGAGTTACTTATCCTTTTACGTCAGCTCACGATTTGTATATAGATGAGAACGGCTTTGCGTATATTATGGGTGCAAATAATGGTGTAGGAGGAGCAATTATATTAGATTTAAATAACGATCCGAAAGTGCCGGTTGAAGTAGGAAGGTACAATGATTTTTATTTGCATGATGGAATGGTAAGGGGAGATACGCTTTGGGGTGGAGCTGTTAATGATGGTTTCTTTATTGTTGTTGATGTTTCTGACAAGGCTAATCCTGTAACATGGGCTACACAAACAACACCAACTAGTTTTACGCACAATTGCTGGATTTCTGATGATGGGCATACACTATATACGACTGATGAAAAACCGAATGCATTTGTAGCATCTTATGATGTAAGTGATATCAATAACATTCAAGAATTAGATAGAATACAATCGAGCCCAGGAGAAGATGTAATACCGCATAACGTTTTTGTTTTAGGCGATTTTATTGTTACGTCTTATTACAGAGATGGAATTACCATTCATGATACTCGTAATCCTGCTGTTATGATTGAGGTAGGAAATTATGATACTTCACCAAGTTTTTCTGGTAATGGATTTAATGGGAGTTGGGGAGTTTATCCTTATTTACCATCGGGGTTAATTATTGCCAGCGATATAGAAAATGGTTTGTATATTTTAAGCCCAACGTATGTTCCAGCTTCATTTT
Organism: Flavobacteriales bacterium; assembly: GCA_037624665.1. Taxonomy (GTDB): domain Bacteria; phylum Bacteroidota; class Bacteroidia; order Flavobacteriales_E; family Vicingaceae. The sequence goes on from JASJIW010000024.1 coordinate 13,735, forward strand.
TAAGTGGGAAGGCAACTGATTTGGCAACTGGTTTAGCTGTAGATGGCGTACAGGTTAAATTTGTATCGACAGTAGATTCGTCTAACACCAATGTTTTAGGAGATTACCAAATGGGAATAGCAACATCAGGAACATATAGCCTTACTTATACTAAATTTGGTTATCAAAATAAAACGGTAAATAATGTAGTGTTGACTGCGGGGAATACAACAATAGTTGACGTAGTTATGAATCCTTACACCGTTTCGCTTTTAGAGGTCGGTTCTCAACAAACAATTAATGTGTACCCTTCTCCTTTTAAGGAGGTGATAACTGTTCAGTTGGAAAAGGAAGTGGAGTTGTTAAGGATTGAAGTATTAGATATTACTGGAAAAGTTATTGATGTACAAAGATCAAAAAATACTTCAAGCATTCAATTTAATAATGATTACGATAAAGGAATTTATTTTGTAAACGTTTATAGCAAAGGAGTGTTGTTAAAAACGGAGAAGTTAATTAAGCTCTTCTTTTAAATCAATTAAAAAACCTTTAATCTTTTGCAGCGATTTAACAATCTCTACATTTTGGATTGTATCTTCTTTATTGTCTTTCAGTTTCTTTTTAGCGCCATCTAAAGTGTAACCTCTTTCTTTAACTAAATGAAAAATGATGTGAAAATTATCTACATCTTGTTTCGTAAATAAACGGTTTCCTTTCTTATTCTTTTTAGGTTTAATTATATCAAACTCTTTTTCCCAAAAACGTATAAGAGAAGTATTTACCTCAAACATTTTGGCTACTTCGCCAATGGCATAATATAATTTAGAATCTGACATCGGAACAAATTTAATAAATAACCATATAGCTTTTACAAAGAATTAATAAGTTTATCAAGATATTGGTTTAAAAAGTTGGGTTAGATTTTGTTTTGAAGAACCAACGGTTGAATGTTATTTATAAAAAATACGGAATACGTATTTTGAGACTCTTAGTTTAACTATCCTTGTTGGGAATATTTTAATATTCTTTACAATGGTTGTTAAACGAAGTTATGCTTTTTTAAAGAGAAAGGCAATAGTAACAAGTGCGTATATAATTAGTTATTAAAGCCTTTTAAAATGTCAATAAATTGTGCTGCAATTTTATGTTCGTTGTAGTTTTCTGTAATTAATTGATGCCCAGCTGTGGCTATCTTATTGGTAAAGATGGTATTGTTTTTTAATTTTAAAATTTGCTCCGCAATGGCTTTGGGGTTGTTGCTCGTTAGTACAATGTTTTCTTGGTTGATAAAGAGTTCTTTAATGGCTGGAGTATCTTTGGTAATTATGCATTTTTTTAATGCTGCATAATGGTAAATCTTATTCGGTATTACTAGGTCTGCTTTCGGAGTGTCTCCAAAAATTCCTAAACAAATATCAAATTCATTTATTTTACTAGAAAGTTTATCATAAGCTACCCAACCTAAAAAGTTAACATTGTTAAGCGCTAATTTTTCAACCAATTGCTTCATCTTCTCACATTCAAAGCCAGTACCAATTAAATTAAATTGAATATCGGTTTCGGTTTGTAAAATTTGTGCTGCTTCAACAATGTGTATAACACCTTGTAAAGGAATAAAACCACCATAAAATCCTACACTAAAAATTGGTTTTGTTGAGTGGTTAACGGGCTTAAATTGGGTTACATCTACACCAATTGGTAACACCTTTATTTTATCTGGGTTAATTTTAAATGTCTTACTAAAAAATTTTTTGTGTGCTTCAGTGTCGGCAATAATTAAATCGCTTTTATATAAAGGTATTTTGTCTTTTAAATAGTTCTTGTAAGCTCTTGGAGAGTATTTAGAAACTTGTTGATAATCAAAAACCTTGGTAAGGTATTTAGAGATTAACGGATCAAAAATAAGTGGTTTATCGGTTAGTTTTTTTATTTTCTTAACACTCTTATGCGTAAAAGGGGGCAGATAAATAAAATCTGCTTGTTCAGCTAATTTTTTAAATACAACTTTATCTAGTCTCTTTAACGATTTTATAGGATATTCGGTAAGCTCAATACAGGTGTTTACTCTTAGTCCTTTTAATAGAATTTGAGTTCTATTATATTCAGGGGCATAATTTCCGGTAACAAGTATTTTCATTCGTTAGAGTCAGCAATTTATAAGGATTCTAAATTACAAAAAAGAATGTTATTTCTAAATAATAAATTACTTTTGAACTTAAATTTAAAACAAGTATAAGATGAGAAAAGTATTATTTATAGCAAGTGCAGCATTTTTATTTTCATGTGGTAACGCAGAACCAAAGGCTTATGAAGTAACAGAAGTTATTGAAGAAGTAACCGTTGAAATGTCTATGCATGGTGCTGAAATCACTAAAGAAGGAGCAATTTCTACTATAGAATTTTTAGCTCAATTTGACGGCAAAGAAGCTTTAGAAACAAAAATTTCTGGAAATATTGAAGAAGTTTGTTCTAAAAAAGGTTGTTGGATGGTGATAGACCTAGGTGATGGCAAAGACATGAGAATTACTTTTAAGGATTATGAATTTTTTGTTCCTTTAGATGCTGCTGGAAAAGAAACTATTATTCAAGGAACTGCAACAATGGATACGACTACTGTTGAGATGTTAAAGCATTATGCTGAAGATGCTGGAGACTCTCAAGAAGAAATTGATGCAATTACAGAACCAGAATTTAACTATGCTTTTGAAGCTGTTGGTGTAATTATTACAGAAGAAATTACAACATCTAATGCACATTAAGATGAAAAGATGAAGAAATTAATATTGGGATGCTTTTTAGCATCCCTGCTTTTTGCTTGTAATCCAATCGAAAAAACAGAAGTTAAAAGAGTTGTAAAGACAATAAAACTTGTTTCGAGTAATGCTCCCAATAAAGATAGTGAATTAGCGTTGCTAATGCGCAAAATGTATTTGGATGCTGACTCAATTAAACAGTTAATTGTAAACAATACAGCGACTATTTCTGACGGTTTTATTGCAGAACTAGAAACGGTGAAGAAAAGAAGCCAGAAGTGGAGGAGAATAAATCTGTAAAAAGCTTGTATAAAGATGTAGCTAAGAAGTTACATACAGCAAAGGCAACAGATCCTGATGTGAAAACTGCTGAATTTGATGCGTTTAATAAGTCTCTAATAATTCAAGCGAAAGCAATACAAGATAACTCAGAAAACCAAGTGGAGCAATTTAATAGACTTGTTAGTAGGTGTGTCGATTGTCATCAGAGCTTTTGCCCTGGGCCAATAAAAAGGATTAAGAAGTTAAGAATCGATTAAATTTCCCTTCAAACTCTGTGCTGAGCGTATACGAAGTAAAGGGCTAGGTGAGTTTTTTTAGTACTCAAGAAATCTACATTCTTAACATCTCCACATGTGGAATGTCATCTTCTAAATATCCATCACCAACTTGCAAAAATCCATGTTTGTTGTAATAGTTTAGTAGGTATTCTTGTGCAGAAATACGAATAGGTTGTTTGCCATATTGGCTTTCAATAAATTTAAACGTTTCTATTATTAATGTGTCAGCAATACCTTGTCCTCTAAATTCCTTTTTTAATGCAACTCTACCAATGGAAATCTCTTGGTAAGAAACCCCTTTTGGTAGCATTCTTGTAACAGCAATTACATCGCCATTTTCTGTTCTCCCAAATAAATGAAATGAGTGTCTGTCTTTTTCGTCAACTTCTTGGTAAGGACAATCTTGTTCTACTACAAAAACAGCGACTCTTAAATGAAGCAATTCAAAATACTCATCTACTGTTAAGTCTTTAAAAGCTTTGGTAGACCATTTTATTTTCGCCATTCTAGTAAGTTTTTATCGTTAGAAATCAGTTTGTCATTTTCCATTAACCATTGTATCACCTTTATGATTTTATCATCTCTAATAACATCAATTTTATTAATGACATCGGTAATGGGTAATTGTTCATGTTGTACTATTTTTTTTACTTGATCAGAAACGGCACTAAATTCAATATCACTTAATTCAAGTTTATTTCTTTCGATGCAAACATCGCAAACGCCACACCTAAAAAATTCTTTTTCACCAAAATAGCTCAATAAAATTTCACTTCTACATTTATGTTTTGCAGTGGCAAAATAAATTACGCTCTCCATCTTTTTAATGGCAATTTCTTTTCTATGGTGATAATTCTTTGCAGAAATTTTCACATTTTTAATATCAAGACGTTCAGTTAAATAAGTTAGTTGAGGTTGGTTGGTTTGCTCAAGGTAAGTTATTACTTCTATATGGTCGAGGTATTGGAGTGCTTTAACAACTTTGTCTTTTGTTGTTCGCATTCTTTTAGCAAGTTCAAACTCATCAATTTTAGCAAAATTTTCGAATAAACCAGTATATGATCTTAAAATGGTCTTCAAAAATAAATCAAATTTCGGTTTGTTTACCTGAAACTCATAGAGGGCATCTTTTTTTATTTCAACCTTTACTCGAGAGGCATTAAAATTTGATTCAGATAGAATGAGGTAACCTTCTTTTTCTAAAAATTTCAAACAATTATATACAGTAAACACCTGTAAGTTGTATTGTTGACTAAAGTCAACAATGTTTAAGGAATAGCTTTCGTTTAAAGCTGATCCAATCGGTATTTGAAAAAAATTTGCTAATGATTGGTAAACTTTTTTTATCACATCAATTTCCGGAAAACCATTAACAATGCGTTGCTCTAATTCTATTCTATCAGCCTCTTCAAAGAGTAAAACAGCATAAGCTTTGGCTTCATCTCTTCCGCCTCTTCCAGCTTCCTGAAAATAAGCTTCTAAAGAATCGGGTAAATCAACATGAATAACTGAACGAACATCAGGTTTATCTATTCCCATGCCAAATGCATTGGTAGATACAATAACTCGGGTAATGTTATGGATCCAGTTGCTTTGTTTTAATGTACGCTCTTTATTACTCAATCCAGCATGATAAAAATCTGCAGAAATGCCGTTTCTTAATAAAAACAAGGCAATCTCTTTGGTTTTTTTTCTACTTCGTACATATATAACAGAAGTGCCAGGTACGTTTTGTAAAATTTTTAATACTCTGTTGAGTTTGCCTTCTTCCTTTAAAACGGTATAGGCTATGTTTTTACGCTCAAAACTTTTTTGTAACGCATTCTCTTTTTTAAATTGGAGGTGTTTTTGAATGTCAATAACAACCTCTGGAGTGGCAGTAGCAGTAAGTGCAATAAAAGGAACGTCTGGTTTTGCCTCCCGTAATTTAGCAATGTTTAAATAAGAAGGTCTAAAGTCATAACCCCATTGAGAAATACAATGAGCTTCATCAATTGCAATAAAGTTGACATTCATTTTTTCGAACCGAACCTTAAAAATTTCGGTTTCAATTCTTTCTGGAGAAATATATAAGAATTTAATATTTCCGTAAACACAATTGTCTAAAGCGATATCAATTTCTCTTTTTGTCATGCCAGAATAGATAGCAAACGCCTTAATATTTCGTTTTGTTAGGTTTTCTACCTGATCTTTCATTAAAGCAATTAGAGGAGAAACGACAATGCAAACTCCTTCCTTCGCCATAACTGGAACTTGAAAACAGATAGACTTTCCGCCACCAGTTGGTAGGAGCGCTAATGTGTCCCTGCCTTCAAGTACAGAATTAATAATATCTTCCTGCAAAGGGCGGAAGGTATTATGACCCCAATGTTTTAATAATATCTTATGAATATCCATTTTAAGCAATATGCAATTTATTATAAAATTAATTTTAATTTTACAGTTATAGATTATGAATCCGATAATTGCTTTTATAAAATTAATTCGCCTACCGAATTTGCTGATTATTGCCTTAACGCAATATGCAATTCGCTATGGAATATTTTACCCTATTATATATAATTTTTCTGGCGGACAAGAGATTCCTGGAGTAGGTTTACAGATGAGTAATATTGATTTTTTTCTGTTGAGTTTGTCTACGGTAATGATTGCTGCTGCGGGTTATATTATTAACGATTATTTTGATGTTAAAATCGATAGGGTTAATCGTTCGGCAAGTATAATAGTAGGAAAGCACATTAAGCGAAGAGTTGCAATGGGAGCGCACATTGTAATTAATGTAATAGCCATTTTAATTGGGGCTTACTTGGCTTATAAAATGGGCAACTGGAAATTAATTTTCATTCAAATAGTATCCGCTGGAGCTTTATGGTATTACTCTACTACATTTAAAAGACAAGTTATTGTTGGCAATGTTGTTGTAGCTTTATTGGCTGCTTTAGTTCCATTTGTTGCTGGATTGTATGAGCTAATTTTACAACATTTAATGGTAGATGATACGGTTAATATGTTATTGTTTAGGTTAGAAAAATTTACTCCTTTTGAGGATGTTGAATATGCTGTTGTAGAAACACTTAATAATATATTTCTTTGGGTTTCTGGCTTTGCTGTTTTCGCTTTTATTAGCACTATGGTGCGAGAAATTGTAAAGGATATTGAAGATTCTGATGGAGATGAACAGTATGATAGTAAAACCTTGCCAGTAGTTTATGGTAAATCTGTTGCTAAAATGGTAGCGCAAGTAATCGCTTTAATCATGCTTGGATTAATTGGGTATTATCAATATATGCAAATTCAAGATAATGCTGGTGGCGAAACTCAAGAAGCAGGTAGGGCTCAAACAAGAGCCTTAATTACAGTAATGTACTTTTTGTTTACGGTTCAGTTACCATTGGCATATGTTGTTTTTCAGATTTATACCGCTAAAGTAAAAGAAGATTATCATAAAATAAGTACTGTTTTAAAACTGATTATGTTAGCAGGAATCAGTTACGCTGCATTGTTTTACTTTTTGATAATTAAATTATAATGACATTTCAAACAATTTCAAAGAACATCATTTTAGCGTCAAAATCGCCAAGAAGACAAAATTTACTAAAAGAATTAGGATTTGATTTTGAAATCAAAACAAAAGAGATAGAAGAAATTTATCCTCCCGAATTACAAAGAGAAAATGTTGCATTATTTTTAAGTGAATTAAAAGCCATTGCATTTATTGAGGATCTTAATGAGAATGATTTAATCATAACTTCAGACACTATTGTTTGTCTAGGAAATGAAATTATTGGCAAGCCTAAGGGTAGGGAAGATGCGATTAAAATGTTAGGGAAACTTTCTGGTAATAAGCATGAAGTAATAACTGCGGTAACTTTTCTTTCAAAAGAAAAAAAACATACGTTTTACGAAGAAACTGCGGTTTACTTTAAAACTTTAACTTTTCAAGAAATAGAGTATTATGTAGATAATTACCAACCTTTTGATAAGGCAGGTAGTTATGGAATACAAGAGTGGATTGGTTATATTGGTATTGAAAAAATAATAGGTTCTTATTTTAATGTAATGGGCTTGCCTGTTAAACGGGTGTATGAAGAGTTGATTAAATTTTAAACTTCATAAATACAATAATATTGATTTTCAAAAGAGATTGGAAAATTAAGATTATCCATAGGGTTTGATGAATTCTTTATGATCACAATAAACTTTAGCCCACTTTCCTGTAATCCTTTTATATAACCTTCTTGTGTTATCTTATGGTTTAAGGCTGACCAGCCTTTACGGTGTGAAAAATACATTGGGGTAGAAGAACTTCCGCTATTAATTAGAATTAGGTCTTCTTTTTTAGAAACTTTATCAAGATGAGCTTCTAAAGTCAACAATGTTAAATTTTTGGAGGGAATTATAAAGTCATGCTGACGGTTAAGGAGCCCTTCAGAACAGATGACAATGAGTAGAATTAAGCTTAGTTTTTTATATTTAACTTGATCTAAACCATAGCCTGCTAAAAGAGCCATTATAGGGACAAAGGGTATTATATAATAAGAATGGTGCGGGAAGTTAAACCCCATCTTTAAAATAATGAATAGAAAACTTAACGAACTGATAAGAAAAACAATTAGTAGATTTTTTTCTTTTGCTAGAATAGCATAAATAAGCCCAATAAGGAATGCTATAAAGCCGATATATTTTAATGCAGCATTATAAAAATTATCCAAACTAGGCACTATATTGGTTGTTATTTCTTTCACCCCATCAATTATGGAGTTCCCCATAAAAAAATACCAAAAGTGGTATGTTTCTACTAAATGAGGCACCCAATAAAAATACCAGCTTACTGAAATTATTAAGGAAAGGATTGAAATAAAAGAGAATAGTATTTTTTTTGAGAGTTCATTTTTTTTATCAAAAACAAACAAAACAAAAATCGATAATAAATACGCTGACGGAAGTTTGGATAACATACCTAAAGTCGTTAGCAAAAAATAGAGGCAGAGATTGAGAACTCTTTTTGAATTTGATTGGAAATAATTGGTTCCGTAATAGATACTGGCTAAGATGAGAGACATTGAAAAGGTGTCTGGCATAATTTTTCTGGAATAGGTAAACCAAATTGAAAACATCAATATTAAAGAAGCATTGAAGGCTGTTTTAGGACTGAAATATTTTTTAACAAGCATGGAAAAGTACCATAATCCTAAACTAGAGAATATTAGGTTTATTAATCTTCCATACCAATGTTGATAGCCAAATATTTCTGATAATAAGTAAATTAAATAATTTAGCAATGGGAATTCCATGCCTGTAATTCCTGTTTTTTCTCCAGCAATGTCAAGTCTTGGATAGCATATGTTGTTGTTAACTTCAAGGAAGTTTCTGGCGACCATTGCAACTGTCGTTTGCCTCCAGTTATGAGCGGATTCTAATGGCGGGTTGGTAATGCCAATAAGCCTTATTAGGAAAAAGAGAATAATCCAAAAACGAATGTCGCTTAAAATATTTGTTAGTTTTTTATTCAATTTAATAGTGGTATAAATACAGTTTTGAAGTTGAACGAAAGTACATTTTTTTGACTTATTTTTAAGAGGAATGGTAGGAACTCTTTTCCATTTATAAACTCAAACCTCCCGTTTAACAATTTTTATAACAAACATCCTTTAAAAAATATTACTTTTGGACTTCGTGCAAAATAATTAGATGTTAACATTAATAAATAAAGAGATACGCAGCTTTTTAGGCTCCCTTATTGGATACATTGTTATTGTGGTTTTTTTAACTACAATAGGTTTGATGATGTGGGTTTTTCCTGGAGGAACAAATGTGCTAGATAATGGCTATGCAAATATTGATGCCTTGTTTTATGTTGCTCCATGGGTTTTTATGTTTTTAGTGCCGGCAATAACCATGCGTTTGTTTGCTGAAGAAAGCAGAACTGGAACAATAGAACTTTTGTTAACAAAGCCTTTAACCGATTTTCAGATTGTAATTGCAAAGTACATTGCTGGTTTTACATTGGTCTTGTTTTCTTTATTGCCTACACTTGTTTATTTTTATTCTGTTTATCAATTGGGTAATCCAGTGGGTAATATTGATGTTGGCGGAACTATCGGGTCTTATTTCGGACTACTCTTCTTGGCGAGTGTTTTTGTAGCAATAGGTGTTTTTGCAAGTTCAATTACAAGCAATCAAATTATCTCATTTATTGTAGCTGTATTTCTTTGCTTCTTTTGTTATGTTGGTTTTGAATCTATTAGCTCGTTAGAGTATTTTGGTGCAGTGGATGATGTTATTATGAAGCTAGGAATTAACGAACATTATGTTTCAATGAGTAGAGGAGTGATTGATACACGAGATGTGATTTATTTTATGAGTACAATTTATTTATTTCTATTATTAACCAAAACCGCATTAGGCAGCAGAAAATGGTAGAAAAAAATGCTGTAAATAGAAAGAAGGATCTCAGCCTAATGGTAGTTGGATTAGTGGCAATACTAATGGTAAATTACATTGGTTCATTTGCTTTTGAACGATTCGATTTAACTTCAGAAAAAAGGTATACCCTTTCAGAAACAAGTATTGGTTTATCAGAAGGCCTAGAAGACATTGTTTATGTTAAAGTTTATTTAGAAGGTAATTTCCCTGCGGGTTTTAAGCGTCTACGTGATGAAACTAAGGAGATGTTAGATGAGTTTAGAGCGTATTCTAATGGAAATATTGAATACGAATTTATTAATCCATCAGAGAGTTCGGATAAAAAAATAAGAGACAAAATTTATAAGCAATTACACAAGCAAGGTTTACGACCAACCGATTTAAACACAAAGACTGATGATGGGTTTAGTAATAAGATAGTATGGCCAGGGGCTGTATTTACTTACAGAGGTCAGGAACTTCCTGTACAGTTGTTAAAAAGCCAGATAGGAGTTGGTTCAGAATCTATGTTAAATGGTTCAATAGAGTCGTTAGAATATGAAATTGCGAATGCAATAAATAACCTTTCGGTAGTTGATGTTCCAAAAATAGCTTTTATTGAAGGGCATGGTGAATTAAGTGATTTAGAAACCGCTTCATTGACAACAGCATTGGCAGAATTTTATGCAGTAGATAGAATTTCTTTAGATCAGAATTTAAACAGTTTAACTGAACGTTATATGATTGATAGTGCACAGTCTTATAAAGTAAAAGTTAAATATGATGCTATAATTATTGCAAAGCCACTTGAGAGATTTCCTGAAAAAGATAAATTTATTATTGATCAATATGTAATGCATGGTGGGAGAGTAGTTTGGCTAATAGATCCAGTTTTTACAAGTATGGATAGTTTGGCAACTGCTGATATAACGATGGCTTTACCAATAGACTTAAATTTAAATGATCAGTTATTTACGTATGGAGTTCGAGTTAATGCAAATATGATACAAGATATTCAATCTGCTCCAATTCCCATTGTAACTGGTGTTGTTGGAGACCAACCTAAAACTGAAATGTTTCCTTGGTTTTTCTTTCCATTGTTAACCCCAGCAAATAATCATCCTATAGTAAATAACTTAAATGCACTAAAGGGAGAGTTTGTAAGTACAATTGATACAATTGCTAAAAAAGGAATTAGAAAAACACCCTTACTAAAAACCTCTCAGTACTCTAAAGTGAGTAGTGCTCCAACACGAATTTCATTAGAGATTGTTCGTTTTGAACCAGATCAAACTCAGTTTAATAAAGGAAGACAACTTACAGCTGTATTATTAGAGGGTGAGTTTGAGTCAGTTTATAAGAATAGATTAACACCTCAGATTGAAGATGCCAATGAGATTAGTTTTAAGGCTAAAAGTGTACCTAATAAAATGGTTGTTATTTCTGATGGTGATGTTGCAAAAAACCATGTAAACAAAAGAACTGGAGAATATTTATCGTTAGGCTTCGATAGATTTACAAGACAAGAATTTGGTAATAAGGATTTTATGCTAAACGTGATGGGCTACTTGTGTGATGATAGTGGATTGATGAGAGTTAGGTCCAAGAAATTGAAAATTAGATTACTAGACAAAACAGTTCTTAAGAATGATAAGTTTGATTGGCGATTGATTAATACCATATTACCAATAGGCATAATACTGTTGTTTGGTGTCGCTCACTATTACGATAGGAAAAAGAAGTTTACAAAATAAGTTTTCTTAAAGGTCAGGGGTGTATAATTATTAAGCTAATATATAAAATAAGAAAATGAAGGATATTCTGAAAATAGTTACTGCAATCTTAGTTTCGAAATTAATACTTCCTATACTATTCGTCTTACTTCTGATAGGAACAGGTTACTTTTATTTTACTAGTAATAACGTGAAGCAAGGGACTATGGATGACATGGAAGGTGCTAAATCTGATTTCGCAATTAAAGATACTGCAAGTATTACTAAAATTTTTATAGCTGATGCAAGAGGTATATCAGTTACTCTTTCTAAATCTAAAGACAATTGGGTTGTTAACGATAAGTATATTGCACGGCCAGATAATATTAGGCTTTTAATGAAAACGTTTAGTAGAATTGATGTAAGATACCCAGTGCCTAAAGCAGCATTTAACAATGTGGTTAGGGATATAGCTACGAAGGCAACTAAAGTAGAAATATATCAAGGAGGTGATAAACCTAGTAAAATTTATTATATTGGTACTGCGACAAATGATAACCAAGGTACTTATATGGTTTTAGAAACAGATGGTGTAAAATCTACGGTTCCATTTGTAATGTTTATTCCAGGGAACTATGGTTATTTAACATCGCGTTTCTTCACTGAAGCTCAACAGTGGAGAGATGCTATTGTCTTTAAATATGCCCCAGAAGCAATTAAAAGTATTGAAATAAATTATTCAGAAACACCTGAGCAATCTTTCATTATAAATAATAAAGATGGTAAATTTTCATTATCTGATATAGGGTCTGATAAACCTCTTAATGTCAATACAGATAAGCTAAAAGAGTATATAGGTCGTTATCAAAAAGTATATTACGAAATGGTTGATATAGAGTCTAAACAAACAAGAGTAGATTCAATAATTGCATCTCAACCATTTATTACTATGGAGGTAAAAGATATGATTGGAGGGAGTAATAAGATTGTATTATATCATATGCCCAATTTTAGAAAAACGGAAGACAGTAATTCGGGTGAAATTTTTGTGTATGACGTAGATAGAATGTATGGACATTTAAATAATGATGTATTTACTTATGTTCAGTTTGCTACATTTGATAAGATAACTTATCCAAAGTCATACTTTACTACGAATTGAATTAAGATTAAGAGGCAACCTTTTTAGATTGAATTGCGTCTTATTATTGTCTGAAAGTCTGAGAAGACAGAAGGTAATTACCTCTTTTCTTATCGAGGCTTTTTTCTTAAACATTAAATTTGTTGAAAAGAGAAGCAGCCTGTCAGTTCGAGTGTTTTGAAGTATGAAAAATGTATCGAGAACAAAAAAAGCCTCCCGAAGTAAATCCGGAAGGCTTTCGCTTTATCTTAATGAGAAGTTTAATCCCTTAAGTCTACTATCTCAAAGTGAGGATGTTTCGTTTTGTCAAAAGCAAACTTACTATCAGCTATAGCAGTGTTTGCTGTAAATGACTTGATGTTATAAGTTGTTGTTGATCCATCTTTACCAAAAATTTTAACTAATGATAGTTGATTTTTTACTTTGTTTATATAGAGAACAATTCTGTGAAAGTCTTTATCTTCAACTTTCTTTGGGTAAAGGTTAATAATATGTTCTCCATTTTCTTCTTTTACATACTTGTATTTAAAACCATCTTCATACAATGTAAATATTGTATTAGGACTTATAAACCCATCTTCGTCTTCTTCTGGCACATTGTTTATCTGTACTTCTTCAGCGTCCTTTAATACAGTGTAAATGTCCTTTCCGTTGGATATAACATCTTGTCCGGCAATAGAAAGAAAGTATTGGTCTCCTTTAATTTGAATGCTTCCTTCTTGAGATTCATTAATACCTTCTGTTTTGTTGTTTAAAGTAAATTTAAATTCAGCTTTAATGGTTTTGTATGCTTTTGTTTTAGCACTAAGTTTATCTAAAATTCCTTTAGCTTTTGTATCTACTTCTTGAGCAAAAGTTCCTAAGCTGATTAGTGCTGTTAATGTTATGACAACTATTTTTTTCATCTTATTATAAATTATTTCTCCTGTTAAATTATTTTTTAAGGATTCGGCTTTTATTGCGGGAGGGCATCCAACAACCGTTCCAAAGTTTCTAAATCACTAATTAATACTTGTCTGGCTTTACTTCCCTCAGATGGACCAATAATACGGGCCTCTTCCATTTGGTCAACTAAGCGCCCAGCACGGTTGTATCCAATTTTCATTTTCCGTTGTAATAAAGATGCTGATCCTTGTTGATGTTGTACGAGCATTCTTGCAGCATCATCAAACAGTGCATCTCTATCAGCTCCATCAAACTCACCAGTTCCACCTGTAGCTGACTCGCCAATATACTCAGGAAGTGTAAATGTTTCAGGGTAACCTCTTTGTTCTCCAATAAAGTCGCAAATTGCTTCTACCTCTGGAGTGTCAACAAAGGCACATTGTAAACGAATTAAATCATTTCCTTGAGAGATTAACATATCTCCTCTACCAATTAATTGGTCAGCACCACTTGCATCAAGTATTGTTCTAGAATCTATTCCAGAAGTAACTCTAAAGGCTAACCTTCCTGGGAAATTGGCTTTAATAATACCTGTAATAATGTTTGCAGAAGGACGTTGAGTTGCAATAATTAAATGGATTCCAATAGCACGAGCCAATTGAGCTAAACGAGCAATAGGAGTTTCTACTTCTTTACCAGCAGTCATAATTAAATCAGCAAATTCATCAATGACTAAAACAATGTAAGGTAAAAATTTATGTCCATTTTCTGGATTTAATTTACGGGCTATAAATTTAGCATTGTACTCAACAATGTTTCTTACCATTGCTATTTTTAGTAGCTCGTAACGTTGGTCCATTTCAATGCAGAGCGAATTTAGTGTATTAATTACTTTATCATTATCTGTAATAATAGCATCTTCGGTATCTGGTAATTTCGCTAAATAATGTCTTTCAATTTTGTTGTATAAAGTAAGTTCTACTTTTTTAGGATCAATTAAAACAAACTTCAATTGCGAAGGATGTTTTTTGTAAAGAAGCGAAACCAGTACCGCATTTAATCCAACAGACTTACCTTGTCCAGTTGCACCTGCCATTAATAAATGTGGCATTTTTGCTAAATCAAAAACATAGGTTTCGTTGGTAATGGTTTTACCCATCACAACAGGGAGTTCCATTTCTGCTGCCTGAAATTTTTCTGAAGCAATAACTGCTCTCATCGAAACAATTTCTGGATGTCTATTTGGCACTTCAATACCAATAGTTCCTTTGCCAGGTATAGGTGCAATGATACGAATTCCTAATGCTGCTAAACTAAGCGCAATATCATCTTCTAGGTTTTTAATTTTAGAAATTCTTACGCCTGCCTCTGGCACAATTTCGTATAGCGTTACTGTTGGCCCAATAGTCGCTTTAATACTTGCAATTTTTATTTTATAATTAGATAGCGTTTCTACAATTTTATTTTTATTGGCCTCTAATTCTTCTGGTGTAACTTTTTTACTGGTTGAACCAAAATCTTTTAATAAATCAATTGAAGGTAATTTGTATGATGCAAGGTCTAGTTTTGGATCATACTCACCAAAATCTTTTACTTTACTATCAACTTCTCTATCACTTAAAACTTCTTCTTTTATTATTGGTTCTTCAATAGATAATTCTAAATTCTCACCTGCCGATTTTCCAGCTTCTTCTTCATGTGCAGGAGTTTCAATTGAAAGAGGAATGACATCCTCTTCTGTAATATTATTGTTCGTTTCTACTGTTAATGGGTTTGAAGTTTCTTCATCTTCTTCTGTCTCTGCAGAAGTTATAGGCTCAAGAATGGGCTCGGATGCTGAATATGTTTCTTCGGTAGAATTCTCAGAATTAGGATCTAAATACGTTTCGCTTGTAGCCTGATTATAGCTTGTTTGAATGGTTTCTTCATCGGAATCTACTTCACTTATCGCGTCATTCTTTGTAGGGAATAAATTAAAAGAGATATTAAAGTTTAGTACAGAAAAGACTAAAGCTGTAAGTATTAAGAATAATAAAATTCCAACTCCACCAACAATACTGTTTAACCATAAATTAGTTTGAAAACCAAATGAACCACTCAAAATTGGAGATGAAGGGAGTATGTAATTAAAAGCAATAGAAAGCCAGATAATAGAGAATAATGTGTATTTAAAAGATTTTCCTAAAGGCAATAAATTTGATTTAAATAAAATTCTAAAACCAAGAATAAATGATAAGAAAACAAACAGAAAAGAGGCAATACCGAAACCATTAAATATAAATTGATGAGCAACGTAAGCTCCCAATTTTCCAAGCCAGTTTTCTACTTGAATACTAGGGTCGTTCCAATGATTATTAATAATGTTTTGATCAACTTGCCAACTGAAAAGAAAAGAAGAAAAAGCTAAAAGTATGAAGGCTGAAAAAGCTAAAAATGATAAACCAACTATTTGACTAGTTTTTTTGTAGTTGTTGACTTTAGAAAATAAGACATTGATTTTATTAAACAGATTTGGTCGTTTAATTTTTTTAGCTTCTGGTTTTGAGACCTTACTTTCTTGTTTATATTCGTTTCTTCCCATTAAGTTGCATTGTTACTAATAATCAAATATATTAATAAGTAACGTAATTAAAGAAGGTTTAATTGCTACTAAATAACAACTGGTTGTGAATAAAAAGAATGGTAATGGCTTTGTTTTATTGTTGAAATGCGAGACGAAAAAAACACTTTTTTTTGAAGTTGAATTATTTGAAGGTGTCAAAAATCTCTTGCATTTCTTTCTCTAAGTCTGATTCAGAAAGGGATACGTACTTTTTGTCAATTTCAAATTCAGTATCATTGATCTTTTTAAACACTATTTTTTTTGCAGTAAAACGCATGCATACATTATACTTCTCATATTGATATTCAAGTAGTACTCCTTTAATTCCTTTAAATTGACTGCACCAATTAGGCGTTTTAATATTTATTTGGTCTGTGTAAAACAGTGTAAAAACATCATTACTTCCATCATTAATAGTGATAATTGCTTTTTTACAAGCGTAATTTAATATTTGTTTTGTTTCTCCTGTATACTCTGTTGTAAGGGGAGGTAAGTGTAATAATGATTCTTCCACTTTTTCCTCTGTTAAGGTTAAGATGTACTTTTTGTCTACGAGCTTAATCAGTTGAATAAATTCACCTTCATTTTTATCTACAATAAAGCTGGTTTTAAAAAGCCCCATTCCTGCAGATAAATTTGTAATGTATTTGTCATTTTTAAAAATCAACTCCATTTTTTTTGGCATAAACTCAAACATAAAGTTTGTCTTATCCATTTTAGGATAAGTTACTTTGTAAGTGATTACTCCCTCTGCGTTTTCGTTAGCTTCCTCGCGACATCCAATAAGAGATGATGAGAGAATAATGAGTAAAATATAGAGTGTTTTTTTCAACATAATAGTTAAAATTAGGGGTAAATATATTAATATATTTAGAGTAAGATAGGTAAACTATGATAAATGACGGGAGACATATATTTACTAATGTAAGAGTGCTTTTGTTGAAATGTGATTCATTTTGAATAACTTAGAGCCCTCATAACTATAGCAATGGATAAAATAAAAATAATTAAAAATAGATCTGATATTGGAGCAGGAACTCGAGGGTCGGATATGGGGATTGATGCGATAGAAATTGCAGCTATTAATTGTGATAGTGATTTCTTTAATCGTTACAGTTTTCATGATGTTGAAACAGAAAATGATGTTGTATATGAAAAGCAAAAAGCACCTTTTGCTAAAAGAATTGATAAGGTTCTGGCTGTCTGTACACGCTTAAGTGATGCTGTAAAAAACACACTAAATCAAAATGAATTTCCATTAGTATTGTCGGGAGACCATTCTTCGGCATTAGGTACTATTAGTGGTATTAAAACTGCTTTCCCTGATAAACGTTTAGGAGTAGTTTGGATTGATGCGCATGCAGATATTCATTCTCCATATACAACGCCTTCTGGAAACCTACATGGTATGCCTTTGGCTGCAGCCTTAGCAGATGATAATTTAGATAGAAAAATAAATGATCTTACACCAGATACCGATAAGGCTTGGGAAGGATTGAAAAATATAGGAGGAATTTCACCCAAAGTATTGCACAGTGATGTCGTTTATTTTGGTGTGCGAGATACCGAAGAGCCAGAGGTGTATACAATAGCAAAAAATGTTATAAAAAACTATAAGGTTGATGAAGTAAGGTTTCGAGGGATGGATATTTGCATTGCTGAAACGCTTGAAAAGCTTAGTGATTGTGAGTTGATTTATATCTCATTTGATGTAGATAGTATGGATTGTGATTTAATTTCTAAAGGAACAGGAACTCCTGTTTCCAAGGGTTTTGATCAGGATGAGATAAAAGACATTATCAATAAAGTGATTGAAAGTGGTAAAGTTGCCTGTGTTGAGGTGGTTGAAGTGAATCCTTGTTTAGATAATAAAGGAAATGTAATGGCAGAAACTGCATTTGATGTGTTGGCTGACTTTACAACAACAATAGAAAAAGTAAATTTAAAGTAAACTCATCATTTCGAGGAAGAATGGAAAATATATTAATTAAGAAGGTAGTAGAAGGGATAGCACATTTGTATGGTGCTGATGTTGATGTAAAACAAGTTCAAGTTCAAAAGACAAGGAAAGAATTTGATGGAGATCTAACAGTAGTTGTTTTTCCATTCTTAAGAGCATCAAAAAAAGGACCTGAGCAAACTGCAGAGGATTTAGGAGTGTTTATAAAAGAAAATGTTTCTGAAGTTGAGGCGTATAATGTAGTGAAAGGCTTTCTTAATTTTTCTATTTCTAAGGCATATTGGGTAGATGTTTTTAATACGATTTTTAGCACCACTGAGTTTGGATTACATGCTGATTCAGGTGAAACGGTGATGGTGGAATATTGTTCTCCCAACACAAATAAACCTTTACACTTAGGCCATTTAAGAAATAATTTTTTAGGTTATTCTGTTGCTAATATTTTAAAAGCAAACGGACATAAAGTTGTTAAAACGCAAATTATAAACGATAGAGGAATTCATATATGTAAAAGTATGATTGCTTGGCAAAAGTTCGGGAATAATGAAACTCCAGAGTCTTCTGGATTAAAAGGAGATCATTTAGTAGGGAAGTATTACGTAGAGTTTGATAAGGTTTACAAAGCGGAGATTGAAGTTCTAGTATATGCTGGAATGGAAAAAGCTGAGGCCGAAAAAGAAGCACCTATTTTAAAAGAAGCTAAAGCGATGCTTTTGAAATGGGAAGACGGTGATGCTGAAATCAGAACATTGTGGGGGAAGATGAACCAATGGGTTTATGATGGTTTTGATGTTTCTTTTAAAACAATGGGTGTTGATTTTGATGAGTTATATTATGAATCTGACACTTATTTGTTAGGTAAAGATATGGTTGCTGAAGGATTGGCTAAAAAAGAATTTTATCAGAAAGAAGATGGTTCTGTTTGGGCTGATTTGTCTGATACTAAATTAGATGACAAGATTTTATTGAGAAGTGATGGGACGTCAGTTTACATGACTCAAGATATAGGAACAGCAATTGAACGATATAAAAATCATCCTGATTTAAGTGGGATGATATATACGGTAGGAAATGAACAAAATCATCATTTTAAAGTGTTGTTTACAATCTTACAAAAATTAGGTTATAAATGGGCTGATGGTTGTTATCATTTGTCTTACGGGATGATTGAGTTGCCTGATGGTAAAATGAAATCAAGAGAAGGAACTGTTGTAGATGCGGATGATTTAATGGAAATGATTGTTGCTGATGCTAAAGTAATGACTCAAGAACGTGGTCATATAGATGGGATGAGTGAGGTTGAAAGAGAAGAGTTATATTCTCTAATCGGATTAGGAGGTTTAAAATATTTCTTATTAAAGGTTGACCCTAAAAAAAGGATGGTATTTAATCCGGCTGAATCGATAGATCTAAATGGTAATACTGGACCGTTTATTCAATATGCACATGCGCGTATACAATCATTGTTAACTAAAGCAGAAAGCTTAGGGTATACAAAGTTGTATGATAACGTTGGGATAAATGCAAAGGAGCAAGAGTTGATTAAGTTGGTGAATGACTATCCTGCAGCAATCAAAGAGGCTGGTAAATTGTATAGCCCTGCTATTATTGCAAATTACATATATGAGCTGGTAAAAGAATTTAATAATTTCTATCAAACGGTAGATATTTTAAGAGAAGAAGATGCTCAAAAACTAGCGTTTAGATTGTGTTTGTCTGAAATGGTTGGAAAAGTAATTAAGTCTTCGATGTTACTTTTAGGAGTTAACGTTCCTAATAAAATGTAATTATTCGTGAAGTCTATTATTTTATACTAATTAGCCATGATCATTAAAAAAAATATTGTTGTAGAAGGAAACTTTGAAAAACCAATTGTATTGGATTATGGTTACCAGAAAAATGGAATTAAAAAGCCAGTTGTGGTTTTTGCGCATGGTTTTAAAGGTTTTAAAGATTGGGGTCATTTTAATATGCTCATGGAGCATTTTATTAAAAATGGATGTGCATTTGTAAAGTTCAATTTTTCTCATAATGGAGGAACTGTTGAGCAGCCTATAGATTTTCCAGATTTAGAAGCATTTGGAAATAACAACTATACCAAAGAGTTGGGGGATTTAAAAACGGTGTTAGATTGGGTGGAACATAACCAAGAGATTCCAACAGAAGAAGTTGACGTTAATCAAATATACTTAATTGGACATAGTAGAGCTGGAGGAGTTTCTGTAATTGCAGCAAATGAAGACGCTAGGATAAAAAAAATAATTTGCTGGGCTCCTGTATCAGATTTAGTAAATAGGTTTGATGAACGTCAATTGTTAGAATGGAAAGACAAGGGGGTGATGTACGTGCCAAATGGAAGGACAGGACAGCAGATGCCATTGTACTTTCAGATAGTAGAAGATACGCTACAAAATAAAGTTCGTTTTAGTATTGAAAAAGCTGCGAATGAACTTTCAGTGCCTCATTTAATTATACACGGAACGCAAGATGAAGCGGTTAATATTTCAGAGGGGATTAGTATCCATAAGTGGAATACAGATTCAGAAATGTTAGTTGTTGAAGGTGGGAATCATACCTTTGGGACTCTTCATCCATATTTGGAAGCTCATTTTCCAAAAGATGTACAAATTGTACTTGCAAAGACGCTCGATTTCATAAAAGCTTAATTTTTTTGTTGGTTATCAGCTGGCTGTAATTATTAACGTATTATGTTTCTCAATTCAGTTATTAACCTTTTTACTCGCTAGATTATGAATTCACACATAAAAATAATGCAATCTTATAGCTTTTATCTATTCTTTAAATTTATTGCTATAGCAGAAAATTAAGGTTTTAGGTTGTTATTGTTTTGTGTTAAATAAATGTTGTTTGTTGATTGCCAGGTTGTTGATTTTAGTCGTAATATTAAAAATAGTCAGCTTTATTGGCAATTAATTTTTGAGGTTTTTTTATTCGAAATAAAAATAAAATAAAACTACAAAAGTATTATGAAACGTAAATAATTTAACTACTTTTGCCATCCCTTCGTAAGAAGGTTGTTTATTTGACATTAAGCGAGAGTAGCTCAGCTGATAGAGCGCCACCTTGCCAAGGTGGAGGTCGCGGGTTTGAACCCCGTCTCCCGCTCTCAGAAAATATATCAATTATCAATAGTTACTATTGATGCTCGAGTGGTGGAATTGGTAGACACGCAAGACTTAAAATCTTGTGTCCATTAGGACGTGCGGGTTCAAGTCCCGCCTCGAGTACTAAAAGCCTTAACTTCGGTTAGGGTTTTTTTGTTGCAAAACGCTATTAGAAGGGCTTCCACCCTCTATAAGCAAACTTAAAACCCAAGCATTTATGTTTGGGTTTTTTGCGTTTTAGAGAGTTTTTTGTTTAAGGTTAATCTGTATCAAGTTGGCACGATCTCAATTTAACCAAGTCTTAACATTCAATAACCATCTCTTTATCCTACATTTAAACTTGTTTATGTTAAACGGGCGGATGCATTTAAATATGAGGTTTAAAATTGGATAGCAGGATAAAATCAATTAATATATTATTTGTAAATCTATTTTGCCCCCTTTTTAAGAGGGTAGGAATATCTCAATTTCATTACAAATAAATCCATAATTTTACTCGAAATAAATAAATGTTTAAACTCCTATCAATAAATATAATTACAGAGCTACCACTATGGTTTAGCGTGTTTTGTATTGCTTTTGGTGGGGTATATTCTTTTTTTCTTTATCGTAAAGAAGAGAAGTTTTCTGAAACAGCACCTTGGTTAGTTAAAGTTATGGCGCTTTCAAGATTTTTGTTGGTCAGTATTTTAGCATTTTTATTATTATCTCCATTTATTAAAACACTTTTTAATAAAATTGAAAAGCCAGTTATAGTTATTGCTCAAGATAATTCTTCTTCCATCTTGCTGAATAAGGATTCTACTTTTTATCAGAATAAATATTTAACGGACTTAGAAAATTTAAAAAAGAGTTTAGAGGCCGTTTACGAAGTTAAAACCTACACTTTCGGAGAGGGTTTAACAGAGAGTGGCAAGGTTGATTATTCAGAAAAAATAACAAGTCTTTCAAATGCTTTTAAGGAGATTGAGAACAAATTTTACAATAGAAATGTGGGGGCATTAATTTTAGCTTCAGATGGTATTTTCAATCAAGGGGCTAATCCTGTTTTTAATTCGGAATTAGAATTTCCGGTATATACTATTGCTTTAGGCGATACTGCTATGCAGAAAGACATTATATTGAAAGAAGCAACGTATAATAAATTGACATTTTTAGGGAATAAATTTCCAATAGAAATTGACGTAAAATCATTTCAGTGTGAAGGGAGTTTAACAAATTTAACGATTACACATAAGGGGGGGCAGTTATTTTCTAAACAGTATACTATACCTACCAACGAATTTTCTGTTACTGAACATGTTTTGCTCGAAGCTAAAGAAGTTGGAGTACAACATTATCGGATAGCTTTAACGCACATAGATGGGGAGGTGAGTAGTGTAAATAATGTGAAAGATGTTTACCTAGAAGTATTGGATGGAAGACAAAATGTACTTGTTTTGGCGAATGCTCCTCATCCTGATGTAAAAGCTTTAAAGTTGAGTATTGAAAGCAATGAAAACTATAAAGTAACCAATCGACTGATGAGTGACTTTGATGGTAATACAGAAGCGTATAGTTTAGTTATTCTTCATCAATTACCTAGAGTTATTAGCCCTTCGTTAAAAAAACTATTTGAAGGGAATGTTTCTATCCTTTATATGTGGGGAAATCAAACGTCTGTTCCGTTGTTTAATTCTTTTAAAACAGGTTTAACTATTAGTGAATCTACGGATCGGTTTAACGAAATTTTACCAGTAGTAGCTACTAATTTCCCATTGTTTTCGCTTTCAGAAAAAACAATAAGAAGTTTTAATGATATGCCACCAGTTTCTGGACCGTTTGGTGAATTTAAAATGCATGCGAATGGTTATGTCTTGTTAAATCAAAAAATAGGAAGTGTAGAAACGGAAGCGCCATTAATGGTGTTTTTTCAGAATGAAAATAAGAAAGAAGCTGTTTTTGCTGCCGAAGGTATTTGGAAATGGAGAATGCAAGATTTTTTAAAAAATAAGAACCATCAAAGTTTTGATGAATTAATAAATAAAACAGTTCAATTCCTTTCTGTTAAAGAAGATAAAGGAAAGTTTAGAGTTTTTTCTGAAAATATATTTTTTGAAAATCAAGAAATTAGATTTGATGCAGAGTTGTATAACGATAGTTACGAGTTGGTAAATGACCCTGAAATTACAATAGATTTGTTAGACGAGAACGGAGCTAAATATAATTTCATCTTCAATAGAACCACTAGTGCTTATGTTTTAAATGCCGGAATTTTGCCTTCAGGAATTTACGCTTACACGGCACAAGTAACGTTTGGAAACAAAGATTATACAGACAAGGGAAGGGTTCAGATTAAGCCGCTTTTTTTAGAGGCTAATAATACACGGGCTAATCATCAGTTATTACAAAATATAGCACAAAAATTTGGTGGAGAATTGTTTTACCCAACTAACATAGAAGGGCTAGCGAAAGCTTTAAAGGCGGATGAAGATATTACTTCAATAATATATGAAGAGGATGATTTAAAAGAATTTATCAGCTTAAAATGGATTTTCTTTCTATTATTAGCCTTTTTAAGTTTAGAATGGTTTTTGAGAAAGCGGAATGGTGCCTATTAAAAGATAAACATTGTACTGCTTAATAAGTAACCTCTTTATGTCAAAAAAGCAATAGCTATATCACTTGTTTTAATTTTTATCACAGCTCTAGTTTGTTCTTCAAATCGAATGAAGTACAATAACTCTAGGAGTGGAAGGAAGAGAATTTCATCAAAAGAGAGTGGGAGAAGATAATTAGTTGATTATCAATCTCCTTACGATTCTTTCATTATCGGATAGTATAGATATAAAGTAAATTCCTTTATTTACATCTGTTAAATCTAATTGAATTTCTCTTTTAGTCTCATTCTCTTTTGTAAAGACTTTCTTTCCTAAAATATCATAAATAACGATGTTAGCAGCTGTGTTTTGATTTCTTATAATTGTAAAAACACCAGTGGTTGGATTAGGGTAGAGTTTAAAATCATCTGAAGTTAATTCACTTAAACCAGTGACTACTCCCATACAAAATGTAAATGCTAAGCTATCTCCAATAAATGAGTTGGTGTTTTCTAAAACTAATGTATCTCCAGTTGCATCTTCAAGTAGATAAAGACTTCCACTTCCGAAAGCACAACAGTATCCATCCCCATAAGCATCTTTCAGTACAAATGTAAAACATCTATTATAGAGGCATAAGTTCTCGTTTATTGTTTCTCCGCCAGTCACATTAGAATAGCCATTATTTGTTGCTATGGTTGTACCTGTTAAGTTATCTTTGATGTACCAGCTTGTTTCAGATCCATAATCATCTGTATTAAGGGTTAACGAAGCAAATAATGGAGATTCGTTTGAATTAAAACTGATTGAAACATCATTATTTAGAGGGTTTTCATCTGTTGTAGCATTAGGGTTGGTTAAGCTAACCGTAAATGTATGTGCACCATTAGGAATGTAGCTGGTTGGTAAGTTAATAATATCTATTCCGTAAGAGGGTAAATTCCCTGTCCAATTAATGGTGTTCACGGCACCATCTAGTTCATAGTTAATAGCTAAAGTTGCCAGGTTAGCTGATCCGTTGTTTCGAATTGAAATTACTGGAGATATTGAATCCCCACAAATAAAAGCTTTAATTCCAGATATATTAAGAATAGCGACATCAGTTGTTAAGTTAGGTCCGTTTGGATCAAAACCATTAAGTGTTGAATCACCTGTATTGCTAGGGTCTAACCAAAATTTTAATTGTTTGTTATTAGTAGGGTCGGTATCCCATGAGTATGAAAATTTACCATAATAGTCGAATTCATCATTACTACAAGCTGCATTTCCGCCATGTAATTGACCAACAATTCTGTGGTTTTGATCATATAAAGGAGATCCTGAAGAACCACCTTCAGTAGTTCCTGAGTTCCAATCTAAAACTTGCCAGTGATTACTACCAGTAGTGTAATAACCAGCTTCAACTAAAGGATCAGTATCGTGTGAAATCTTTTCTACATCTCCTCTCGGATGGTGAATGCCTGTAGCGCTTGTTGGTGCTGTGTTGATGTTTGACCAGCCTGCATAAAAGACATTGTAACTCGGGGGAGGAATGCTTGATAATTCAACTAAAAAAAAGTCTGAAGGAGAATCATTTGCTCTGATTGTACAGCCGCTAATAGTTTGCGTAGTAAAGCCATCTGTATTTGTTGAACAAGTGGGAGAATGGTAATTAAACATAAAAATGTTATTACTTGAAAGACTGCAATGGTTTGCAGATAAAACGTATGGTGTTCCATCGTTCGATGTGTTATTAACCAATGCGCCAGAACAAAATCTTGAGTTACCTGATGTTAATAACATTACAGAAGAACGAATTTCATTGCCCCAATCTGTTGTATCACATATAGCATTGATATTGCAAGATCCAGAATCATCAAAACTTTTTAAATGGTTAAATAAATCTCTATAACCATGTACTATAGATGATATCTCAATAATCCCTTGTCCTTGAGCTGAGAGTGGTTCATAATATTCTAAAATAGCATTATCTCCTATAAGTAACGATGTAGAAAATTCTGAATTAACTTTATTGTTAAGATGAGTAAAAGAACCAAGAACTTGACTCTTGTTGTACACAAAAAAAGTTGCTCCAACGGGTAATTTAAAATTGCTATAATTTAAATTGACGGTCTTTGCATTAGGTGATTTTATTTCAAGCCTCCAAACTTTATCTCCGTTGGCTAATATTGTCCATAAGCCTGAATTGGATAGGTTTAAACTGACAAACTGTTCAATACCAAATCGCCAAGCAATATCTTTGTGTTGATCCGTAACTTTATCTTCATTAACATAAGCTAAAGTATTTAATTGGGGGGTAGTATGGACTGGTGCTATTCCTAAGTTATTATTAAAACTAAGAGGATTTCCTCCATGGCTTATTTGTGCAAAACTGCTTAAAGAAAGAAGAAGAGTTGTAATAAATAAAATTTTTTTCATAGAATAATCAGTTATAGAAGGTAAAGGTATTGAAAAATGTTTTTTATTATTAATAATCACTTCATTAAAGGTTGTTATCGAATTTTATAACCTATAATTTTTCTCCACAATATTTACAGTGTACGGAATCATCATCATGTCCTTCTAACGAGCAACTTGAACATGCCTGTGTGTTTGTTTTTAAATTGGCTTTAGATAACTCAGCCCCAACAATACCAGTTGGTACAGCAATAATTGCGTAACCAATAATCATAATAAAAGAGGCAAGGGTTTGTCCTAAAACGGTTTGAGGAGTTATATCTCCGTAACCTACTGTGGTTAATGTAACAATTGCCCAATAAATACTTCTTGGAATGCTTGTGAAACCACTTTCGGGTGATTCTATAAGGTACATTACTGTCCCTAAAATAAAAGTTAGACTTAATACTGCGAATAAGAATACGACAATTTTAGCTCTACTTGCTTTTAACGCTTTTATTAATACATCAGCTTCGCCAATAAATTGAGCTAATTTTAATATTCTAAATACTCTTAAGAGTCTTATGCTCCTGATGATTGAAAGCGTATGAGTTCCAGAAATAAATATGCCTAAATAAGTTGGTATAATGGATACAAAATCAATAACGCCATAAAAGCTAAAAACATACTTTAGTGGTTTTTCAATAGCGGCTAATCTTGCAATATATTCAAGAGTAAATAAAATAGTAAAAACCCATTCTAATATTCTTAACTCTTTACCGTAATGAACTTCAATACTATTAACACTCTCTAGCATTACTGTGGTAACACTTAATAAAATTAAGACAAGCAAGATAATGTCAAACCATTTTCCGGCTCGCGTGTCTGCTTCAAAAATAACTTCATGTAATTTCTGTTTCCAGGGTGCTAGTTGATTGTTTGGTTGTTTGCTCACAATTTATAATATATCTAAACTTCCTATTCCTTCTCTTAATACTTCAGGGTCATTACTTGTGCAATCAATAATTGTAGAGGCTTCATTATTTCCGAAGCCACCATCAATAACTACATCAATTAATTTCTCATATTTTTCATGAATTAATTCAGGATCTGTAATGTAATCTAAAATTTCATCATCATCGCGTACAGATGAAGAAATTAAGGGGTTTCCTAAATACTCCACTATACTTAGCGCAATATTATTACCAGGTACTCTAATTCCAATTGTTTTCTTTTTAGACTTAAATAATTTAGGAACGCTATTATTTGCATTTAAAATAAATGTATAAGGTCCTGGTAAAGCTCTTTTCATTAATTTGTAAATATTGTTGCCAAATTGAATAGTGTAATCTGAAATATGACTTAGATCGGAACAGATTAAAGAGAAGTTGGACTTCTCTATTTTTACACCCTTAATTTGTGCCATTCGTTCAACTGCTTTTCGATTATTTAAATCGCACGCCATTGAATAAACAGTGTCAGTAGGGTAAATAATTACGCCACCTTTTTTTAAAATAGAAATTACTTGATCTATTTTGCGTTTGTCAGGATTATCTGGATGTATATTTAATAACATTATGAATTTACTTTTGCGTGATCATCTAAAAACTGAGCTAAACCACTATCTGTTAGAGGGTGTTTTAATAAACCAACTATAGCGCTTAATGGTCCTGTTATTACATCAGCACCAATTTCAGCACATTGTATAATGTGCATGGTATGGCGAACAGAGGCCGCTAATATTTGAGTTTCGTAAGCGTAGTTGTCATAAATTAATCGAATATCATCAATTAATTTCATTCCGTCTGTAGAGATGTCATCTAATCTTCCAACAAATGGAGAAACATAAGTTGCTCCAGCTTTAGCGGCTAATAATGCTTGGCCTGAAGAAAATATTAAGGTGCAATTGGTTCTAATCCCTTTAGTAGAAAAATATTTTATTGCTTTAATTCCATCTTTTATAGCAGGAACTTTAACCACAATTTGAGGGTGTAAAGCAGCAAGGTTTTCACCTTCTTTTACCATACCTTCAAAATCGGTTGCTATAACTTCAGCACTAACATCACCATCAACAATATCGCAAATAGATATATAGTGAGCAATTATATTGTTGTATCCTTTAATTCCTTCTTTAGCCATTAAAGAGGGGTTCGTGGTTACTCCGTCCAGAATTCCTAAATCCTGAGCTTCTCTAATTTGCTCTAAATTTGCGGTGTCTATAAAAAACTTCATTGCATTTAAAATTAAATTCCTTTCAAATATAGGAAATTCATTAAGATTCCGTTAAACAAATGTTGAAAAGGAGAGGGTGCTTCTCAATTTAATTAAAACTAAAATTTAGATAAAAGTACAGTCAAGATAGGAAATGTTTAAGAAAACGATTTGATTGTAGTTAGAAACTAGAATTAAAAAAACACATAAATAGCTAAAAAGTAGTTGTTTATGCTGTTGGTTTTAAATAAAAGAGAAAAAAAAGTGGGCAAGCTACTTATATCGCACCGCTACAACCTCTTATCCTTGCTCTGTTCCCAGCCTGGGGAAGTTCAGAAGGAGCTGATCGTATAAGACTTGCCCGCTGCAAAAGTAGAATTATCTTTTAGATATTTGCTAAACCATTGAAAAAAAATATTTTTTATTCAACAACTTCATTATCTTTGGCGGTAATGAATAAAGAATTAGATATATCTATAGTAATCCCGCTCTTAAATGAAGAGGAGTCGTTAAAAGAATTAACTGATTGGATCGGTAAGGTAATGCACGATAATAATTTCAGTTATGAAGTTATTTATGTAGATGATGGAAGTAATGATGGTTCGTGGAATATAATTGAAGCTTTAAAAGCTAAAAACCAGAATGTTAAGGCCATAAAATTTAGACGGAATTACGGTAAATCTGCTGGTTTAAATGTTGGATTTGCAGCAGCAACAGGTAAAGTTGTTTTTACAATGGATGCCGATTTACAAGATAGCCCAGAAGAATTACCAGAAATGTATAGAATGGTAATTGAAGATGGATGGGATCTAGTTTCTGGATGGAAAAAGAAACGTTACGATCCTTTATCAAAAACAATACCTACCAAACTTTTTAATTATGCTACCAGAAAAATGTCTGGCATAAATAATTTACACGATTTTAATTGTGGATTAAAAGCATATAGAAATGAGGTGATTAAAACTGTTGAGGTTTATGGTGAAATGCACCGATATATCCCAGTTTTAGCGAAATGGGCTGGATTTGCGAAGATTACAGAAAAAGTAGTTTCACATCAAGAAAGAAAATACGGAATTACAAAATTTGGATTAGAACGTTTTATTAATGGATTTTTAGATTTATTATCTATCACGTTTATCTCTAAATTCGGTAAAAGACCAATGCATTTATTTGGATCATTAGGAACAATAATGTTTGCTGTCGGTTTTTTAATATCACTTTGGTTAGGAGTAAACAAGTTGTTTATCAATACTGGAGCAAGATTAATTGCTGATAGAGCAGAGTTCTATTTGGCATTAACATTTATGATGATTGGTTCTTTACTCTTTATTGCAGGGTTTTTAGGTGAGCTAATTGCAAGAACTTCTATAAATAGAAACCAATACAACATAGAAAAAGAAATCTAGCAGATTGGCTATGCCAACTATAATTATTGAGTAGGAGACTCATTAGAACATCTTAAATAATTTCAATATGAAAATTATTATCATAGGTCCAGCTCATCCTTATAGAGGTGGAATTGCTTTGTTTAGTGATCGGTTGGCCGATGCACTATCAGCAGATGATAATGCGGTAAACATTATTACGTTTAAAATGCAATATCCAGGATTTTTGTTTCCGGGTAAAACGCAATTTTCAGACAACGAGAATTCTAGTAAAATAAAGACACTTAGAGCTATTAATTCTGTAAATCCATTCAACTGGATTAAGGTTGGAATGCAAATTAGAGCAGCCAAACCCGATTTAGTTATTTTTAAATATTGGATGCCTTTTATGGCGCCTTGTTTTGGAACAATTGCGAAGTACATCAAAAAAGACAGCTCAATTAAGATAATATCGTTAGTACATAATTTAGTGCCACACGAAAAACGTTTTGGTGACACTGTCTTAACCAAGTATTTTGTAAAAAGGATAGATGGATTTATTGCAATGTCGCAAAGTGTAATAGCTGATATTAATCGTTTTAATACAACTAAACCAAAAGCACTTTCGCCACATCCGTTGTACGATAATTTCGGAAAAATAAAAACCAGAAAAGAAGCACTAAATGCATTGGATTTAGATTCTCAATTTAACTACATGTTGTTTTTTGGTATTGTTAGAAAATATAAAGGATTAGATATTTTATTAAAAGCTTTTGCTGACAAAAGATTAAACGATGGTTCTTTAAAATTGATTGTAGCAGGTGAATTTTATGATGATGATGCAGAGTATCTGAACCTCATAAATAAACATGATTTAACAGATGTTGTTATACTCACTAAAGGATTTATACCTGATTATAAAGTAGTAGATTATTTTTGTGCAGCAGACATCGTTGTACAACCTTATAGAACCGCTACACAAAGTGGAGTAACACAAATTGCTTATCACTTTAATAAACCGATGCTCGTAACCGATGTTGGAGGCTTAAAAGAGATTGTACCAGATGGTAAAGTAGGCTATGTGGTAGAACCAAATGAAAAAGCTGTTACAGAAGCCTTAATTGATTTTTATCAGAACAACAAAGCAGCAGTTTTTACTAGAGGTGTGCGTGAAGAAAAGAAAAAGTATAGTTGGGATAAAATGGTAAAGACTGTTAATGACTTTTATAAAGACTTGTAGTTTATTCCTTCACAATCTTCTTCGTTATTACTTTTCCATTTTCAGAATTCCATTACAGTGGTAAATCACTAATATTTTTATTCTGAACAACTAAAGTGGTAATTGTAGATGTATTGGCTGCAGGAACAGTTCTATCAGTTATACCACTATCATAACCTAAATTAATTAAGGCTTGTTCAACATTAGCATCTGGTATAGCTGTAGTTTGAGATTTTGTTGAGATAGCAATAATAATGAATGTTGTAATTAGTAGAAGTTTTTTCATAGTATATTTTGACTAAAGATATACACTGTTATTATTCTTTCCACGAATTAATGAGCGGTAGGTTTTGTTTCGTAGCGGTATAAAATAAACAAAAAGCCATCCTTAAAAGGATGGCTTTTTTGTTTATTGTATGCTCTTTACTTACTAGTTATTAGCAGGTAAGAAAGCGTAACGCTTCGCGTAATCTAACATTTGTGTAGTAAAGTCTTCTGGATAGCTTACTGTTACATCAGTAATTTCTCCAGCATCGTTTGTTACAGGTGTTAACACAGGGTTAATAAAACCACTGTAAGGTGCAACGTTTAATGCTGCAACTCTTTCTAATACTTCAGCATGTATTGCTTGGTCTACTTGTACTCCGTAGTTTTCAACTAAATCTTTTCCAGCTTGGTAATCTCCTTCAGATTTA
The DNA here is from genome assembly GCA_037624665.1 of Flavobacteriales bacterium. Classification (GTDB taxonomy): domain Bacteria; phylum Bacteroidota; class Bacteroidia; order Flavobacteriales_E; family Vicingaceae. The sequence continues at coordinate 45,301 of JASJIW010000024.1, forward strand.
ATTTTTTGGATCAATTGTAATAAGTCACCAAAGATAACTCTTAATTTATCGTAATCATTTACAACAAAATAAGTTTTACCATCTTTCATTTTCTTTTCAATTACTTTGTCAGCAGCACCTTGCTCCATTGCCCATGATGCAACTAATTGTCTGTTTCTCATGTGTGCTTCTTCAATTACTGCTCCTGGCTCTAAACGTGTTAATTGCGTTAACATACCATTTCTAATGTAACCGTCATAAGCTGTTTTACCAACTTCTAAAGAAGGAATTAATCCCATCTCAACTAACTTGTTATCCATTAAGTAATAAAGACCAACTAAATCAGCTCTAGCTTCTTCTAAAGTAGAAGAGTAGTTCTTTAATGTTTCTTTTGGCGTTCCAACACCTTCGTTAATTTGTCCTGAAGCATGTCCGATAACCTCATGTAAAGCAGTATGCATTTTGTCTCCAAGAGCACCATACTTTTCTTCCATTTCCATTTCCATTTCAGTGTAACAGAATTCTTGTAACATTCCAGAACCTTTACCTTGACTATATGCATGGATGATAGAACCTAAACTAACAGATTTTGATCCGTGTTTTGATCTAATCCAGTTAGCGTTTGGTAAATTAACTCCAATTGGTGTAGATGGAGATGCATCACCAGCTTCACCAGCTACTTCAACAACTTTGTAAGTTACACCAACAACTTCTTTCTTTTTATGGTCATCCATAATTGTAGAATTGTCTTCGAACCATTGAGCGTTGTTTGCCACAACAGCCATTCTTTCTGATGCCTCAAAGTCATTGATTTGAACAACAGTTTCGTAAGACCCTCTAAACCCTAATGGATCATTGTATACTTCAATAAAAGAGTTGATGTAATCAATATCTCCTCTAGTAGCACTAGCCCATGCAACGTTGTACTTGTCCCAAGTATTTAAATCTCCTGTTTGGTAATACTCAATTAATAATTTTAATGCATTTCCTTGTGCCTCGTTTTCAGAAACAGTTACTGCTTTTTCTAACCAACCAATTACTTGGTCAATTGCAGCACCATACATTCCGCCTGACTTCCATACTTGCTCTTCTAAACCGTTTTCTCCTTTAACCAATTTAGAGTTTAGTCCAAAAGAAATAGGCTCAGGATTATTTTTGTCAGCCTTAGCAGCATAAAAATCTGTTACTTCTTGTTCAGTAACATCTGGTCCGTAAAAGTTAGATGCAGAAGCTAATAATAAATCTTTGTTAGCATCTAAGCTTACTTTTTTATTGTCAATTTCTGGATTAAAAATTACTTCAATAACTTCTTCAGCTAATTCCGTTTTAGTATCAGCTAATAAAGTTGCAAAATATTCTCTTGAGAAGTCTGGATTAAATTTATCCATAGAATAATGGTGGTGAATACCGTTAGCAAACCAAAGTCTTTTGGTGTAAACCATAAATTTAGTCCAGTCATCAGAGGTTTTATCACCACTAAAATTAGTAATGATATTTTCTAACGCTCTCTTAATTGTTAAGTTATGACGGTAATTTTGATCCCAAATAATTTCTTTACCAACATAACCAGCTTGAGTAATGTAATACACTAACTCTTTTTGCTTTGCAGATAATTTATCCCATCCATTAATTTGGTATCTAAGTATTTTAATGTCTGAAAAACGCTCTGTTTTCCATCTAAATCCAGCTTCGTCAGCTTCAGTGTATTGCTCGGTATACCATGATTTATTATTTGATTCTTCTGTTGTAACATTTGCAGGTTCACCGCCTCCACAAGAAGCTAAAACAGTACTAGCAGCAATTGCCAATGTAAAGTATTTTGTAAATTTCATAAGTTGTTTTAATCTGGTTAGTTATATGACTAACAAATAAACTAAAATTTGGGGAATTTTTAACAATTATTTAGACTTGAATTTAACAATTATCGTTTAGACTTTAATTTTACCCGATTAGCACATGCTTATAATAAATGTATCTATTCGTTTAATAATCAATTTAATAGCTTAGGTATAATTATTGCTAAAGTCGTAAAGTTATTTACTAATTTTGTTGTCGATTATGAAAAGTATATTTTTAGTAGTGTTAATGTTATCTGGTTTGGCTGGTTTTTCTCAGAAAGAGAATAGTACAGACGCTAAAGGACAGAAACAAGGAGAGTGGAAAAAATATCATAAGAACGGGATGTTGCGTTACGTTGGTAGTTTTAAAAATGATGAACCTGTAGGAGAGTTTAAGTATTACTATGACTCAGGGAGTATTCAGAAAAAATTAAACCATAAGAATGATACAAGTTATTTTATTGGGTTTTTTAAGACTGGTGAAGTTGGGTTTGTTGGAAAATATATCGATCAAAAAAGAGATAGTACATGGAGTTTTTATGATGTAGATGGGTTTAAGAAATCTACAGAATATTATATTAATGGACTAAAAAATAGAGTTTCATATAATTATTATCCTAATGGAGAAATTGCCGAAGAGACAGCTTTTTTTAACGATTTTGAGAATGGGAAATGGGTGAAGTACTTTGAAAATGGTAAAAAGAAAATGGAAGCTACCAATGAAAATGGTAGCTTAGAAGGAGAGGTTGTCTATTATACAAATGGCGGTAAAAGAAATATAAGAGGTTTTTATTACCATGGAACAAGAGATGGTGTTTGGTTATATTTTGAGGACGATGGGAATACAATAAAAAAGAAAGAGAAATACGATAAAGGAAAGAGGATTGATGAGAATAAGGATGATATTTATGAAAAGGAACCATTAAAGCCAATTTCAGAAGATTTTCTTAATCCAGATTTAATAATGCAACAAATGGGAGGAAACCATTAATATGAGTAAAAAAGGAAAAGTTTTAGTTGCCATGAGTGGCGGAATAGATAGTTCTGTAGCAGCTATGCTATTGCATGATGAAGGATATGAGGTAATTGGTCTTACAATGAAAACTTGGGACTATGCATCATCTGGAGGAACTAGAAAAACAACAGGGTGTTGTAGTTTGGATGATATTAATGATGCGAGAGCATTAGCCGTTGAAATGGGATTTCATCATATTATCTTAGATATAAGAGAAGAGTTTGGTGATGCTATTATTGACAATTTTGTGAATGAATATATTGCTGGAAGAACTCCAAATCCTTGTGTATTATGTAATACTTACATTAAATGGGATGCTTTATTAAGAAGAGCAGATCAATTAGGTTGTGAATTTATTGCAACAGGACATTACGCAAAGGTTAGGCAAGTAAATGACCGTTATGTTATCTCTAAAGGATTGGATGAAAATAAAGATCAGTCATATGTGTTATGGGGTTTAACTCAAGAAGCATTGGCAAGAACATTATTTCCTTTGGGGGGGTTCTCTAAACCGGATATTCGTAAAATGGCTGCTGACAGAGGATATGAAGATTTATCTAAAAAAGGAGAAAGTTTTGAAATCTGTTTTGTGCCAGATAACGATTATAGAGGGTTCTTAAAGCGAAGAGTTAAAGGACTGGAAGAACGTGTTGATGGAGGAGACTTTGTTGATATGGATGGGACTGTAATTGGTAAACATAAAGGTTATCCATTTTATACTATCGGACAACGTAAAGGTTTAGTAATTGCTTTTGGAGATCCTCGTTATGTAATTAAAATTCTTCCTGAATCTAATATTGTAGTATTGGGCACTAAAGAAGATTTAAACCGTAAAGAAGTTTTTGTACGTGATTTAAATTTGATGAAGTTTAAAGAACTTCCAAAAGAGATGGAGGCTTTATCTAAAATTAGATATAAAGATAATGGTGCTGAAAGTACAATTGAACCGCAGGATGATGGAAGATTGAAAATTTCATTTTATTCAGAAGTGCAAGGAGTTGCTCCTGGTCAATCAGCTGTTTTTTATGATGGTGACGATTTAATTGGAGGAGGATTTATTGATAATTAGCAATCGTTTTTACTAAAATTCGTATTAATAATCTATACAAAAAGCATTTTGGCTACTACTAATTTTCAGAAAAAAGTGTTGATGTAACAAAAGAATACAATTCTTCAACAGGTTTATTTGAGAGAAGTTTAGGCTTGGATGTTACCATGACTTTGTCTTCTTTTGGTAGTTGATTTTACCCAAGCTCTATTTTGTTATTATTTACCAAACCATAAACCTTTCCCGTTAGCTCTTTCCCAATAAACGGAGAGTTCTTAGCTTTAGAAAGAATAGCTTCTTTCGTTAAAGTAGTTTTTTCGTTAGGACTAAATAATGTTAAATTTGCTGTTTCACCTACCTTAATTGTTGGATTTTCTAACCCTAAAATTGTTCGAGGAGCGTTGGTTATTTTTTCAATATGAGTCTCAATTGAGATCTTACCTTTGGTATTTGTTGCAGCAAAAGAAGTTTGTAAATTAATCATCCCAAAAGCAGCATGGTCAAATTCACATTGTTTGTTTTCTATATCTTCTGGAGTATGGTCAGAACAAATCACATCAATTGTTCCATCGTTTACGCCATTAATTAAAGCTTTTAAATCTGCTTTAGTTCGTAGTGGCGGAGTTACTTTGTAGTAGTTGTCAAAGTGTAATAGTTCCGTTTCGTCTAACAGTAAGTGGTAAGAGTTGACATCTGCAGTAATCTTTAACCCTTTTTTCTTTGCTTCTCTTATCAGTGCTACAGATTTTTCAGTACTAATATTAGAAAGGTGTATTCTTGAGTCGCAGTATTCTGCTAAATAAATATCTCTAGTCACCATTAGCTCTTCAGCAAGTGCAGGAATACCTTTTAACCCTAATTCTGTACTAACTACCCCTTCGTTAATTTGACCGGAATGGCTCAATTCTTTGTCGTTCGGAAAATCAATTATTAGTCCGTTAAATGATTGGCTGTAAAGTAATGCTCTGTTAAGTAAGCTAGAGTTTTTAACGCTCTTTTTATTGTCTGTAAAAGCAATTGCTCCAGCAGTGTGCATGTCATACATCTCAGCTATTTCTTTTCCTTCACAATTGTGTGATAGACTTCCTGCTGGTAGAGCATCAACTATGTTTCCTTTTGTTTTGTTGATGACATATTCTATCCCGCTTTTACTTGAATTTTCGGGGGTTGTATCTGGCATAACCATAACTCCTGTAAAACCACCTTTTGCTGCGGCTTTTAATCCAGAGTTTAAATCTTCTTTGTATTCAAGACCTGGATCACAAAAATTTGCTCTCATGTCAAACCATCCTGCAGAAACGTGGAGGTCATCAAAATTAATTTCTTTAACATTATTGGTGTTGGTTATGGTTTTACCAATTTCACTAATAAGTCCTTTTTCAATAAGGATGTCAACAGTATTTCCGTTAAATTCAGAATTGCTGTCAATTACTTTTGCAGATTTAATTAAGACGTTCATTGTTTAAAGATTTTTATTAAAACGGTTTCAGCTGCTAAAAAAAGCAAAGCTAAAATAATACAATATTTCCAATATTTTTTTCCAAGGGTTAATTCATTAAGTACAGTTTGTATTGTATTCGTAGATAAATCAATGTACTGTGCATTAATTGAATTAGCGTTAATAATGTCATCTATATCAGTTGATGATAAATAACTTAATTCCGATTCTGATCTATTGTAATTGTATGCTAAACCAAGTTTTGTTTGATTATTCTCTAGTGTGTAATTATCAGCCAGCTCAATTCCTGAGTTAACAAAAACGGTTGAGCCGCTATTTGTATTTCTAACTCGAGGAATAATATCTAGAGCGCTGTTTTTTATGTGATAAATGGCCTCTTTTTCATTTCTGTCAACATCAATAGTCGAGTTGTCTCCAATAATATGAAATAAGGGATAGTTCTTTTTACTGAGCAAAGCAATGTTATATAGAGTCGGTACAAAAAGGGCGTGATTACTAAAGTTGCTACTTTCTTTGTCTAATGAAACAGTACTTAAATAAATGGTTCCTTTCCCTACTTTGTATTCGGTTAAAAAAGGACTTCCATCTTTTAATGTTAAGATATCATTTTTAAAAGTTGTTCTTCCTTTTGAAATTAAGTAATGAGAAGAAACGATAGGTAAGTTTAAATTCCCTTTAGGTTTCTCGTCAAATACATTATTAAAGAGCGGGTGTGTTAAGTTGATCTCTTTCACCTTGTTTTTAGCGGTATCCAATTTCGTAAAATAGTTAACACTCAATAAACTTAAAAACTCTCGATAGCTATTGTAATTAATAGTGTTGGAAGGGAATATTAGAAGGTCTCCCCCATTATCAATAAATGGGTTTAAACTCTTTGATAGTCCTGTATTCACAGCTTCAAGACTGTGCAGTACAACCAAGTTGCTTTTTTTTATTAATGAGTAATCGAGTTGGTTTGCATTGAAATTTGAATAGTTAAAAACGCTATCCGTACTATAAATAGAGTTTAAAGAAACATCATTTTCTTGGGCTCCAATTCCTAGAATATTAATGTTTTCAGAAATAGTATAAGAAAAATAAAAGATGTCATCAGTAATAACTGGATTATCAATAATTTCAATTTTCCCTTGTTGTATTCCATTCGTTTTGTTTCTGTAATTTAAGGTAATAGTAGTCTCATCATTTGCTTTTATAGTAAAACTCGTTGGAACTACATTTTGGTTATTGATAAACAGTTTTAAGGGAATGTTTTCTAGATCGTTTTCTGAATTGTTTTTAATTCGGATGTTCAATGCTTCATTTTGGTTGAGTAAATGGGTTGGAGAATTAAACCAACAGCTATCAATATATAAATTACTTATTTCCGTTCCCTTAATTGGAATTATATAAGAGTTGATAAGTGTATCAGCTTTTATTTTTGTTAAGTCTGCGGTAGATTTCTGAAAATCTGAAAGCATGTAAAATGATTTGTTTTCAATATCGGATGAATTAATTGCGTCTCTATTTCTAGAATAGATAGTAGAAATATTTCTAGAGCTTGTAGAAATGGCTAGTTCCTCAATTCGATCAATTGTTTCTTTGTTACTTAATAAACGTTGATCGCCAGCATTAAAGTTGTTGGTCGTTAAAATAAATTTATCTGTAGCTCTGTAAAAGTTTACAACTTCAATAGCTTTATTTTTTGCTTCATTTAATAGAGATCTATTGTTTCCTATACTCTCCATACTAAAAGAGTTGTCAATATAAATACCAATAACATTATTTTGGTCAGTAATAGCTGTGTCTGAAACAGGAATAAATGGTTGCGCAAAAGCAAGTACTAAAAAAGCAATGGCTAAGATTCTGCTTAAGAGAATTAAAAGATGTTTTAATTGAGATTTTGATTGCGTTTCTTGTTGAACTTCCTTTAAAAATTCAACATTAGAAAAATAGATCTTCTTGAACTTTCGGAAATTAAATAAGTGAATAATGATTGGAATCGCTATTGCGAATAATGCGTATAAGAATTCTGGATATGCAAATTTCATTAAAGCCCAAAAATAGAGAAAATATTTTTATCGTGAGCTGTCATTTTATCTAATCAATAAAAAAGGGATGAGAATTGTAGTTGGCTATGGTATTTAATTCTTTAGTTTAGTGATTCTTAAAACAATGAAAAAAGCAAGTCTAATATCAATGTTTTTAATGTTTGGAGTGGTTCCTAAAACGTTTTCTCAATCATTCAATATCGATTTTTTATTTAATCCTGGTATTACTTTGAGTTCAGAATATTTAAAGCCTTCAGCAATAAATGATTCAACGGATTTTCAATTGTCAAAATACAATTTTCAGTTTAGTCAGCCACTTAAAACAAAGGTTGGGCTAAAAGGGTTGGATTTAAAAAATTTCAGTTTTAAAAAGTTAGATGCAAAAGCCAGTCAGTTTTTTTTAAATTATAATTTTAGTGTAATACAACTAACGATAACGGGTGATAATAAGTACGAGAACTTATATAAAGGAGGTTTTGGTTTTACGGCAATTACAGCAAGTTTTAAAAAAGGAATCTGGATGTATTCAGCTAATGTTTATGCAACGGAAAATAGCACAACGCTAACAAAAAGTTTTACGCCTAATTTTAGAGGATACATTGCAAATATTAAAACAAAAAGTTTAAAAACGTTTTACATTTTTGGTGGAGGATTATTGGTGCATCAAGGTCAATTTATTCCTTTTCCATTGTTAGGATTAAAATCAAAATTGGCAAAAAAGCTAAGAATTGAAATCATTCTTCCTGTTCACGTAAAGTTAAATTACCGAATTAATAAAAAAATAAACGTGGATGCTGTGACACATTATAACGGAATTAATACTGTTTATAGAGCTGGTTCAGCTTACAGCTCTACAGATCAAACGGTAAATGTTCGACAATTAAAAACTTACATGGCATTAAATGCTAAAGTTTCTAAACACTTTAAATTGAAAATAGAAGCTGGTTATGGTAGCTTTCAACGTTTATACTCTTGGAATGATAAGTCTTCAAAATCAATTAATTCAGCTCCATATGTTGGAGTTTCAATTAATTATAATTTCGGAAAATCAGTTTTCGGAAATTTCATGAACCAAGCTGAATAGTCCCACGCATTTATTATCTTTAACCCTTTAATTTTTTAAAGCACAAAATGGATAAAATATTAATAGCCAATAGAGGGGAGATAGCGTTGCGTGTAATGCGTACAGCTAGAGAAATGGGAGTTAAAACGGTTGCTATCTTTTCGGAAGCAGATCGTAATGCCCCATTTGTAAAGTATGCTGATGAAGCAGTTTGTGTTGGTCCTCCACCATCAAGTGAGTCTTATTTAAAAGTAGATAAAATAATTCAAGTTTGTAAAGACTTAAAAGTAGATGGATTACACCCTGGTTACGGTTTTTTATCAGAAAATGCTGATGCAGCTAGAAAGTTGACTGAAGCTGGAATTACATTTATTGGACCTTCTCCAGAAGCAATGGAGTTGATGGGAGATAAATTGAAAGCTAAGGATACTGTAAAAAGTTATAATATCCCGATGGTTCCTGGAACTGACGAAGCTATTGATGATATTCCTGCTGCTAAAGAAATTGCTAAAGAAATTGGATTTCCTATTTTAATTAAAGCTGCTGCTGGTGGTGGGGGAAAAGGAATGCGTGTAGTTGAAAATGCTGATGAGTTTGAAGAACAAATGGACAGAGCAGTGAGTGAAGCTGTAAATTCTTTTGGTAACGGAGCTGTTTTTATTGAGAAATATGTTGAATCTCCTCGTCATATCGAAATACAAATTATCGCAGACACACATGGTAATATCGTTTATTTGTTTGAGCGCGAATGTTCAATTCAAAGAAGACATCAAAAAGTAATTGAAGAAGCCCCTTCTATGGTTTTAACTCCAGAGTTAAGAGCCGCAATGGGAAAATGTGCTGTTGATGTTGCTCGCTCTTGTAATTATTACGGTGCAGGAACGGTAGAGTTTTTATTAGAGAACAATAAAGATTTTTACTTTTTAGAAATGAATACACGTTTACAGGTTGAGCACCCAGTTACAGAAATGATTACTGGACTTGATTTAGTAAAAGAACAAATAAATATAGCAAGAGGAGAAAAATTAAGCTTTACGCAAGATGATGTTCAAATTAATGGACATTCTTTTGAGGTTAGAGTTTATGCTGAAGATCCAATGAATAATTTCTTGCCAGATATCGGGACACTAAATACGTATGTTCGTCCAGAAGGAATGGGAGTAAGAGTTGATGATGGTTTTGAAGAAGGAATGGCTATTCCAATTTATTATGATCCGATGATTTCTAAATTAATTACACACGGAAAGGATAGAGAAGAAGCAAGACAAAGAATGATTAGAGCCATTGATGATTATCAAATTAGTGGATTAGAAACAACCTTGCCATTCTGTAAGTTCGCTATTCAACACAAAGCTTTTGTTAGCGGAAATTTTGACACGCATTTTGTTACAAAACATTTTAGTCCAGAAAAATTACAAAATTCAGATCCTGAAGGAGCAGAAATTGCAGCACTTTTTGCAGCAAAATTATATGAGGATGGGGCAGCTAATAAAGTGGTTGTAGAAGCTGAGAAAACTATTTCGAAGTGGAAAATAAATAGAATGTAAAATGGTGTTTAGTTTGTGGTGTTTAGTGTTTTGAAAAACTTATCCCATAAACTATACACTAAAACCATACACTAAATGATAGATTTTAAAATAGAAAACGGAGTAGGAATAATTACGCTAAATAGACCAGACAAGTTTAACAGTTTTGTTCGACAAATGGCATTTGATTTACAAGCTCGTTTAGATGAGTGTGAATCTAATGCGGCAGTTAGATCAATATATATAACCGGAACAGGAAAAGCATTTTGTGCTGGTCAAGATTTGGCAGAAGCGATTGATCCGGAGCAAACAGCTCTAGATAAAATTGTTGAAGAACATTACAATCCAATTATTACACGCTTAAGAAATATTGAAAAACCAATTGTTTGTGGAGTAAATGGTGTTGCCGCTGGTGCAGGAGCAAATTTAGCGTTAGCTTGTGATATTACAATTGCAGGAAATTCAGTCGCTTTTATTCAAGCATTCAGTAAAATTGGTTTAGTACCAGATAGTGGAGGAACATATTATTTGCCTCGCTTAATCGGTATGCAAAAAGCTGCTGCTTTAATGTTTTTAGGAGATAAAGTAATGGCTGAAGAAGCTGTTGAAATGGGAATGATTTATAAAGCTGTTGCTGATGAGTATTTGCAAGAAATAGCTTTAGTATTTGCGCAAAAGTTAGCTAAAATGCCAACTAAAGGAATTGGGTTAACAAAGAGGTTGTTAAATGAATCATTAAATAATGATTTGACGACTCAATTAGAAAGAGAAAAAGAAATTCAAACAGAAGCTGGTCAATCATATGATTACAAAGAGGGTGTAAGTGCCTTTTTAGAAAAAAGAAAACCAGAATTTAAAGGAGAATAATAGATGAATAAACAAACAATAGTAGGAGTCTTAGGAGCTGGATCTATGGGGTCTGGAATTGCACAAATTGCAGCAACGCAAGAGCATCAAGTAGTGTTGGTAGATTTAAATGATGCAGCTTTAGTGAAAGCTGAGGCTAGTTTAAATAAAATATTAGCGCGCTTAGTTGAAAAAGAAAAAATTGATGAAGCGACATCTAAAGCATTAATTGGTAGGATTAAATTTTCTAATACTATTAGTGATTTTAGTAATTGTGGAATTATTATAGAAGCAATTATTGAAAACGTAAAAGTTAAACAACAAGTTTTTACTGAGTTAGAAAGTATTGTTTCTGATGCGTGTATTTTGGCTAGTAATACTTCGTCATTATCAATTGCTTCAATTGCATCTGCTTGTGAAAAATCGGATAGAGTAATTGGAATTCACTTTTTTAATCCAGCACCATTAATGCCGTTGGTAGAAATTATTCCTGCTGTTCAAACTTCTGAGGAAACTAAAAATACGGCGAGAGCTTTAATTGATTCTTGGAAAAAAGTAACTGTTTTAACTAAAGATACTCCTGGATTTATTGTAAATAGAGTTGCGCGTCCTTTTTACGGAGAAGCACTTAAAATATATGAAGAGGGTATTGCAGATTTTGCCACAATTGATTGGGCAATGACTGAGCTGGGAGGTTTTAGAATGGGGCCTTTTACCTTAATGGATTATATCGGAAATGATATTAATTATACAGTAACAGAAACTGTTTTTGCTGCTTTCTACAATGACCCGAGATACAGACCATCTTTTACTCAAAAGAGACATGTTGAAGCAGGTTGGTATGGAAGAAAAAACGGAAGAGGGTTTTACGATTATACTGAGGGTGTTGAAAAACCTGAGCCAAATAAAGATGAAGAAATAGGTGGCGAAATTGTAAACAGAATAGTTGTCATGTTAATTAATGAAGCTGCAGATGCGTTGTTTTTAAATATAGCAACAAGAGAGGATATTGATTTAGCAATGACTAAAGGTGTAAACTATCCTGCAGGGTTATTAGAGTGGGCTGATGCAATTGGACTGGAAGAAGTATTGTTGAGGTTAGAATTCTTACATGCAGAGTACGGTGATGATAGATATCGCCCGAGTGTATTGTTAAGAAGGTTAGTTAGAGATGGTAAAACGTTTTATTAGATTATTCTAAAACAAAAAAAGCCCGTTTAGAATTTTCTAAACGGGCTTTTTTATGAGCGATTTTTTTAGTTTTTAATAATCTTCTTAACAGTGTAAGATCCTTCTCCAAAAACTCTTACAAAGTAAATTCCGTTAGGTAAATCACTTAGGTCAAATGAGGTTTTAATAGCATTGTTGGATGAAGTTGCAGATTCTGACAGAAGCATTTCTCCAATTGTATTGTAAACTCCAACATTAACTGTTTCATTTTCAAAGCCACTTATGCTCACGTTAAATATATCATGACTTGGATTTGGAGATACAGTAACTTCTTGAAATTTGTTATACACATCAACATTAACTGGATAATCAATAGAAAAATAATGTTTTATAAAGCTTCCAAAGTTTGCGTTAAATACTTTTGCCCATGGAGATGCAGGTGCAATGTACTGCAATCTTATGCTTCCATTACCATCATTGTTCGCAAAGAAGCTTAATCCATTTTCGCCACTGTCTATGAAATCTAAAACGTAGCATCCTTTTGGTAAATCAACGGTGTCCCTGTAAGTTGTTGAGTTAGCCATTCCTGATCTTGACATCACAATATTTCCTAGATCATCTTTTATGGTGTATGAATTATCGGATGCTGCATTATTAGTTGTTATCTGAAGGTAGAATTTTCCAGTATAAATCTCTGGTTTTTCAAAAGTGCTTGAGGCACTATTATTCTTTACATATTCATCAATCCCTCCATTTGGTGCACTTACGCTAACTTCAAAAACATTGTTTGTAGAAGAAGTCGCCCAAAAAGATTGACTTAAAATAGGTAAGGTAACCTCTTCTTTTTCCATAAAGTCTAAACTACCAGTCCAGTTATAAGATTCTGTAGCTCCACCTTCTACATTGTATGTAATTGTAAGTGATGTAAGTGTTGTAGCTCCTGTATTCTGAATTACGATTTTTGGATCAGCACAAATTGGATTAACTCTTTTGTGATATTCCCAATCGTTTGGAGAAATGATTTCATCAATTCTTGCATCTAAACTAAAGTTGGGCGCACCATAACTAACCAATTGAACACTCGTTCTGTAATTTCCTTCCATACCACCAGCTGTGGTTTCCATCCCGTAATTTAAAGAGATAGTTGTTCCTGGGATTACATAAGGTGTTAGTTCATGGTCATAAGTGTCTGTGAAAGTTCCTGGGCACCAACCGGCTCGATCGTAAATCCAAGTTCCACCTTGATCGATTACAGGGTTTTCTCCACAATCAGATTTCCAATTGTTCCATTGGAAACGTTGTGTTCCATCAATTTCTAAGTTGTGTAGTTTAGGACAAAATTCAGCACAGTTTTGAAATCCTCCAAACCAGTGTCCGCTAGTTCTAGTTTTAATTCTAAAAGAAGAAGCCATGGGGTCTAGATCAATGTCAACCGCTGGCATAGATATGTCATTCGCAATATTTGAATGTTGATAGTCACCAAGCCACACTTGTTCCATTTTAATAACGTCTCTTGGAGGGGTTCCTTTTATCATGATAAATTTAACATCGATTAATTCTTGTTGGTTTCCAGCAGAAATTTCAACAGTGTCATGGAGGAGTCGTTGGTAATCTGTTACATCGTAAATCCATTTAAACCCGTTAGACCCTAAATTTAATCCAATACCATAAGGGGTTACGTAGTTCTGTAATTGAAATGTTGTAGCATTATAGTTGTTTAAAAATTGGTTGGTGAAGGTTGTAAAAGTAGAATCAACTTTTTCTCCATATTGATCATAAGTATAAGTCCATCCTGCTTGCCATCCGTAAGTAGTGTCTATTTCAATTAAAGTAATTCCGGTTGTACTGGTATTAATACTCGTGCCATATTGAATAATGCTAACTTGAGAATTTTCTATACTATCAGTAGTGAGTGTAGAGTCAATATGAGTCGTATAAACTCCTTGAGTAAATGTTAAGATTGGTCTTTCATTTGTCGCAGCAAGGTTTCTGTATAATTCGTTACCCTTTAAAGATTTCCATTGCGGTAAACCGATTAATGTTCCAATGTGTCCATTTCCTGTAGCATCTGCTGCTAAAGTTCCAGTCAAATCATCAAATTTGTAATAAGCTTGAAGGTTTGAGTAGAATGGGTGTGTTGCATCAATATCTTTATTCATCCAATTTTGAATGTCAGTTTGACTTAATTCTTTATCCCAAATTTCAAAATTATTAATAGAACCATCATATCTCCCAAAGTTTCCTGGGCTTGCTTGACCTGCTATTTTAAAATGTGTAATTCCAGCCATGGTTCTAGTTTTTCCCGTTCCACTGTGCCATAAAACACCGTTTAAATAAACTTTCATACTTCCAGTAGCCGTATTTTTGGTAAAGGCCCAATGGTTCCATTGACCTGCAAAATCAGAAAAATTTGCTGCTTGATCAATTCTGTCATTGCTACTCGTCCCTGAGTTTCCTGCGTCCCAATATACTCGACTGTTGCTCCAAGGTAAGTGTACATTTAAAACTCTATTATTATTTGCATCTCTACCTTCAAAAGCATAACTGTTTTGAGGTTGGTTATTAGGATCTCCAAATTGCCAAAAGGAAATAGTTACCTCATTATTAATATTTGCAAGAGCACTTGCGGGAACATTTACATAGTCACCCCATTCAAATTTTAAATAGCCATCTTCTTGCGTAGAATGAACGCCCATGTTCGAAGCTGTTGTTTCTCCATTTAAAACTGTTCCAGTTCCTGTCGAGGTGTTGTTAAAACTGAAATCAATCACAACATTTGAAGTTCCATCCCAATTGAATGGAGTACTTAAGTTAATACTGTCAATTCCTGTAGTGGTAAATTGAGTATTCATTAAATAAACTTCAGTTAGGCCAGTATTTTCATATGAAGATTCGCTTAAAGTAGTAAGTGAAGAGTTCTTCATTTTTACAGATAGATAGTTCATATTACTTCCTAGTGCTGTGATATCAATTTTTAATTTACTTATATCGCCTGCTGTAAGACCAGATCCTAATAACTCAGTTGCTGTCCATAAGTATTGCGCTTTATTATTTGCATTAGAAGCATCAAGTATTTGTGTAGTTGAATTTGTTCCTGTCCCTACTGTGTTGTTTGATTCTGATGTTACTCCATCATAAACGATAAAGTATTGATTTTGCTCATAATATGTATATGTTGGACTATTGGTGAAGTTAATAGTGTCTGGATAAGAACCATTTAATAAATACCTAGAAGATCCAACATTTTCGTGTTGGTACAGATTTGTATAAGTAGTATAATCCCATTCGCCACAAGCAAAATTATCTTGAGTCGTTGCAGCATCACACTTAAGTGTGTAATGCATTAACACTTTTTCATAAGTAGTGTCTTGTGGAAAAATATACCAACCTCTTCGTTTGGTAAGATCACTAAAATCTAAAGTTTGAACAATTGTTGTGTCTTGTGCGTATGTAATTTGGCTGCAAAAAACTGCTAATAATACACCTAGTAATAATTTTTTCATATTCTTAAAGTTTTCAAATTTTTTTTAAACAAATATAATAACTATTTATTGGATTGATGTTTCAACCTCAGTCTGTAGTTAAATACTTAAAGGACGGCAAAGGGTGGGCATCTTAAATTCATTAGTTTTAGATGGATTAAATTATCTAATGTTTTTTAAAGTAGTGGTAATAAGTGGTCTCTAATTTTCTTAAATTTGGATTTCTAAAGTTTATTAAATGAAGCCGAATAATCTATCAGAAAAAATAGTCAAGACCATGTTCGATGGCGATGCCTTTAGCAAATGGTTGGGTATTGAAGTTGTTGAGGTGAAAGAAGGTTTTTGTGAGCTAAATTTAGTTGTTAGAGAAGAAATGACCAATGGTATTAAAATTGCTCATGGCGGAATAACGTATAGTTTGGCAGATAGTGCTTTGGCATTTGCCTCAAACTCTCACGGTAGGAAAAGTGTTTCAGTAGAAACATCAATTTCACATACAAAACAATGTTTAGTTGGAGATGTAATTACTGCTAAAGCAATAGAAAAATCAATCTCAAATAAGATTGCGATTTATGAAATAACAATTACCAATCAGAAAGATGAAACTGTAGCTTTATTTAAGGGTACGGTTTATAGAACAAGTAAAGATTGGCTATAACAAAATATTAAAAATTATGTATTTATTTTTTGACACTGAAACAACAGGGTTACCTAAAAATTGGAAAGCTCCAGTTACTGATTTAGAGAATTGGCCTAGAATGATACAAATAGGTTGGACGTTGTGTAATGCAGAAGGAAAAAGAGTTGATTCTGCTGAGTTTATTATTAAGCCGAACAACTTTATAATTCCTACAGAAGCATCAAATGTGCATGGAATTACAACAGAAAAAGCACTAGAAGAAGGGATGGATTTAGACTTCGTTTTAAATAAGTTTAATGAGATGGTGAATGAGTCTGGTTTTATAGTGGCTCACAATATTAGCTTTGATGAGAAAATTATTGGAGCAGAATTACTGAGAAGAAGCATTGAAAGTGATTTTGAAAGCAAACCTAAATTATGCACCATGAAGGCTTCTACAGATTACTGTAAAATTCCTGGGCCTTATGGTTATAAATGGCCCAAATTATCTGAGTTACACATTCAGTTGTTCGGACTCGATTTTGCTGGAGCACATGATGCTTTTGCAGATATAGAAGCTACAGAAAGATGTTTTTGGGAAATGAAAAGACTAGAATTAATTTAATGAGATTGATTACCTTTATAAAAGAGTGAAAAATATGAGGTTAGCGTTTGTCGAGTTTCATGAGACATTAATATAAAATAAAAAACACACGAATGAAGGAAGCATATATTATAGACGCAATAAGAACTCCCGTAGGAAGTTTTGGAGGAACATTATCAGCAGTAAGAGCAGATGATTTGGGAGCAATTCCTATTAGAGAATTACTAAGAAGAAATCCAAGTATAATTCAAGAAGAAATTGAGGATGTATTATTCGGATGTGCAAATCAGGCAGGAGAAGACAATAGAAATGTTGCTCGAATGAGTGGTTTACTAGCAGGTTTGCCTTGGAAAGTTGGTGGAGAAACAATTAATAGACTATGTGCTTCAGGTATGGCGTCAGCTATTAATGCTTCAAGAGCGATAAAGTTGGGTGATGGGGATATTTATGTTACTGGTGGTGTAGAGAATATGTCAAGAGCTCCATACATTGTTTCAAAATCTGCTAAACCATTTGGTACGGATTCTAAAATGTATGATTCAAGTTTTGGATGGCGTTTTATCAATCCTAAGTTAAATGATTTATATGGGACTGAAGGGATGGGAGTGACAGCAGAAAATTTAGTTGCTCAGTACGGGATTAGTAGAGAAGATCAGGATCAGTTTGCTTATTGGAGTCAGATGAAAGCTACTGCAGCTCAAAATAATGGAAGGTTGGCTGAAGAAATAGTTGCGGTTCATATTCCTCAACGTAAAAAGGATGATTTGATTTTTGATAAAGATGAATTTATTAAACCAACAAGTTCTTTAGAAGTGTTAGGAAAGTTAAGAGCTGCCTTTAAAAAAGATGGAGGAAGTGTAACTGCAGGTAATTCTTCTGGATTAAATGATGGTGCTTCGGCAATGTTAATTGCTTCTGAAGAAGCGGCAAACAGATATAGCTTAAAACCAATTGCAAGAATAGTATCAAGTGCTATTGCTGGTGTTGAGCCACGAGTTATGGGAATAGGTCCAGTTTATGCTTCAGAAAAAGCATTAAAAAGAGCAGGATTAACAATGGATGATATGGATGTTATTGAGTTAAACGAAGCTTTTGCAGCTCAGGCGTTGGCTTGTACCCGTAAAATGGGCTTAGCTGATAACGACCCTAGAATTAATCCAAATGGTGGAGCAATTGCAATCGGCCATCCTTTAGGAGTTACTGGTTCAAGAATTTTACAAACTGCAGCAATTGAACTTCAAAAAACAAATAAAAAATACGCATTAGTAACAATGTGTATTGGTGTTGGACAAGGTTATGCTACAATTATAGAAAGAGTTTAATGAATAAATGAGATGTCAGAAATAAACCTCGAACAAGAAAGTAAAGATATTTTAAAGGCATGCCAAAGTATGTTGAGGGCAGCTAAACATGCTAAAAAAGATGCTGTAACAAAAAAACGAATGAAAACTGCATTTTATGTAGCTGTTGAAGCACATAAAACAGATAGAAGGAAATCAGGAGAGCCTTATATTTTTCATCCAATAGCGGTAGCTAGAATTTGTGCTGAAGAGATTGGTTTAGGAGCAACTTCTATAATTTGTGCATTATTGCATGATACTGTTGAAGATACAGAAATTACACTTGAGGATATTGAAGCCCAATTTGGTAAAGAAGAAGCGCTAATTATTGATGGTTTAACAAAAATTTCTGATGTTGTAGATAATAATGTCTCGTTGCAAGCTGAAAATTTCAGAAAAATACTTTTAACACTTTCAGAGGATGTAAGGGTTATCTTAATTAAGATAGCAGATAGATTACACAATATGCGAACTATCGGTTCGATGAGAAGAGATAAGCAGTTGAAAATTGCATCTGAAACACTTTTCTTGTATGCTCCCATGGCGCATCGCTTAGGTTTACACTCCATAAAATCAGAATTAGAAGATTTATCTTTAAAGTGCCAGGAGCCTCAAATGTTTGATGAGATTCAGCACAAATTAAAAAAGACACAAGAAGTTAGAGCAAGATTTATTAGAAAATTTTCTTCTCCTATTAAAGAAGAGTTAGAAAGGAAGGGGTTAGAATTTGAAGTTAAAGGAAGGTCAAAATCCATTTATTCTATTTGGAAAAAAATGACTACTAAAAATGTCATTTTCGAAGAGGTTTATGATTTGTTTGCCATTAGAATTATTATTGATTCTAAATCTGAGAATGACGAAAAATCGGACTGTTGGCAGGTTTATTCTGTTGTTACAGATTTTTATCAGCCGAATATTGAGCGTTTACGAGATTGGATTTCTGCTCCCAAAACAAATGGATATGAATCGTTACATACAACGGTAATGAGTCCTACAGGAAAATGGGTTGAGGTTCAGATAAGAACCAAAAGAATGGATGATATTGCAGAAAAAGGTTTTGCAGCACATTGGAAATATAAAGAGGGCGGGGCAGAAAGCCAGTTTGACAAATGGATTAGTCAGGTAAGAGAATTGCTGGAGAGTAGTAATGAAAACTCATTAGATTTAATTGGTGATTTTAAGTTGAACTTATTAACCGATGAGATTTATGTATTTACGCCAAATGGAGATATGAAAAGCTTGCCGACTGGTTCAAGCACGTTAGATTTTGCTTTTGCAGTTCATACGCAAGTTGGCGAGAATTGTTTGGGAGCTAAGGTTAATGGTAAGTTAATGCCTTTGAGCCATCAGCTAAGTAGTGGCGATCAGGTAGAAATTCTAACTTCTAAAAATCAGAAGCCAAAAGAAGATTGGTTAAATTTTGTTCAAACGCATCGAGCTAAATCAAAAATTAAACATTCGTTAAACGAAGAGCGAAGAAAAGTTGCTAAAGAAGGAAAGGTAATACTCGAAAGAGAATTTAAAAAGTTAAAAATTTCTTATGAAAATATAAGTCTAAAAGAGCTTCAATCCTTTTATAAGGTTCCTTCTGATTTAGGATTGTATTATGATATTGCTATTGGTAAGATTGATTTAACAAAACTTAAAGAGTTTGAAGTTAGGAATGGAGTTTTGCGTCCTAAAAGAAAGATCGCCAAGAGGGTTCAAAATTTATTTGGACAAAGAAAATCGGTAGCGACAACAGTAAAAATAATCCAAAAGCCAGTTTTAGTAATTGGTGATAATATGGAGAAACTGGACTATAACTTGGCAAATTGTTGTAATCCAATTCCTGGTAATGAAGTGTATGGCTTTATTACTGTTTCTGAAGGGATAAAAATCCATAAAACAAGCTGCCCGAATACCGTACAATTGATGTCTAATTATGCCTATCGAATAATTAAGGCGAGTTGGATTGATGAGCATGATGCAGCCTTTTTAACAGGCTTAAAAATTATTGGTATTGATGATGTGGGAATTGTAAATGGAATTACACAAGTTATATCTAATGAATTAAGTGTGAATATGCGTTCGTTAAGTTTCGATAGTCATGATGGTATCTTTGAAGGGCGAGTGATGGTGTTTGTTCAGGACACATCTCATCTTACGAATTTAATTAAGAATTTAAAAAACGTAAAAGGGGTGACTAAAATTAAGCAAATTGATAAGTGATTTTAGTTGTGTAGCATATGTTTGGGAATATCCTTTTATTTTTTTTCTAAAAAAAGGTTAGGCTAGGAATTTCTCATGAGCGTAGCCGAATGAGGGTGTCTTTTTTAAGCGAACGTAGGCCCTGCTTAATAATCTTAAAAAAATATGTCATTCCTATCCTTTATGCAATCAGCTCGAGTAAATTACTTTTCAACAAAGCATTAACATTTGTTGTAGTTTTCTTATTAATATTTACTTTTACTTTTTAATAAACCTAATGAACACAGGAGAAGAACTTCAGCAAAAGGTAAAAAATATTTTCACCACATATTTAGAGGAAAACGGGCACCGTAAAACACCCGAACGGTATGCTATACTCCAAGAAATATATTCTAGTGATGATCATTTTTTTGTAGAGGATTTGTATCTGTCTATGAAAAGCAAGAAGTATCGTGTAAGTAGAGCTACATTATACAATACTATTGAGTTACTAATATCGGCTAAACTGGTAAGAAAACATCAGTTTGGAAATAGTATCGCTCAATTTGAGCGTTCATACGGTTCTAAACAACATGATCATATTATTTTGAGTAACGGTGAAGTAATTGAGTTTTGTGACCCAAGAATTCAAAATATAAAAAAAACTTTAGAAGAAATGTTTGATGTAGATATTATGCACCATTCATTAAACTTCTATGGGATTAAAAAGGATGCTAAATAAACTCTTAATAATTACCAAATTAAATAGCATTTTCAACACTGAAAAAAAAGTTGATTCTGCCAAAATTTTTTTGATATAATAAATAATGGAAAAAGTAGATGTATTATTAGGTCTTCAATGGGGAGACGAAGGAAAAGGTAAAATTGTTGATGTTGTTACACCAAAGTACGATATCATTGCAAGATTTCAAGGAGGTCCTAATGCAGGACATACGTTGATTTTTGATGACAAAAAATACGTTTTACACACTATTCCATCAGGAATTTTTAGAGATGAAACGATCAACGTTATTGGTAACGGAGTAGTAATTGATCCAATTATTATTAAAGAGGAAATTGATAAATTAGAAGCTATCGGAATTGATGTTGCATCAAAAATGTTGATTTCTAAAAAAGCACATTTAATTGTTCCTACGCATAAGATTTTAGATAAATATTCTGAAGAGCAAAAAGGAAAAAATAAAATTGGTTCTACATTAAAAGGAATTGGTCCAACTTATATGGACAAAACTGGTAGAAACGGTTTAAGAATGGGAGATTCTTTATCACCTAATTTTAAAGAAAAGTATGATGCTTTACAAGAAAAGCATAAAGCAATTTTAGGAGATTACGATTACGCTGAGTTGTTAACTGAGCTTGAAGTGAAGTGGTTTGAAGCAATGGAATTTATGTCTAAATTCACGTTGATTGACAGTGAGCATTACATCAATAACGCAATGGTAAAAGAGCAAACTGTTTTAGCAGAAGGTGCTCAAGGTACTATGTTAGATGTGGATTTTGGAACCTATCCATTTGTAACTTCATCAAATACTGTAACTGCTGGTACTTGTACTGGTTTAGGTGTTGCACCTAACAGAATTGGAGAGGTTATTGGAATATTTAAAGCATATTGTACAAGAGTTGGTTCAGGACCTTTCCCTACAGAATTAGACAATGAGGTAGGAGAAAATATTAGACAAATTGGACATGAATTTGGCGCGACTACAGGTAGAGACAGAAGATGTGGTTGGATTGATTTGCCAGCATTAAAGTATGCAATTATGATAAATGGAGCGACACAACTTTCTATGATGAAAGCTGATGTGTTAGATACTTTTGAGACTATTGAAGTATGTACGCATTATGATATTGATGGCGAAATGTATGATTACTTTCCATATGATATTGATTCATTAAATATTAAACCTGTTTATAAGGCGCTAAAAGGTTGGGGTACAGACTTAACGGGATTAACTGATATGGCTGATGCTCCTAAAGAATTTATGGATTACATCACATACTTAGAGCAAGAATTACACGTTCCTATTACAATTGTATCTGTTGGACCAGACAGAAAGCAAACGTTAATGAGAGGAAACGTAATGGCTTAATAATCATATATGTCATGCTGAGCTTGGCTGAACATTTTTTTTACTATAGTTGAAAAATAGAAATAACATATATCAAAAACAGAAAGCCCTCGCAGTTATTGCGAGGTCTTTTTGTATGGCACTAATTATTTTTCTACCTTTAATTTCTATTGCTCAATCTCATGTTAAAACAAAATCAGGATCTAAAATAGAGATCTTAAATGCCAATGTTTTAGAATATGAAGAGATCAATGGTCTTAAGATAAAAAAGTTAATAGGAAATGTTCAGCTTAAGCATTATGAAGCTTTAATGTTTTGTGATAGTGCTTATATCTACTCCAATACAAATACAATGGATGCGTATGGGCATGTTAGAATTGAGCAAGGAGATTCATTACAAATATTTGGAGATTCGTTAAAGTATACAGCAAATACAAAAGTTGCTGTTTTAAGAGGTAACATTCGCTTAATAAATAGTGATGTTACATTAACCACAGATTTCTTAGATTATAACCGAACCATTAATGTTGCTTATTACTATGGTGGTGGAAAAATGGTGAATCAAAAAGAAAACAATACGTTAACTAGTGGTCAGGGTTATTATTATACAACGAGTGAATCCTTTTTCTTTAAAGATAATGTTGTTCTAATAAATCCAGGGTATAAAATTGAGGCAGATACATTAAATTATCACTCTAAATCTGAGATTGTTAACTTCTTAGGTCCTACAACAATTACGAGTGATGACAATTTTATTTATACCGAAAATGGATGGTATAATACAATAAGCAATCAATCTAAGTTTTATAAAAATGCCTATCTGTTTACAGAGGAAAGGTTGGTTGAGGGAGATACGCTGTATTATGATAGAGAGAAGGGATATGGAGAAATAATATGTAATGCAGTTATTACGGATACCATTGAGAATTTGATTTTACAGGGAGATGTGGCGCATTTGTTTGAGTTGAAGGATAGCGTGATGATTACTGACGAAGCAATGATGAAACAATATACTGATGGCGATACATTATATATGCATGCTGACACATTTATCGTTTCTTCGCAATATATTATGCAAGATTCATTATTGAGTGAAACAGATTCATCTAAAATAGTGATGGATACTTTGAGATCACTTTTGGCTTATAATAATGCTAAGTTTTATAAAAGTGATATGCAAGGTAAAGCAGATTCTATAGTGTATGATTATTCGGAATCAACAATTAATTTTTATAATGATCCGGTAATATGGTCTAAAGAAAACCAAATAACGGGTGACTTTATATATTTGTTAACGGTAAATAATAAAGTGGATAAGATGTTTATTAATGAGAATGCTTTTATTATTTCTAAAGCTGATAGCTTTAATGAAAATTACAATCAGATTAAAGGGAAAAATATGGTGGCTTATTTAAAAGATCAGGAAATCCATAAAATTGACGTGAAAGAAAATTCTGAAACCATTTATTATGCGATTGATGAAAATGGAAAATATGTTGGGGTAAATAAAATGAGGGGAAATGATATGTTGATATTTATGAAGGATAATGAAATTCAGACCATTACATTTATAAAAGATCCAGAAGGAATTATATCTCCGTTAAATAAAATTTCTCCAAAAGAGGTAGTATTAAAAGGCTTTAATTGGAGAGTTATAGAACGACCTTCCGATATGTTTGATATTTTCATTGATTAAAAAACTGATCATCTCAAGTTAAGTGATTGCATTACATTGTCTAATTTGTTTTCTAACTGTTGGTTAACCGTTTTAAATTCAGCTTTATTATTTAGCGGTGCTTTAACACTAAAATAGAATTTAATTTTTGGTTCAGTTCCTGAAGGACGAGCAGTTACTTTAGTTCCATCTTCAGTAAAATATTGTAACACGTTTGACTTTGGTAAGTCTATAGCCTCTTTAGCGTTTCCAATAGGGTTTATTGATTCTAAAGATTGGTAATCTTTAATCATAACCACCTTAGATCCATCAATTTCTGTTGGAGGGTTAGTTCTTAAATTATGAATCATTTCTTGAATTTCTTCCGCTCCACTTTTACCCTGTTTAGTAATAGATAATAAACGTTCTTTATATAAGCCATGTTGCGTGTAAATCTCAATTAATTTACCGTAGATAGTTGTTCCTTCTTCTTTAGCCCATGCTGCTATTTCTGCTAGTATAGCACAAGAGGTTATCGCATCTTTGTCTCTTACAAAATCTCCAATTAAATAACCATAACTCTCTTCACCACCGCCAATAAAGGTTTGTTTTCCCTCTTTGCTTTTAATTAGATCTGCAATAAATTTAAATCCCGTTAAAGTGTCATAACAATCAACTTTAAAAGCATCGCAAATAGAATCAATTAGCGTAGTTGTAACAATTGTTTTTGCAACAAACTGTTTGCCGTCTAAACGATTTTGTTCTGCCCATTTAGTAAGTAAATAATAAACAAGTAAAGATCCAGTCTGGTTCCCATTGATAATCTCAAATTCTCCCTCTAAATTCTTTACAGCAATACCAACTCTATCTGCATCAGGGTCTGTCCCCATTACAATGTCAGCATCAATTTCTTTGGCTAAGTTAATTGCCATATCAAGCGCTGCTTTCTCTTCTGGATTAGGAGAGTGTACAGTAGAAAAATTACCATCTGGTATTGCTTGTTCTTTTACAATAGTTACATTTTCAAAGCCATACGCTTTTAATGCTTGCGGAACTAGCTTGTAACTTGTTCCGTGTATAGGAGTGAAAACAATTTTTAATTTTTTTTGTTTTTGGATGATTTCTGGAGATAACGATACTTTTTTCAAAGCTTTTATGAATAAACCATCCATTTCTTTTCCTAATTCTTCAATTAAGTTCTTTTGAGGATTGAAATTTACAGCAGTAATGTTGGTAATTTTTTGAACATCATCAATTACATTCTTATCGTGTGGAGCAACCAATTGTCCTCCATCATCCCAGTATACTTTATACCCGTTATACTCTTTTGGGTTGTGAGATGCAGTTATAATAACTCCACCTTGGCAGTTGAGCTCTCTAATAGCAAAAGATATTTCTGGAGTTGGTCTTAGGTTTTCAAAAAGATAAGCCTTAATACCATTTGCTGACATAACATCAGCCGTTATTTGTGCAAATAATTGACTATTATTTCTGCAGTCGTAACCAATTACAATTTTAATCTCTTCTAAATCTCTAAACTGAGATTTTAAGTAATTAGCAAAGCCTTGAGTGGTCATTCCAACAGTATATTTATTTATTCTGTTGCTACCAACTCCCATTATACCTCTTAGCCCACCTGTTCCAAATTCTAAATCCTTATAAAAAGATTCAACTAAATCATCTGTTTGATGATCAATTAATCGTTGCACTTCAGTTCTAGTTTCTTGGTTATAATTAGTTGATAACCATGTCTTCGCTTTTTCAATTATTGTTTGATCTATCTTAGTTGTTGTATTTTCCATTTTCAGTTGTAAATAAAGGAAGGGTAAAGTTATTGAGATTTTTAACCCATTAGGTATTCGTCAATAGTTTGTTCATGCAAACTTTTAAACTGTCTTCCCAGTTTGGAATAAAAAGTTTAAATGTGTTTTTAATTTTATCCTTACTCATAGTTGAATCTTTTGGTCGTGGAGCAGGTAAAGGATACTCTTCTGTGGTGATTGGATTTATTACGCAGCCAGTCTTTGCTATTTCCATAATTTCTTTGGCAAAAGCGTACC
This sequence comes from Flavobacteriales bacterium, assembly GCA_037624665.1. Classification (GTDB taxonomy): domain Bacteria; phylum Bacteroidota; class Bacteroidia; order Flavobacteriales_E; family Vicingaceae. The sequence continues at coordinate 71,290 of JASJIW010000024.1, forward strand.
ATGTTGTTTGTTGTTCATTACTATAATGGTAAACTCCAAACTTGTTTATTACTGATTTGTCCTCCGTTTTTTTAATCATAACCATTAAGGCATTTGCTAAATCTTTAGCATAAGTAGGGCTACCATATTGGTCTGCAACTATTCCAAGTTTATTTCGTGTTTCAGCTAATTTTAGCATAGATTTCACAAAATTAGCATTGAAAGACGAGTAAAGCCAAGAAGTCCTAACGATATAATGAGCTTCGCAATTTGCTTTAATAGCAATTTCACCAGCTAGTTTTGACCTTCCGTAAACAGAAAGTGGTGCTGTTTTGTCTTCTTCAGTATATGCTTTACTACTTTTCCCATCAAACACATAATCTGTTGATACATGCAGTAAAACTGTATTTGTTCTCGCGCATGCGGTTGCTAATATTTCGGCTCCAGTTGCATTTACAAATTGAGCAGACGCTTCATTTTCTTCAGCCGAATCAACTGCTGTATAGGCAGCGCAATTAACAAGATAATTAATTGTATTTGCGTTTAAAAAAGTAGTTACTTCACTTTCGTTTGTAATATTTAGTGCCTCTTTAGAGACGAAAATAAAATTGAAATCAGCGTAATTTTCTTTAATCGATTTAAACTCAGAGCCTAATTGTCCGTTTGCTCCTGTTATTAAAATGTTTTTACTCATGCGTGATATTGATTATACAACCAGATTTTTTTGAGTGGTTAAATTAAATATTTACTGGAACCCTTACAAGAACTAGAGTAAAAAAATACAAAATACAATGATTTCTTGATTTATAGGATTTCATCCGATCTTACAAAGGAAAGTAGTCTTTAAAAAATTTGAATTAGAGCTGCCTTTTTGATTGCTCAAGATACTGCGTTAGATTATTGATAATAATCAAAATGAATACAAAACCGACAACAGTCAGAATCAAAAAATCCTTACAGTAAATGTCTGTAAGGATTTTCTTTTTCTTTTTGTTGCCCGACTAAGGCTCGAACTTAGACTCTTCTGTACCAAAAACAGATGTGTTGCCAGTTACACCATCGGGCAGTATCAAACTATTTGTTTGTTAAGGTCGGCAAATGTAGTAAAATATTTGTTTATCTAAAACATTTTTTCGAAAACTATTTTAACAATGATTAACATCCATATACAAGAAGTTCTGTAGAATTTCATATTTTCGTAACCTATAAAAAAAAAGATATGAATTATAAAAAACTTAATAATATAATTGGATGGGTTATCTGGCTGATAGCATCATTTGTATATATTTCTACAATAGAATCAACCGCTAGTTTTTGGGATTGTGGAGAGTTTATAGCTACTGCTTATAATTTAGAAGTAGGACACCCTCCAGGAGCACCATTTTTTATGTTGGTTGGACGGCTTTTTACCATGTTTGGTTCAGGAGAATTAGCGGGGTACTCAATAAACGTATTATCTGCCTTAAGTAGTTCAACTACAATTCTGTTTTTGTTTTGGTCAATAACAATGATTGTTAGAAAATTAGCTCTCAAATCAGGAGAAATAACAGAAAGTAAAAGAATTGCCATTTTTGGTGCAGCAGTTGTTGGTTCATTGGCTTACACTTTTTCAGATTCTTTTTGGTTCTCTGCAGTAGAAGGTGAGGTTTATGCAATGTCATCATTGTTTACTGCATTGGTTTTTTGGGCAATTTTAAAGTGGGAATCTGTAGCTTCAGAAAAGCACAGTACACGTTGGATTGTTTTTATAGCTTATTTAATGGGGCTTTCAATTGGAGTTCACCTGTTAAATTTATTAGCAATACCTGCGATGGTATTCTTATATTTTTTCAAAACAAGAGAGTTAAACTTTAAAAACTTTATGATTGCTGGAGGTTTCTCTGTATTAGTTTTAGGAGCTGTTCAGTTTGGTATTATACCAGGTACAGTGAGTTTAGGAGCTCAATTTGAGTTGTTTTTTGTTAATTACTTAGGGCTGGGGTTCCATTCTGGATTGTTAGCATTTATATTCTTAGTTGTAGTGTTACTAGCAGCAGGACTTTATTATACGCAGAAGAATGGAAAAGTAGTTTGGAACACAATTCTTCTTTGTACAACTGTTATCTTAATTGGATATTCTACTTATGCTGTCATCATGGTGAGGTCAGCAGCAAATCCTCCAATGGATGAAAATAATCCAGAGAATGCGTTTAGTTTATTGTCTTACTTAAATCGTGATCAATATGGTGCTGCACCATTTTTATCAGGTCAGTTTTATAACACGCCTTTAGATGCAAACGAGCCTTATAAAGAGGGTAAGCCAGTTTATTATCAAAATAAAGAAACTGGAAAGTATGAGCAAACAAATGCTGGAGAAAAAACAAAACCAAATTACGATAGTAAAGCATCTGGGGTTTTACCACGAATGTGGAGTTCTCAATCACATCATAAAAGCCACTATGAAATGTGGAGTGGAGGTATTAAAGGGAAGAATAAAAGAGCTTCAAATGGAGAAACAATAAAAGTTCCAACATTTGGTGAGAACTTATCGTTCTTGTTTAATTACCAATGGGGGCACCTTTATTGGAGGTATTTTATGTGGAATTTTGCAGGCAAGCAAAATGACATACAAAGTACTATGCCGTCTGATATTACAAATGGAAATTGGATGACTGGTATTTCAGCAATCGATGGAATGCGTTTAGGAAATCAAGATAAATTACCATTGAGTATGACTGATAATCCTGGTCATAACAAGTACTATTTATTGCCATTTTTATTAGGATTGATTGGTTTAGTATATCAATTTTATAAAGATCCAAAGGATTGGTTAGTATTAGGATTATTGTTCTTTTTTACAGGAATGATGATTAATTTCTATACGAATCCACCATCCCCACAGCCAAGAGAAAGAGATTATGCTTATGTGGGCTCTTTTTACGTGTTTGCAATTTGGATAGCCGTTGGAGTGTACGCACTGTATGAAATGTTGAGCAAAAAAATGCCAAAAACAATTAGCGCAGTAGGTGTTTCTATTGCCTGTTTATTGTTGGTGCCAGTAGTAATGGCGAACCAAAATTGGGATGATCATGATAGAAATGGAATTTATACAGCAAGTGATTTTGCTAAGAATTATTTAAATTCTTGTGCTCCTAATGCTATTTTATTTACAAATGGAGATAATGATACCTTCCCATTATGGTATGTGCAAGAGGTTTTGCGTTACCGTACAGATGTTAGAGTTGTTAATTTAAGTCTGTTAAATACCGATTGGTATATTGAGCAAATGAGAAGAAAAGCTTGGGATGCTGATGGTATTCCACAGCGATTACCAGAGTCTAAAATTAGACAAGGAACAAATGATTATTTACCTATTTACGAAAGACCAGAAGTTAAAGGTTTTAGAGATGTAGATGAAATGATTGCTTTTGTAGCTGATGATACTCCTAAATCTAAAGTAGGTGTTGGTCAAGGAAGAAAGCAAGTGGATTATTTTCCAACAAAGAACTTTTCGCTTTCAGTTGATAGAGCAACTGTTTTAGCTAACGGTACAGTTTCTCCAGAGAATGAAGCTAGAATTTTAGATAAAGTTGAGTGGACAGTTAATAAGACTTACATCATGAAAAATGATTTAATTATTCTTGATATATTGGCAGCTAATGATTGGAAGAGACCTGTTTATTTTGCTATTACTACTGGAGCTGATAGTTATTTAGGTTTAACAGATCACTTTCAATTAGAAGGTTTAGCGTATCGTTTAGTTCCATTTAAAGCAAAAAGCTATGACGGACAAACTGGAGAGATTAATACAGATATTATGTATGAGAACTTAATGAACCAGTTCAAGTGGGGAGGAATGAAGGAAGGTGATTTATATATGAATGAGAATAACAGAAGAATGTGTATGAATTTTAGAAATAATTTCGCTCGTTTATCTACTGAGTTTATTAGAACAGGACAAAAAGAGAAAGCTGTTGAAGTATTAGATGAATGTCTTGCAGCTATTCCTGAAAGAAATATTCCTTATGACTATTTTATGTTGTCAATTGCTGAGAACTATTACAGGTTAGAAGAATATGAAAAAGGAAACGAAATTATGGGTTCTCTTGTAGATAGATATGAGAATGATTTAAGATATTATGTTTCTTTAAAGGGAGCGGCTAAAAAATCTGTTCAATCTGATTCTGAAAGAGCAAGGTATATTTTACAACAAATTATTATGATGACAAATGATCGTTATAAAGAAGCTGGAATGCAAGAGGGAATGCAAGATAGGTTTACAGGTATAAATAGTTTATTAATGAACCAGTCTAACTAATAGGATAAGATTATAGAACAATGAAGAAATTAATAAGAAATATTTTAAGAGAATTAGGTTTGTATTCTGCGGCTTTAGATGTAGAAAATAAAGTAATAACTGTATTTAAAAAGGCAGAAAGAAAAGAGTTTTATGCTGAATTTATTAAAGAAGGCGATGTTGTTTTTGATGTTGGAGCCAACAAAGGAAATAGAACAATTATCTTTTTAGAGTTAGGAGCAAAAGTTGTTGCTGTAGAACCTCAAAAAGAATGTTACGAGCACTTAACAAAACGTTTTGGTGATACAATTGATTTAATCAAGTTAGGACTTGGTGAAAAAGAAAGTACAGCTACAATGTATGTTTCAGGTTCTACATTGATATCTTCATTTTCTAAGGAGCATGTAGATGTAATGAGAGAAGATCGCTTTAAAGGAGCTGATTGGGGAGATACAATTGAAATTCAGATGACAAAAATGGATGTTTTAATTGAAAAGTACGGTACTCCTGCTTTCTGTAAAATTGATGTTGAAGGTTATGAGTATGATGTTTTAAAAGGACTATCTAAGCCATTGAAAGCACTTTCTTTAGAATATATTGTTCCTGAAAACACTCAGGTGTTGGTTGATTGTTTAGCGCACTTAGCGAAGCTTGGAAAGATAGAGTGTAATTTTTCTTATGGAGAATCAATGAAGTATAACTTACCTCAATGGAAATCAGGAGAGGATATGATTACTTACGTTCAAACAAAAGAATTTACGGATACATCTTATGGAGATGTATATATTCGTTTTATATAGTGCTCTAAATACAACTGTTGAATGAGTTATAGAAGAGACACTGATATTAAAAAAGCCGAAGCATAACTGCTTCGGCTTTTAGTATTGTTGTGTCTCTTAATTAGTATCCGAAGATCTCTTCTAAAGATAACTCTTTAACTTCTCCCATTTCTTTTAAAACATCCATCTTAACTAAGTCTTTGTTTCCAATAACTAAGTAAGTATAGTTTTTTCCAGCAATATTACTGTTAAAAAATGTTTTTAAATCAGCCAATTGAAGTGACTTGATTTGAGGGTAAATTTCTTCATTAATGTCAGAATCTCTTCCCATTTCTTTTGCCGATAAATACTTCCAAAATAAGCTAGAACGTTTCGTTCTTGAAGTTTCAATCTTCTTTAAAGCAGCCATTTTAGAATCTTGAAATTGATCCTCAACTTCTGGCATTTCATTCATTAACTCCATAATTGCTTTCTTGGCATCAGCTAACTTGTCAACCTGTGTTCCAATGTAAGCTCTTACGTAGTGCGCTTTGTTTGGTTTTCTTGGCGTAGTGTAAGCTGCATAAGCTGAGTATGCCAATGCTTTAGATTCTCTAATTTCTTGAAAGATAATAGAAGATAACCCACCACCAAAATACTGGTTAAAGACTTTAGTCGTTGCTGCTAAATCTTTATTGTAAGCTCCAGCATTAGAAAGCATCATTACTTCTGATTGTACCATGTCATAATCAACAAAGTAAACAACGTTTTTTTCCATTGTTAATTCTGGAAAATCTATAGCTACAATTAGTGGCTTTAACGTTTCTGGAGTTTTATGGTTTTCGTTTAATAAAGTCTTTACAGCCTCAATGTCCTTTCTTCCATAATAATAGATGTAGTGCTCATAAGAAGTAAGTTCCTTAATTTTTGCTACTAAATTGTTAGGATCTAAACCTTTCAATTCATCTGCACTTAAAATGTTTTTAATTGGAGCGTTGTCTCCATACATACCGTAGTTCATTAAACCACCATAAAGAATTGCGCCTTTATTTAATTTAGTATCAGCTCTATCTTTTAATTTGTCAGCAACACCATTTTCAAAAGCTTCTTGGTTTGGTTGAACATTTGCTAAAATGTGCTCAAAAAGTTTAATTCCTTCTTCTAAAGATTCATCTAATCCAGATAAAGTAACATAAACTCTTTCTTGTGCAGCATAAACGCTATAGCTTAATCCAAGTTTAAATAATTCTAATTGTAACTCATTAGCTGAATATTTATCAGTTCCTAAGTATTCTAAGTATTCAACAGCAAGAGCCATTTCTTTGTCACTATAAGAACCCATGTCTAAAATGTAGTTTAAACTAAATGTTTCGTTAGTTGTATTTTCTACATAATAAAGAGGCACACCAGATGCTAATTTGTCTTCTTTAATTTCAGTTTTGTAATCATCATAAACAGGAGTCATTCTGGTAGCATCCAATTTCTCAAACTCAGTTGCAAAAACAGAAGCAGTATCTCTATTTAAAGGAACCTGAGTAATTTGTGGTTTTTCAACTTTAGGATTGTCTCCCTCACCAGTTTCTTTATAAACAACTACATAATTGTTGTTAAAATATTTATTGGCAAATGTAACGATATCAGCCTTTGTTACTTTACTAAGCTTGTCGTTAGTGTTAACAACATCCGACCAGTTTTGATTCATGATAAAAGCATTGGTCATTTTACCAGCTCTAGCAGAATTGTATTGGTTACGCTGTTGTTCACTTAATTTAAAATCTTTGATAACTGCAGGAAGCATCCATTCTTCAAATTCTCCAGCTTTAATTTTTTCAACTTGCGCTAACAATAAGTCTTTTACTTCTTCTAAAGATTGTCCTTCTCTTGGGTTACCCGACAATTCAAATGTTGAGTAGTCTTTCATTGTTTGTGGACTAGAATATGCATCAAGTACTTTTTGAGCTTTAATTAAATCTAAATCAATTAATCCTGCTTGACCATTGTTTAATAAGCCATCAAATAAATTTAGCATATAAATATCTTCAGTCTCAATTCCTGGTAGTCTATAACCAACGTTTACCCATTCAGCATCACTTCCTTTTACAGTAATAAATTCAGGTTCTGTTGCTTCATCTTCAACCGCAGCTGTAAATGTTGGAACTTCTTTAGATTCGTATTTTCCAAAATACTTTGTAATTAAATCGACTGTATTGTCTGGGTCTAAATCACCAGATAAAATAATAGCCATGTTATTAGGAACATATCTTTCACTAAAATACTGGTGAATTTTTTCCATTGAAGGATTTTTTAAATGCTCACTTGTACCTATAGTTGTTTGCGTTCCGTATTGGTGTTTTTTAAACAATGCTTTAGACATAGTTTCATAAGATAACCAATAATCATTATCACGAGATCTGTTGTACTCTTCGTAAACAGCTTCTAACTCTGTATGGAATAATCTAAGCACTAATTCATCAAATCTTTCAGATTCAATAGCAAGCCACTTTTCAAATTCATTAGAAGGAATGTCATTAATGTATACCGTTCTTTCAACAGAAGTGTAAGCGTTTGTTCCTTTAGCACCAATAGAGCTAATCATCTTATCATATTCATTCGGCACAGCAAATTTAGCTGCTTCTCCTGAAAGACTATCAATTTGATGGTAGATGGCAGTTCGCTCAGCTACATCTGTAACAGTTCTTCTTAATTCATATAAGTCAGAAATACGTTGCAATAAAACCTTCTCTTCTGCCCAATTGATTGTAGCAAGTTTTGAAGTTCCTTTAAAAACCATGTGCTCTAAATAGTGAGCTAAACCAGTAGCATCAGCAGGATCTTGTTTACTTCCTGTGTTTACTGCAATGTTGGTTTGAATTCTTGGTTCATCTTTATTTACAGACATGTAAACTTTTAAACCATTGTCTAATGTGTAGATGAATGTATTCAATACATCGCCCTCAACAGTTTCGTATTCATATTTGTAGGAAGCGTCTTTAGAGTTAACACCACAAGCAGCCATTAGTAGGCTTGTAATAATTACAAATGATAATTTTAATGCTTTAATATTCATTGTTCTATTATTAGGTTAAAATAAATGAATGCCAAATGTATCGAAAAAATGTTAGAAAATTTAGGCGTAACCAACATCCATATTTAGGGCTTTAACAAGCTCTTTAAGTTGAGGATTGTTTTCGCTCATTTTAATAAATTTTTCTTGGGGTGTGTAAGCCTTTTTGGTTTTAAAGTCTTTGTTAATGGATAATTTTACGCCTACATCATAATTAGAAAGCTCTTTTCTTATAAAGTCTAAAAAGTCAGATTTTTGAGTATCAAATTCATCATTCAAAGCTTTGTTTTCAATACGGAAGTATATAATGTTTTCTTTTAGTTCAGGAATTTCTTCAAAAATAGAGGCTAAACTGTCTTTTCCTTTTTCTTTAAGCATGGTTTTATAACTTCTTAAAGCGTTGGAAAATTCTACAGCTGTAAAATCTTTTTTTGGTCTGTTTCTAACATCTATTTCTACTTCTTTATCAGTCTCTTTCTTCTGCGTTGCAGGATTTATTGATATAGAATTAGCGAGCGAGCGAGTTGAGCTTCTTTTTAGTGTAGGCTTTCCTGTTTTCTTTTCATCAAACTTAGGGGGAAGTACAGCGCTAAGGCTAGCTTTTGGTTCTTGTACAATTAAAGGAGTACTTGGTTCTGGCACGGAGTAATTTACGACAGTTTTTTTAAGTGAAGCATCTAAAGCAGGATTCCTACTTTGCTCTGTTCTTGGACTTATTAAATTTCCTTTGTGATTAAAAGGTAAATTAATTATGGGCTTTTTTTTTTCAGCCATTTGGCTGTCGATCGAACAAAGTTGCATTAACATTACCTCTACAAGGAGTCGTTGGTTTTTACTTACTTTATATTGTGTGTCCGATTTTGTGGTAATGTTTAAAAAATGTATCAGCTGACCGGTGTTTGATGCTTTTGCTTGAGCAAGATATTTATCTTTAATTGTAGCTCCAACTTCTAGTAGTAAAATAGTACTCGCATCTTGGCAAACCAAAAGATTTCTAATATGCTCAGCTAATCCGTTAATAAAGTTATGACCATCAAAGCCATTGTTTAAAACCTCATTAAACAAGAGTAATGAATCGCCAATGTTATTAGATAGAATTGAATTGGTTACCTTAAAGTAATAATCGTAATCAAGGATGTTTAAATTTTCAATAACATCTTTATACGTTATTGTTCCTCCAGAAAAACTAATAATTTGATCAAACATAGATAGGGCATCTCTTAATGCTCCATCAGCTTTCTGAGCGATGATGTGTAAGCCATCTTCTTCGGCTACTACTTTTTCCATTTTAGCAATTCCTGCTAAATGAGAAGAGATATCATCAATCTTAATTCTATTAAAATCAAAAATCTGACATCGAGAGAGTATAGTTGGTATAATCTTATGTTTTTCTGTAGTTGCTAGTATGAAAATAGCATGTTTTGGTGGTTCTTCTAATGTCTTTAAAAAAGCATTAAAAGCTGAAGAGGAAAGCATATGAACCTCATCAAGAATGTATATTTTATGAGATCCTAATTGCGGAGCAAAACTGACCTGGTCAATTAAATTTCTAATATCTTCAACACTATTGTTAGAGGCGCCATCTAATTCTTGAATGTTTAAAGATCTACCTTCATCAAAAGATTTACATGATTCACATTCATTACATGCTTCAATTTTATCACTAACATTGGAGCAGTTAATGGTCTTTGCTAAAATACGAGCGCAAGTAGTTTTTCCAACACCTCTTGGTCCGCAAAATAAAAAAGCCTGGGCTAGATGTTGACTTTTAATAGCATTCTTTAAGGTAGATGTAATAGAAAGTTGACCTACAACAGAATCGAATGTTGTGGGTCTGTACTTTCTTGCAGAAACAATATAGTTTTCCATGCCTTAATTAATGAGCAACAAATATAATTTTATTTGGGGGTTTGTTTTTTGATTTGATGAATTTATTTTTCAACAACTATTTACGTTAAGGATGGGAGTGGTATCCTTTAAGGCGGATCTCTGAGTGGAGCCGAAGAGTAAAGTTTGAAAGATGTAGCGAACAACCTGTTAAAACACCCTAATATAAAAGTTAATAAAATCTGAGGTGTTAACCATTTGTAAATCGATATTAATTTCTTACTTTTGCAGACCTTTAAAAATTGAAGGGATAACTAAAATTAAAAAAAATGACAAAACGTTATGAAACTGTCTTCATTCTAACTCCCGTTTTATCTGCTGAGCAGGTGAAGGAGACAGTTGTAAAGTTTAAAAAATCTTTGAAAGATGCAGGCGCTAAGCTTATGCATTCAGAAGATTGGGGATTAAAAAAATTGGCTTATCCAATTCAAAAAAAATCAACTGGTTTTTACCATTTGTTTGAGTACGAAATGGAAGGAGAAGGTATCGCTGATATGGAAGTGAACTTAAAAAGAGACGAAAAAGTAATGCGTTTCTTAACAGTTTCTTTGGACAAGCATGCAATCGCTTTCGTTGAATCACGTCCTCAGAGAAAAAAGTAATAATCCACTACTAACCCAAAAAAATTAAAAAGACATGGCTGAAAATAGCTCAGAAATCAGATATTTAACTGCTCCTGATATTGAATTAACGAGAGATAAATACTGTAGATTTCAAAAAAATAGAATTAAATATATTGATTATAAAGATGAAAAATTCTTATTGCAGTTCGTAAACGAACAAGGTAAGTTGTTGCCAAGAAGAATTACTGGTACATCTTTAAAGTATCAAAGAAAAGTTTCGCAAGCTGTAAAAAGAGCGAGACATTTAGCATTAATGCCTTACGTAGCAGATATGCTTAAGTAACAGGCTTTGCCTGAGTTATTTATTCTAATAAATAAAGAAATGAAAGTTATACTAAGAGAAAATAAAGAACACTTAGGGTTTAAAGATGAAATCATTGACGTGAAAAACGGATTTGGTAGAAATTTTTTAATTCCTAAAGGAATAGCTGCTTTAGCTACTCCATCAGCAATTAAAATGTTAGAGGAAAACCTTAGACAGAGTGCTGTTAAGAATAAAAAAATAAAAGATGAAGCTCAAAATACTGCGAATGCTCTTAACGAGATGGTAGTAGTTGTAGCTGTAAAAGCAGGAGAAAAAGGAAAGATCTTTGGTTCTGTAACTACAGTTCAATTAGCTGAAGCTATTGAAAAAGCAGGGCATAAAGTTGATCGTAAATACGTTAAAATTAAAGGTGACGCAATTAAGAGCTTAGGTTCTTATGAAGCTTCTATCAGATTACACAAAGATGTGTCTGCTGACGTTAAGTTTGATGTTGTTGCAACTGGTGCAAAGAAAAAATAAGCTATAGCTTAATTTAAAAAAGCCTCAGCTATATTAGTTGAGGCTTTTTTTATTCGTAAAATCTTGTGAGACTGTATATTTTAGTTATATTTGCAGTGTTGAAAATAGAGAGAATTAGTGGAGGGAACGAAAAGTTCCCTTTTTCTTTGGGATAAAAATGATAGGAAAAGAACAAATATTAGAATTGATCCAAGACAAACTGACTGAAAACAATTGTTTTTTGGTAGAGTTGGAGATTGGAGAAGGTAATGCAATCTCAATTGAGATTGATAGTTACGATGGAATTTCTGTTACAGATTGTATAGAGATTAGTAAAGTAATCGATAATAGTTTAGATAGAGAGATAGAAGATTTTGAAATGAATGTTTCTTCTGCTGGTTTAGATAAACCACTTCGTGTAATTGAACAATATAAAAAGAACATAGGAAGAGATGTTAAAGTTGTGCCAGTTGAAGGTATAGTTGTGAAGGGTGAGTTGATAGAAGTGACTGAAGAAGAAATAGTAGTAGAGCATTCTTATAAGGAAAGAATTGAAGGGAGAAAGAAGAAGGAAACTATTGTTAAGCAAGAGAAAATAAAATTTAATAATATAAAAGAAACAACGATAATTATATCGTTTAAATAACCAATAGATGGAAAGTTTAAGTTTAATAGATTCGTTTCAGGAATTCAAAGAATTCAAAGATATTGATAGAGCAACCCTAATGAACATTTTAGAAAGTGTTTTTAGAAGCACTATTAAAAGACAATTTGGAGATGATGAAAATTTCGATTTTATCGTAAATGTTGATAAAGGAGATTTAGAGATTTGGAGGAATAGAGAAATTGTTCACGATGGAGAGGTAGAGGATGGTAATAAAGAAATTTCTTATGCGGAGGCTATTTTGATTGAACCGGATTTCGAGATTGGTGAAGAAGTTTCTGAGGAAGTGAAAATGGAAGATTTTGGACGAAGAATAGTATTGTCGTTAAGACAAAACTTGATGTCTAAAATCATGGAATTAGAAAAAGATAATATCTACGCTTCATACAAGGATAGAGTTGGTGATTTAATTACCGGTGAAGTTTACCAAGTTTGGAAAAGAGAGATTTTAATTTTGGATGATGAAGATAATGAATTGATTCTTCCAAAAACAGAACAAATTTCTAACGATAGATTTAGAAAAGGAGATACTGTAAGAGCAGTAGTGGTTAGAGTTGAAATGAAAAACAACAAACCATTAATTATCTTATCAAGAACATCTCCATTATTTTTAGAGCGTTTATTCGAACTAGAGGTGCCTGAGATTTATGATGGTTTAATTACAATTAAAAATATTGTCAGAGCACCAGGAGAAAGAGCAAAAGTTGCTGTAGAATCTTATGATGATAGAATTGATCCTGTTGGAGCTTGTGTTGGAATGAAAGGTGCAAGAATCCACGGCATAGTTAGAGAGTTGAGAAATGAAAATATTGATGTAATAAACTATTCTGCAAATACAGAATTGTTTATACAACGATCTTTAAGTCCAGCAAAAGTAACTGCAATTAAATTGGATAGAACTAAAATGACTGCAGAGGTTTTCTTAAAGCCTGATCAAGTTTCTTTAGCAATTGGTAGAGGTGGGTTTAATATTAAATTAGCAGGTGAGCTTGTTGGTTTTGATATTGACGTGTATAGAGATGTTGATGAAGATGATAATGATGATGTTGCATTAGATGAGTTTAAAGATGAGATAGAAGGTTGGGTAATTGCTGAACTGAAATCTATTGGATGTGATTCTGCAAAGAGTGTAATCGAACAATCTGTTGAAGAATTAGTAAGAAGAACTGATTTAGAAATTGAAACTGTTGAGGATCTGATGAGAGTCTTAAAACAAGAATTTGAAGATTAATAAACCTAACGGATAGTTTATTAAAATATAATAAATACTTTAGTAGTATTAATACTGATTGAAAAGAGCAAAGAACAAATGGCTGGAGGAGTAAAAAGATTAAGTAAAGTAGCAAGGGAATTCAATGTAGGGATACATACCCTTATAGATTTTTTAGCGTCAAAAGGTATTACGGTTGAGAGCAATCCTAATACAAAAATTGATGCTGGAACTTACAGCATTTTACAAGCAGAATTTCAATCGCAAATTAGTGCGAGAGAGGAATCTCAGAAAGTATCTATTGGTACAGAAAAAGAAACGATTACCTTAGAACAAGTTCAAGGAGTAGTACCTGAAAAAGAGGTTGAGGTTATTCCTGAGCCAGTTATTGAGCAAATAGCTGAAGAAGTTGTATTGAAAAATATTGAAGAGATTGTAGAAGAAAAAGTTGTAGTTCCGACAAATAAGACTCCAATAATCGAAGAGGTTAAGGATTCTGAAGAGAGTGGAGACATAAAAGTTCTTGGAAAAATTGATCTTGGAAAAATTAATCTTAAGACAAGGCCAAGTAAGAAAAAGCCTGTTAAAGAGGTGAAAGCTATAAAACCTAAGGGAGAGAAACCTGTTAAGGTAGAGAAGACTGTTAAGGTTGTTGAAGTAAAAAAGGAAGAACCGAAGAAGGCTGAAAAACTAGACCCAGATAGAAAGGCTCCTGAAGAAATTAAAACGAAATACACAAAATTAGAAGCTCCAAAAGTTTTAGGGAAAATCGAATTACCTAAGAAAATTAAAAAGCCTGTTGCATCATCTTCTAGAGATATTGATGCAAAAAAGAAACGAAAGAGAATTGTTCGTAAGGTTGATGTGTCAACTGAAAAGAGAAAACCATTTGTAAAAGGGAAACCGAAACCAAGAGGTGCTAGAGTTGAAAAACGAGCTGAATTAACTGAAGATCAAGTTCAAGCCCAAATTAAAGCAACCTTGGCTAGATTAACTGGCGCTGGTAAAAAGAAAGGTGTTAAACACAGGAAGGATAAAAGACAGGCAGCAAGTGATCAAGCTGATATCGCAGCAGAAATACAAGCAGCAGAAAAACGAGTGCTTAAACTTACTGAATTTGTTACAGTAAGTGAGCTGGCTAGTATGATGGATATTGGAGTCAATGATATTATTGGTGCTTGTATGAGCTTAGGAATGTTTGTTTCTATTAATCAACGATTAGATGCCGAAACATTAACCATCATTGCTGAAGAGCATGGATTTATGGTTGAATTTATTTCTGCCACTGAAGAAAACGAAGTGGATTTTGATATAGAAGATAAAGAAGAAGATAAAGAAGATAGAGCTCCAATTATTACGGTAATGGGACACGTTGATCACGGTAAAACTTCATTATTAGATTACATTAGAAAAGCGAATGTAATACAAGGCGAAGCAGGTGGAATAACACAACATATTGGCGCTTACTCTGTGGAAGTGAAAGATGGTAAAAGAATTGCATTCTTAGACACACCAGGTCACGAAGCTTTTACAGCTATGCGTGCTAGGGGTGCACAGGTTACAGATGTAGTTATTGTTGTAATAGCTGCTGATGATAACGTGATGCCTCAAACAAAAGAAGCAATCAATCACGCACAAGCGGCAGGGGTACCAATTGTATTTGCTTTTAATAAGATTGATAGAGATGGAGTTACTTCTGACAAATTGAAGGAAGAACTTTCTCAAATGAATATATTAGTAGAAGAATGGGGTGGGAAATTTCAACACCAAGATATATCTGCTAAAACGGGTCAAGGTGTAGAGGAATTATTAGAGAAAGTTATACTTGAAGCAGAAATGTTAGAGTTAAAAGCTAACCCTAATAAAAATGGTATAGGAACTGTTGTAGAATCAGAACTTGATAAAGGTAGAGGGTATTTATCTACTATCTTAGTACAATCTGGTACAGTAAATATAGGGGATGTTGTTTTAGCTGGAGGTTATTGCGGACGGGTAAAAGCAATGTTTGATGATCAAGGGCGTAATATGACAGTTGCAGGACCTTCTACTCCGGTATCATTATTAGGATTGAATGGAGCACCAAATTCTGGTGATAAATTCCATATCATGGATGATGAGAAGGAAGCTAGAGCAATTGCTGAAAGAAGATTACAATTACAAAGAGAGCAAGGAGTGAGAACTCAGAAACATATTACGCTTGACGAGATTGGTAGAAGATTAGCAATTGGAGACTTTAAGGAATTAAACGTTATTATTAAAGGTGATGTTGATGGTTCTATTGAAGCACTTTCTGATTCTTTACAGAAACTATCAACTGATCAGATTGAAGTAAATATTATACACAAATCTGTTGGTGCAATTTCTGAAACTGATGTTATGCTGGCTGCTGCTTCGGAAGCAATTATTGTTGGGTTCCAAGTTAGACCATCTGCTGAAGCAAGAAGAGTTGCAGAAAGAGAGCAAATTGATATTAGATTATATTCTATTATTTATGCTGCTATCGATGAAATTAGAGATGCAATGGAAGGTATGCTTGCAGCTAAAATTGAAGAGAAAATTGTTGCAACTGTTGAGATTAGAGAAATATTTAAAGTATCTAAAGTCGGAACTATTGCAGGTTGTATGGTTCAGTCTGGTAAGATTAGTAGAAACAGTAAGGTTCGTTTAATTAGAGACGGAGTTGTTGTTTATACTGGAGAATTAGGATCTTTAAAAAGATATAAAGACGATGCAAAAGACGTTGGTAAAGGATACGAATGTGGATTGAACATCGAAAACTTTAATGATATTAAAGTTGATGATATTGTTGAAGCTTATGAAGAGGTAGAGGTAAAACAAAAGTTGTCAACTGCTAAGAAAAATTAACTAGATTTATTAGAACTGCAAATTTGTAAATAAATAAAAAGGCTCGAGAGTTAACTCTCGAGCCTTTTTATTTTGAGTATTTTCTCCTGAAAAAGTTGACTTAATCCAGAAAAGCTATTTTTTAATTGTAAATGATTATTTACTGCAATACTTACCAATTAAGGAGTACCCTTTTGTAATTCCTAATTCACCAGCTTTACTTAAGTCTTTACAGGCTTGGTCGTTGTTTTCTAAAATTAATAAGATTAAAGCTCTATTGAGGTAAGCCTCAGCAAATGATGGAGATAAACTAATGGCTTTACTATAATCTTCAATAGCACCGATGTAATTTTTATTTTGAAATTTCAGATAAGCTCTGTTAAAGTAGGCATAAGTGAATTTCGGGTTAAGTGCAACACATTTGTCATAGTCTTTAATAACCATATCTAAACTATAGCTACTTGTTTCATCTTTCTGAAATATTTGATACAGCATATTTGCTTTACCAAAATAAGCCATATAGTTATCAGTATCTAAGTGTAAGGATTTATTGAAATCCATAATTGCTCTATCGTAAACACTTAATGAGGCATTAATAACTGCTCGTTTTAAGTACAATTCACCATTTCTATAGTCTAATAAAATTTGTTCGTTTAAGGATGCTAATTTGTTCTTTTTAAGTGTTTCATTAATCTCATCATTATCATTCAATAAAAAGTAAGCTGAATAAGAGTTGTTTTTCTTGTTCCACGAATCGATAATTCGTTTATGGTTGTTGGATGCCAATAAACTAATATAATAAGGACTAACTAATGCAATCTCTGTATTGGATATTTGGGCAACATTTTTATTATCTCCATTGCTAAATGAAGTTACTTTGGTAATGTTTAGTTCTTCATTTCTTTTTAAGCTATCAGTAATATCAAGTTTGGTATTATTAATAATTTCGGCTGTTTGCTTATCTTGATTTGCACCCACATAATCACCAATTTGTTGTTTTAAATTAGCTCTTAATTTATAAGCATCTACAAAATCAGGATAAATCTCAATTACCTTTTCAATATCTATTCTGGCTAATCTTAGCTTCTTTATTCGATTATAAATTATTGCTCTATTATAATAAGCTAATATGTTTTTAGAATTGAGTAGAATTACTTTTTCATAATCTGCTAAAGCTAATTGATAATCCTCATTATCTGTATAAATTAAAGCTCTATTGTAATATGCGGAGGTAGAATTAGGAGAAAGTTCTAAAACTGTATTTAAATCTTTAAGTGCATCATCCTTGTGGTCTATTTTAGTGTAAACCATAGCACGTTGAAAGTAGGCATAACTGTTTTTATCATCTAAATGTAACGCTCGAGTAATATCATTAAGGGCAGAATCATAATGCAATAAATAATACTGAGCAGTTGCTCTTCGTACATAAGTATTGGCTTTTCTGGGATTACTTTTTATTATAATATTAAAATCGTTTATGGCTTTGTAATAATTTTTTAAACCCAACTCAGACATTCCTCTGATAAGATAAACCAATTCTTTGTTACTATAATAGCGCAGTGCTTTTTCACAATCATAAATAGATTCTTTATAATTATGAAGAGAGTTGTGTGTAATGGCTCTATTTAAATAGATGTCAGAATTAGTAGAGTCAATTAATAGGGCAGTCTCAAAGTCATTAAAAGCACCTTCATAATTAAATAACCGATCTCTCGTAGATGCTCTGATAATATAGTTGTCTATAAAAAGCGGTTTAAGTTTAATGGCTTCTGTAAAGTCATTTTCGGCACCAACAATATCTCCTAGCTCCAATTTTGCTATTCCTCTATAATAGTAAGGTTCGTAATTGGGAGGATCATTTTTAATGATGTAATTAAACTTCTCAATAGCACTTTTGTATTGTTTCTCAGAAAGCTCTAACCTACCAATAAGTAGCTTATTCTCTTTTTTTATTTGTCCAAATAAAGAGGATGTTATAGAGAGAACTATAAATAGTGTAAGAGGTTTTAACAATGTTGATATAGAGTTCATTTAGTTGATTTCAAATCTGTAACAAAAAAACAAATTAATTATGTTTTTATAACAAAAAGGAGAAATTAAAACGTTAAAGAAATATAATTTCAGAAACTACATAGAATCTTGAAAAGTACGTTTTTGAGTTTTTATATGTCATCCTGAGCGGGGAGTCGAAGGAGATATAAAAACGAAAAAGGATGTGCTTTGAAAAGTTAAGCCATCTGAATTTGCTTCCGATTACTATCGTATTAGAGCAAAGATAATTTAAGTTTTGAGGAGGTTCGTTTAACGCTGTTCTATGTGATGTTTTAATGTCATATAAAACTTGTTGTTAAACGAAGTTAGCGTTTTTTGAGGAGAAAAGCAAATGGCTTACAGCAGAGTAATTACTTCAAATTATACGTGTAAATCATTTTTCCATTTGCTACCACTAAATTAGAAGTATTGTCATTATTCAGATCATCAATACTAAATGGTGTTGAACCTGATAGAGGGAAACCATCTACAATAGTGCCATTAGCGTTTATTAAATAAATCTGATTTTCGGTTACAATTCCTAGCTG